>NZ_JBBOWX010000001.1:1256250-1565625 GCF_038007285.1 Sporosarcina sp. FSL K6-3457
TATGAGTTGGTGTATAGAGTGCCTATATCTTTCTCCTCTTCTTTGTAATTCATAGAGCGGTACATGAAGACAGCGTAGTGAGCGCGAGTTAGACCTTGATTTTCGCGGAAGGTTTTATCTTCATAGCCAGTTGTGATATTGGATTTAGCTAGGATTTTTACAGCATGTTCGTATTTGGCTGAGACATCCTTAAGGCCGTGGTCTGTCCCGCTCGTTAGTTTAGCTGCTCGAGTTAGGGCGATAGCCATTTCGCCGCGTGTAATCGTGTCATTCGGTCGTACTTTTCCGTTAGGAGCTTCTAACCATCCATTCGCTACTGCGAGGGCTAAGTCTTCATAGTATGCGTTCTTAGAGCTTACATCTGTGAATTGTTGTTTAGGGTTTCCTTCGGGTTTGAAAGATCGTACTAGAAGAGCTGCTGCATGATTACGTGTGATAAGTTCGTTAGGTTTGAATGTACCATCTTCGTAGCCGCGAATGATGCCTTTAGAAGCTATTTCAGAAATCTCTTTGTAATAAGCATTTTCGTTTGAGACGTCTTTGAATGTTTTGGTTGCTGCTTCTGCTTGGATTGGTGTGGATACTGAAGTTACTACCATAGCGAATGCTGTGCTCGCTAAGAATAATTTCATCGAATGTTTGTACATAGTTTATGCCCTCTTTCTGTTTAGTTTATCTTCTTTCAGCAGAAAACTCCCACCTCCACAGGTGGCGAGATGAATGCGGTTTTGTTTACTGTTCAGTGGGTGTTCAAACTCCTGCTGAACAAAGATAAAGCCTCCGGCGGATGTCACGGATTTTGAAAGGAGTCAATTGCGCAAGCGCAATTCAAAATCCAGACACAATTACGCCGAGGCGTAATTGATCTTCTTATCCTTGAAGTTTCACTATTTGCCCTATAACCATCCTTAGTTCTTGTATCGACTCCATTTTAACAGACTTGCTGATTTTTTATATGCATTTTTCAATAGAATATGAAAAGACTATCGAGAAGACCAGTAAAAACCGCTTTTCTCGATAGTCCCTTATTTCGATTCATCATACCAAGGATTTAAGTGAATCAATACTTCATCGACATCTTCATGATGTGCCATAATCGTATCTCGAATTGTCCGAGACACATCATGTCCTTGCTGGATGGTTAATTCAGCGGGGATACCTATACGCAAATCGACGAGAATATAGTGTCCGTGTTCACGAGCACGTAGTCTATCAATCCGTTTGACTTCGGGAATGGTATGGATTAATGCAGCCAACTCATCCAATCTTTGTTGGCTAATATTTTTCTCCATTAGAATGTCCATGGCTTCCTTACCCATTTCATGGGCAAGTTTGATAACTAATACTGACACGATGATACCAGCAACTGGATCGCCGTACGAGAGGTAGTGAAGATCATATATATCCCCAATGAGGGCAAGCCCGATGCCTAAAACGGCTGCGAGGGAAGCATAGACATCGGCGAGATGGTCGTATGCCGTCGCGATGAGTCCTTTACTATTCGCTAATTTACCAAGGCGAATGGTATAGACATACAAGGCCTGTTTCCAGACAAGTGAGATGAAAGCAGTGAGTAATGCTAGGAAGCTTGCTTTCGCTGGTTCCTCAAACAATGCTGAAACTGCTTCATATGCAATGTAAATAGCGGCTAATCCTAAAATAATGGCTACAATGGCGGAACCAATGACTTCCGCTTTTCCATGACCATAAGGATGGTCTTCATCAGCGGGGCGCTTGGAAATACGCATTGAGGTTAGGGCGGCTCCACTGGCAATGACGTCACCGGCATTGTGAAAACCATCTGCAAGTAGAACTGGACTATGAAAGAGAGCTCCGACGATCAATTTAAGAATGGTTAAAAGGATATTACTTATTAAACTGATCCAAACCGCGATAATGGAAGCATTTGTGTAATCCTCTTTTTTCATATCAAACACCCTCCTTTAATATGTTTCCCAGGGGAAACAAAAACCTTTGACAGAATCCTGTCAAAGGTTTTGGCCGTTCAAAATTATATGTTAGATTTCCAGCAATCATATCCATCACTCGCTCAATTAAGACGTTTCCTAAGTATAACACTGCTATTTGGCAACAGCAAGTATCAGGCAGGCCTCTCTTTGTGATGAATCAAATACTCAATTGTTAGAAAGGGTAGTGAAAACAACCACATGCTATGACGTGCAAGCAATGTTCCATCAGCCATTTCACGGACCATGAAATTTTCTTCTATCGGTAATTTAAATAAGTGATTCGCTTTCCATGATAAATAGATGCCTGCGTCTGAATTGGGTGAGCTGATTTTCTTACTCGTTAACTGTAATTCATTTCCGACTTGATGTAATTCCAAAATGCCGGTCATTGTTGAAAAGGGAAGTGGTAGGGCAATATTCATGTAGGTCCGACCGGCATGCGTATGTTCTGCGTATAATGCGACAAATGCAGTGTTTTTATCGATTTTACGTACCCAAGCTCTAACATTTTTCCTTCCGTCGACGCCATCTCGAAGTGCGAGCACATCTCCAGTCATTTCAACTTGTCGATTGTGAACAGGCAAATTGATCTGCTGTGTTTGACGACTTATCAATGCGTAAAGAAAGGCAACTGGTTTAAACCAAGTACGCCATTTCACAGTTGTGAATAACCGATAATCAGTCGTGTTTTCATAGAAATGAATAATGCCGGGCGATATGGTCACACACTGATAGACATCCATGTCGTCAACAAGTCCCGAGTGATTTGTATCGACTTTATTATCCAAAATTTGTTCTCCAATCATCCATTTCCCGCGAATATGACTAACGGGAAAAGTAGGGCCGTCAAAAGATGTGGTAGGAGTGGACAACGACCAGCCGACAATTCCACATAGTGCAAATACTAGACAGTTCAATACGCCATGAAAACGAAGCATGAAATCAATATCGACAGCAGTTAAACCGAAGCCATTCCCAAGCGCATATAGTAGTGAGAAAATGATTGTCACGCCAAGTGCACCAAAGGACATTCGGACCATCCATTTTTGCAAGGTATTGGTGAAAGGAGTTTTCCAAGCTATAAAAATTAACCCACCGAGACCTATTATGTATAAAATAACGGACAGCAGTTCAATCCATCGAGAAAACGTAATTCCAATCGCCACAATCATTGGTGACGCAAGAATGATGGAACAGACAGCCCCATATAATCGAGGTTTATAGAGCCTGCCTGCAAATCCCATGAAAATCGGTAACAAAAATGCTGAGTAATGAAAATGGATTCCTGTTAACCAAGTGATGAGCGGACTAAAGCCTGTATTAATACCAGTTATGTAGGCGAAGAACCAAGCTCCACCAAGTGCTACATAGATGAGCCCTGCATCAATCGAAAATTCTTCTATATTTGAAAAACCTCTGTTGAAAAAGCGTGATAATCCATACAGTGCAATGACAATTGTAAACAATAAATACACTGCAGCTAGTAGAATATCCCACTTTGAAGCAGGCGTTATTTGCAGTAGCGCAACTGCTGTATAAGCTGGAATGGCAAAATACCAATACCTTTTAGCAAACCAATCGAACTTTATCCAAATAAGTCGTAAAGCAATTGGTACATAGACAAGCTGTGCAACTGTCAGCATTAGAAAGGGCCATGGATTTTCACTAAGCATGGCAACTGTTAAAAATAATAGGACATGAACAATAGCAAAATTACGTATCTTCATCAGCGGAAAACGTCCCTTCATAGGAAAATACTCTACCAATCAAAGGATTTCGAACCGTGACATGGATCTGATAAAGCTCTTGGTCATCATCATATCTTTCGATTACTGTCGCAAGCCCTTGAAAAAGCTTAGGCAATGGAATTTCAACCTTTCCAAGAACTAATCGCTGTCTTAACGATTGAATGGTCAAACTGCCATTGTTAGTGACATGAAGTGCTAAATCAGCGTACAAAAGATGTGGCTCTCCAAGGTAATCCTGAATAATCGATTGTTTTTCATCAAGACTCATTAATGCGTTGAAATAGCGTTTTTTATTGCCAAAATGAAAAATTCGTTCCCAGTGCACCTGACTTTTGCCCATATCGCTCATAAATGCATGATTTCTAATCGTAAATGGAATGTCCTTCCCTTGTTCAGGGAACAGCAACTTCCATCGAATGCCTGCCCGGAAAATTGGGTAGAGCCATCTCGGGCCGCCTTTAATATCCTTCATGATACCTGAGGCTTTGAAGACAGTCCCCTCCGATAAATCGTATCTTTTTTGAAGCATAGGGTGTAGGCGGTCGAAATTGCTTCCCATTATTTTTTTATAAATCGACATAAAATCACCTACCTTTTTCGTTTGCAGCTTGTCGACGATGGAACATCTTTGCTGATGAGCAGTCCAATAATCGATAGAACGATGAGCGACAAATTGAATGTTATTGGATTGAACGGATGGATTGCTATTGCTGGAACAGCAGCGATTGACACAATTGTTAGTAGTGGGAAGAGAATGAGCTGCAACATGAATAAATGTCGCTTACGACGATATAACAGCCAGGCAATCCCAAATAAAACCTCGACAATTCCGATAAACAGTACGGCTGTCGTAGCCCCGTTTTCTGATAATGACAAGGCACTTCCCGTCATCGCACGCTCTTCAGGATGCATACCGATGATTTTGGGGACAAGCCCTTGATACAGCCAAATGAAGGCAAATAACAGTGTTATTAAATAGGTAGAAAAAAATCGCATGTACTGGGAGCGTGGTACTTCTCCTTGTTCCAACCATCTTTTCAGAACATCAAAACTAAGCGCAGTTGCCCAGCCAATAAGTGGACGAAAAATGATTTTATCCACAATTTCAGCGACTTTGCCGAAATTCACATCATAATCATATTGTGTGAGAAATTTCACATGATTATCTTGTGGTTCATATTTCCAATATCCTCGACCTTCTCGAATAGGAGAAATCCATTGATCTGTTCCAAAATGCAGAGAAGACGAGCGTGTGCCGTCTGCTTTATGGAATGATCCAATACTTTGCCCCCAACCTTCTACTTGTAGAAAAGGTCCGAATGCTCTTGTATAGACGAATTTTTGTGGTTCTCCATCTATTTTAGGTAGATAGGTAATAGAAGAGAATCGAAGATCCCATTGTTCATGCATATCCGGTTTTTGCGATGCATCCCATATTTCTTCAATCTCCGCGTTAATTGGAACTTCCACATAAATCGGTTGTCGTTTCATCTACTTCACCTCAAGTCCTTCAGTCTAGTATATAACGAAAAAGTGGATTGGTAGGAATTTATTATGCAAATAGTTCCCTATCAATCTAGAAGTAATCAATATGTATAAATCACTGTGGTTTAGGAAATAATTATACAACAGATATAAGGATAAAGAAGGTGAACGGTATAGGATTTTGGCAGGAAAACAAGACGGAAAATATTCTAATTACTACATTGCAGAAGAAATTAGAAGGAATCGGCGATGTTGTCCATAAAGAAATCGAAACGCCTGAAGAAAAGGTAACGATTATTTACTTTAGTTCGCTTATCGATAACTTGACGTTCCATGAAAAGGTTATTATTCCTTTATTCAATGGTAGGGAAGAGATTACTCAAACTGCAAAAATTATTGAACAAGAGACCCTTACTGAAGTGTTGTCTGCCATTACAGAAGGAAATACCCTATTGTATTTTCATAAAAAAGACCTTTATTTCACAGTAAATACATATAGTCCGCCAGCGAGAACAATTGCTGAGTCAGATACAGAATCGACAGTTAGTGGACCCCGGGATGCATTGACTGAATCGTTGCAGACAAATCTATCGCTCATTAAAAGGCGAATTCGAAATCCGAATTTGAAAAGTAAGAACTACATTGTCGGAACAGAAACAAATACTAAATTGACAGTCGTATATATAGAAACAATAGTTAATCAGGAGAACTTGAGTCGTGTTTTTACAAAAATCGATGGCATTGATTGGCCAGGGGTTAATGATATTTCAATTGTAAGCCAGTTAATGGAGGAACACCAATTCTCACCATTTACGCAATATCATATGACGGAACGGCCGGATGCTGTCACATCTGCTTTATTGGATGGACGAATTATTATTATGATGGATAATAGTCAAGGTGTATTAATTTGTCCAAGCACGTTTTTGGAGTTTTTTCTATCCCCAGAAGATGATTATAATCGCTGGACGACGGCTACATTATTGCGATGTCTGCGCTTTTTCGGCTTCTTTTTGACGATTATGCTTACGCCTTTTTATATATCGGCATTATCCTTTCATCCAGAAATCTTACCATTTGAAGTGTTGATAAACCTGCAGGAGTCTCGCAGCCGGGTTCCTTTTCCTCCGGTCATTGAAGTCCTTTTTATGGAACTTGTTATTGAAGTATTACGAGAAGCGGGCTCGCGAATGCCAACAAAGATTGGGCAAACGATTGGTATTGTTGGCGGTATCGTTATTGGAACGGCGGCTGTTGAAGCGGGACTTGTCAGCAATACACTGATTGTGTTAGTGGCGATTTCAGCTTTACTGTCTTTTTTACCACCGAGTTTTACAATGAGTAATTCAAGTCGTGTCATTCGCTATCTCTTTATCATATCAGCAGGGATATTTGGTCTTTATGGCCAAATGATTGCTTTTGCATGGCTCATGCAGCATTTATTGAGTTTAACTTCTTTAGGCACACCTTATATGACACCTATGATTCCAAGAAAATGGTCGGATTTGCTTGATAGTGTTGTCAGGCTCCCGACTTCTTTTCTGAAAAATACAAAGGATGTTTCAAGAGCCGTACCTCCTACAAAAGGAGAGAAGTAGATTATGGAACAAAACCATACAAAAGTATTGAATGGTTATCATGTTGTTTTTCTTGTGCAAAATGTGATGATTGGTAGCACCTTATTAACGCTGCCAAATTTACTCAGTCCCGCAGGCTATAGTCAGTGGTGGTTCCCGCTCTTATTTGCACTGATTGCAAACTTGCTAGTATTGCCGATGATATGGCTTGTATCGAAATATAAAGAGCATGATTTATTTGCTATCCATGAAAAGTTATTCGGTCGATGGGTAGGGAAGGGTCTCAATCTTTTTTTGCTGGGCTATCTAATTGTCCTGATAGCAGCTATTTGCGAAGGTTATTTGGATCTCATACAAGTCGTTGCTTTACCGGATCGAACGACAACCTGGCCGCTATTTCTATTTTTCCTAGTCTTGGTCTATATAACGAGTGGAGGCATCAAATCAATTGCCCGTTATTGTATTATGAGTTTTTTCCTCGTGACGTGGATTATCTATTTCTTGAAATGGGGGATGACTGACGGAGATATTCGGCATGCATTACCTCTTTTTAATTTCACAGCTCAGGAATTGTTCACAGCGACTAAAAAAGGGTTTATTTCGATGTCAGGGTTTGAATTAATACTGTTTTATTTTCCGTATATTATTCATCAACAACGCGCATTTAAACAAGCCTCATTAGGCATTTGGATATGCGCCATTCTCTATCTCGTGACTGTTCTTACTAGTGTCATGTATTTTTCAATATGGCAACTGGAAAATGTATTATATCCTGTGTTGTATTTGTTTAACGCGGTTAAGCTTTCTTTTCTCGAACGGGTGGACGTTTTAGCCATTTCGCTGTGGGTTTTCTTTATTTTAACAACGACTACTGCTTATTTATGGGTAGTAAAGAGGGGCATCGACTCGATTCGTATGGCAGAAAAAAAGAGTCATTTATATATCGTTGCTACGGTTATTTTCCTCTTTATTAACATCCCATTTCCAAAAGAAGTACAAAAGATGATTTATGAGCGTGTGTTTTATATAAACTATGCATTTATCATTTGGCCACTATTTTTATGTATCATTCATTTAGTGAAGCCAGCAAAAGAAGGTGTGAAATGAAAAGAATTTTACCTATCTTCCTCCTCCTGTTAGTTGGCTGTTCGGAACAAGGGAAGCAGAGATCTGTGGAAGATTTGGCGATGGCTAGTAGTATCGCATTTGATATGAGCGATGAGGAAGAAATGAGAATGACGGTATCATTGCCATATCCCTCCACTGAATCACAGGAAAATACACAAACCTATTCAGTTGATACACAGTTAATACAAGAGGGACTTGTAAAAGTTTCCGCGCAAGCCGACAAGATGGTTATTTTAAATCAGCTGAGGACACTATTGTTTAGCGAAGAATTTGCAAGAAATGGTCACGTTGCGGAAGTCATTGAGCATTTCTATCGGAATTCGACAGTGGGCAACAATGTTCGTTTGGCAATCGTGAAGGAACGCGCAGAAGATGTGTTACGTGCAAGTTTTCTAGACAAGCCGAATACGGATTCTTATTTAAATGATTTACTGCAACCTAAGCTTCATACATCATTTAGTCCTTTTACAACGATGCACGACTTTCAATATACAGAGACAAGTCCGATATTTTATTCGACAGTGCCTTATTTGGAATTAAAAGAGGACTCCGTAGAAATTGCAAGAGTGGCTTTGTTTGATACGGGGAAAATGATTGATACCATATCTAGAAGAGAGTCCTCGCTTATGCAGGCTTTGAAAGGGTTGGATAAGTTGTCACCGCTAGCCATCACCATTCATGAAGATGGTGAAAAAGAACAAGTGCATATTGAATTGATTGAAAATAAGGTGAACATAAAAAGCAATCGCCAAGTTGCCTCTCCACAATTGTCGATTGAGCTCAGGTTACAAGGTGCATTATATGAATACAAAGGAAATAAAGATTTAGGGAAAGAGAAGGAGTATAAGAGGTTGGAAACAGAAATTAGTCAGCGGATAAAGAAAGATGTGGAGGAGCTAATAGAGAAAATGAGGGAACTAGAGATTGATCCAATTGGTTTTAGTGAGTATTTTAGAATGTATTATGATGGCAAATGGACTGAGGAGCTGACGGAGCAAATTATTAAATCAGTCGCGTATGAAGTAACTGTGGATTTTAATTTATTGAATACGGGGACGTTGAAATAGGTGGCTGGCTTTTTGGTTGGTAAAGTGGGTGACTCGCTAATAAATTTCGCGGACTCGCCGGTAAAATTGCAAAGTCGCTGGTAAATTAGTTACACGGAAGTAAGAACGATGAGAAAGGAGCTACCTAGTTGGATTAATCAAAAGTAAAGAAGCGTTATGTCATAAATGGATATTCCATTTGTGACATAACGCTTCTTTGGGGCAGGGAATAGGGGCAAGTTAAACGATTTTCTGGAGTCGCATAATTTTTTGAATGTCTGATTCAACATCATAAAGTCGTTTGTTCAGTGTATAGGTACGGTCTTGTATAAGTTCTTCAATACTTTTATTGAATATACCGAAGTTGTCGATTAGACCACTCGGCAATTCAAGGTGACTTTCTTTTAATTCGGCAAGATCCTTGCGTATTTCTTGTTGGCCTTGTTCAAGACTTGTCATTCTATTCTCAACAGAAGCCATCCTTTGTTCTAAAGCTTTCTGTCCTTGTTCCAAAGCTTTCTGTCCTTGTTCCAAAGAATCCAATCGCCCATTAACACCCTTCAATTCCTGAAGAATCAAGTTTAATGTATTTTCCATATTGTTTCCTCCTCTCCCTCTTTTATTCGATTATAACATGTTAGAACTCCAATATGTAATGGAATAAAAAACTTGGAAAGGACAATAATTGTCCTCTCCAAGTTGGATTATCCCATAATATTATAGCCTGCGTCGACGTAAATAATTTCGCCGGTTACACCACGAGATAGATTACTCAGTGTAACAAGCGTCATATCTGCCACTTCTTCTTGTGTTACGTTGCGTCTTAATGGAGCTTGTTCTTCAATTTGAGTCAAAATCGTATTGAAGGAAGCAATCCCTTTGGCAGACAGTGTGCGAATGGCTCCGGCAGAAATAGCATTGACACGGATATTTTCTTTCCCTAAATCGAACGCCAAATATCTTACAGATGCTTCTAGTGCTGCTTTTGCAACACCCATCACATTATAACCATCCAGCACACGCTGTGCACCGAGGTAACTCATTGTCACGATAGATCCACCATCTGTCATGAATGGACGGGCTTCTCTGGCAGTCGCGATGAGTGAATAAGAACTTGTATCCTGTGCAAATGCGTACCCGCTTCTTGTCGTTTGGACAAAGTCGTTTTTCAAATCCTCCGCATGCGCAAATGCAAGTGAATGGACAACCCCGTGAATCGTACCAACTTCCGTACCGATTTTGCCGAAAGCTTCATGGATGCTGTTATCTTCGTTGACATCACATTGTACAACGAGCTTAGCTTCGTACCCATTCGTACTTAATAATTTCTCCAATTTTACTAGTGAACGCTCCTTACGATATGTAAAGATGACATTTGCACCGACTGAAAATAGAGATTTTGCAACTCCCCACGCAAGGCTTCGTTCATTCGCAACACCCATGACAACTATGTTTTTACCTTTTAGTTTCAATAAATCGTCCATAATAACCTCCTACATAAATAGCTGATACCTATTAATAGTACCAGATGCTAATCAAATTATAGCACATCTGTGAATAAATTGTGAATGTCTAGTACTCGGGTGTGTAAACGCATACAATACTGAAATATTTATAATAAGTAAAAATACAGTTGACTTTATAATTATGCATACATATAATAAGTCTAACTTGTATGAAGGGGTGGCTGTTATGAAAGTTGGAATCATTGGTGCTTCAGGGTATGGGGGACTTGAGCTCATTCGGCTCCTGCATAATCACCCTGAAATCGAACAAATCGAATTATTCACGTCCTCGGAAGAAGGAACCGTGTTTTCGCATAAGTATTCACATCTTATGAATATAGTCGATCAACCTCTTCAGAAAATAGAAATGGAGAGATTAATGCAATACGATGTTGTTTTTTCAAGTGCACCTGCTGGAGTGGCGAGTCAGCTTCTTCCGCCGTTAATTGGCAAAGGGCCAAAACTGATTGATTTGTCTGGCGATTTCAGATTAAAGGATGTAGCACAATATGAACAGTGGTATAGCAAGCAAGCTGCTCCACAAGAGGCAGTTTCACAAAGTGTTTATGGATTAACGGAATGGAACCGTGATGCGATTCAGCAGGCACAGTTAATTGCGAACCCAGGCTGCTATCCAACAGCCGTCTTACTGTCGTTACTACCATTGTTAAAAAATAATTTGATTGATGCTAGCGGTTTAATCATCGACGCAAAAAGTGGTGTGTCCGGCGCGGGCAATCAGCCAAGTCAAATGACGCATTTTAGTGAGACGAATGAAAATACAGCAATCTATAAAATACATCAGCATCAACATATCCCGGAAATTGAACAGGCATTTGGATTGTTTGCACAAGAAGCACCACCTATCACATTTACAACGCATCTTGTACCGATGACGCGGGGAATTTTGGCAACGAGTTATGCACCTGTTAAAGAAGGTGTCACAGAAGCACAGCTTGTCGATTGCTTACAGCAAACTTATGAAAATCATCCATTTGTACGTGTCTTACAAGAAACAACGAAATTTGGGACCAATCAAGTATATGGCTCCAATTATTGTGACCTGCACGTTAAAGTAGACCCACGGACAAATCGGGCTACCATCGTTTCGGTTATCGATAATTTAGTAAAAGGCGCAGCAGGGCAAGCGATTCAAAATATGAATGTCCAGCTTGATTTTGAAGAAATGACTGGTTTAGCCTTTGTCCCAGCATTCATTTAATCAACAAGGAAGGATGAAGTTCAATCCTTCCTTGTTGGCTAAAAAAGCCAAGGCGCATTTGATTTTATATAAGGAAGGGGAAACACTATGACAACGACTTGTCCAACCGTGAAGCGTATTTCGCGTAAAAATATCGTTTCACCTATCGGATTTAAAGCGGCTGGCATTCACTGCGGCATTAAATATAAGAAGAATGATTTAGCATTGCTCATTAGTGAAGTGCCAGCGAGTGTAGCAGGAGTCTTTACAACAAATGCGATAAAGGCAGCCCCGCTATTAGTGACAAAAGAAGTTGTTCAGCAGGTTGGAAAGATGCAGGCAATTATTGTGAACTCTGGAAATGCCAACGCATGTACGGGGCAGCAAGGCATGAAGGATGCATTGCTTATGCAACAAACGACGGCTGAAAAGCTAGGCATTGCACCAGAATTAGTCGGTGTCGCGTCAACGGGTGTTATTGGTGAAATTATGCACATGGAGCCTATTGTCAAAGGTATTCACAAAATAAAACCAATCAGTGAGTTGGAAGGCTCTATTCTTTTTTCGCAAGCGATATTGACGACAGATACAGTGACAAAAAATACAGCATATAGCGCAATCATTGATGGTAAAGAAATCATTATGGCTGGAACAGCAAAAGGCTCGGGTATGATTGCTCCGAATATGGCTACAATGCTTGGCTTCATCACAACAGATGCGAATATTGAATCCGTCTACTTGCAAGAAGCATTGAAGCTAGTGACGGACAAAACGTTTAACTCTATTACGGTTGATGGTGATACGTCGACTAACGATATGGTTGTCGTCATGGCGAATGGCATGGCTGGAAATGACTCATTGACACCAGCTCACCCAGATTGGTCGCTATTTGTGAAAACATTGCATGCTGTTTCTCAAGATTTGGCGAAAATGATTGCTAAAGACGGGGAAGGCGCGACGAAGCTAATTGAAGTAGAAGTCATCGGTGCAATTACAGATGATGAAGCGCGTATGATTGCTAAATCTGTGGTCGGTTCACCACTTGTCAAAACAGCCGTCTTTGGTTGTGATGCGAACTGGGGACGCATTATCGCAGCGGTCGGTTATAGCGGAGCAATATTGGACCCGAATGCTATTACGATTAAAATAGGTACAACTACGGTCGTTGAAAATGGCGAGCCAATCATATTTTCAGAGCAGCAATTACTCGTTTATTTAAAACAACCAGAAGTGAAATTTACGGTCGAATTGCATCAAGGCAATGGCCAAGGAATCGCATGGGGGTGTGACTTAACATATGACTACGTTCAAATCAACGCAACCTATCGCTCGTAAGCGTATGGTGATCAAATTAGGTGGAAGTATGCTGGAAGGCTTAGATGATAGCTTTTTCTCCAAGTTTAAACAGTTACAAGACGCAGGCAATGATCTAATCATTGTGCATGGCGGAGGGATTGCTATCAATCAACAACTCGCTAAAAATGGTGTCACTTCGACTGTCGTGAGTGGGATTCGGGTAACTTCGAAAGAAGCTGTAGGTATTGTACAGTCCACATTAGTTGGTCAAGTAAATCCAGCGCTTGTTCATCAATTGAATAAGGGAGGCATCGATGCAATTGGTCTTAGTGGCTATGATGGCAATTTGCTGACCTGTACGTTATTAGATGAAGAGCTGTACGGTTCGGTCGGTCATATCGAGCATGTCCGCGCAGAATTACTGGAAACGTTTCTCGTAGCAGGCCTTGTTCCTGTGATTGCCTGTATTGGAGCAACTGATGATGGAGAGCCGTTGAATATTAATGCGGATACGGTTGCTAGTGAGGTCGCACTTGCGATTAAAGCAGATAGCCTACTTCTTGTCACGGATACGCCCGGTATTAAAATAAAAGAGGAAGTCCAACGGGTTGTGACACCTTTTAAAATTGCACAATGGATTGGTACAGGTGAAATTTACGGAGGCATGTTACCGAAAGTAAAAGCTGCATTAGATAGTTTAGGGGCGGGTATTCCTACGGTACAAATTGTCGGTCAGCAATTGGAAGGAACGGCTATTAAATCCGAGGGGGTTTTCGCTTGAGTACATTATTTCAAAATTACGCACGACGTCCTGTTCACATTGTCAATGGGCAGGGAACAATCGTTACGGATGATCAAGGAAAAGAGTATCTCGATTTCACAAGTGGCATCGCAGTAGTTAGTCTCGGTCATGCGCATCCCGCTATCGTTGAGGCTCTCAAACAACAAAGCGAAAAACTATGGCATATTTCAAATTTATTTGCCAGTCCGGAGCAAGAACAGCTGGCCGCGGCACTTGTAACAGATACACCATTTGGTCAGGCTTTCTTTTGTAACAGTGGTGCCGAGGCTAATGAGGCGGCTATTAAATTAGCCCGTAGGCATACAAAGAAAAATATCATCATTACATTCGAACAATCATTTCATGGCCGGACGTTTGGTGCGATGTCGGCAACGGGGCAAGACAAGGTTCGTCAAGGATTCGGTCCATTATTAGAAACGTTCCGAACGATTCCATACAATGACAAACAGCAGCTTGAAGCAGCAATCGACGAAGATGTAGCGGCAATTATGCTAGAAGCTATTCAAGGAGAGGGCGGTGTGAATCAGCTCGATCCAGATGTTGCACAGGCGATAACGGATATTTGTCAGGAAAAAGGAATTTTATTGATTATCGATGAAGTGCAGACGGGGATTAGCCGAACAGGAACGCGTTATGCTTACGAGCAGACAAATCTCCAACCCGATATCATCACCCTTGCTAAAGGGTTAGGCGGGGGCTTCCCGATTGGGGCTATGCTAGGAACGAAAGCACTTGCTGAGTCATTCGGACCTGGCACGCACGGGACAACATTCGGTGGTAATCCACTCGCAGTAGCAGTAGCGCAAGCTGTTATTAACATCGTTTTTGAAGATGAATTTCTACAACAGGTGCAGCGTACATCTGACTACTTAATAGATAAGCTACAAGCTACATTACCGCAAGATCAATTTGCAATTCGTGGTGAAGGTTTATTACTCGGGATTGTATGCCAAGATGAGGTTGCACCTATTATTCAACAAGCGGAAGCGGCGGGCTTGTTGCTAGTGCAAGCAGGCACACACGTCATTCGTTTGTTACCGCCATTAACAGTAACAAACGAAGAAATCGACAAAGCGATAGCTATTTTAGCATCTATTTTATTGGACGAAAAATAGAAGGTTTTTTTAGCATTATTTGAATTAAGGCATTCAGTGAAACGCCATTCAATTGACCTCTGTCTGAAGGTTACAACAAACAGATCTGCCATTCATGGTAGATCTATTTGTTTGTCAAAAAAATGACCAATTCGACAAAGAAAAAATAAAATACAAAAAAAGTGTAACTTCTTCCTCTATACCCCGTCAAATCGATTAGTAACAAAAAGTGAGGAGAGAAATAACATGAAAAAAATGAGTACAATTGCATTAGCGGCATTACTAGCAGGTAGCACACTAGGTGGCTATTCAGCACTTGCACAGGAGGATAGTACGCCAGCTATAACGGACAAAGAGCAGGAAGAAGTACAAAATACAACAAATTACATGAAAGCTACGGGTGTTATTCAAGAAATTGAAAAAGAAACAGATGGCATTAGACTAACGATTGAAAATGAAGATAAACTGATTATGATTTTACGTATCAATGATGAATCTCTTCTATTCAATAGCACAACAACAAATCAATTGAAACTAGCAGACTTGAAAAAAGGTGCAATAGTAGAAGCTTACTATGATAAAAACAAACCAATGATCATGATTTATCCAGCAACAGTGACGCCTGAAATCGTCATCGTTAAAGATGAAAAAGATTTTGGATCAGTCAAAATTGGTCAATTCGATAAAAATTACCTTAGCCTCGACGGCGAATTAAAATTGAACATTGGTGAAGAAACACCACTATTTAATCAACAGGGTGAAGCAATCGAAATGAAAGATTTACAAGGCAAAGAATTGATGGTCTTTTACTCAATTACGACAATGAGTTTACCACCACAAACACCGCCAACTAAAGTGATTGCCTTGGATGATATAAGTGAAGAAGCACCTGAGGTAACACCAGAACTAGAAGAAAAACCTGACGTAACGACTGGTGTGGAAGAAATTATCGCCAATGATCATTATATGAAAAACGGCGTTAAAATGATTCCACTTCGTAAAGTAGCTGAGCACCTTGGTTACAATGTTCTATCTCAACCAAAGACTAATGGTGCACTCGTTACACTCCAAAACAGTTCATTCACAATTACGCGTGGTGAAAAAATGTATGGTTATAATAAAAGTCTTCGTCAATTTGAAGTAGCACCTGAACTCAAGGGGATGAAAACATATGTCTCGGAAGATTTCCTTGAGCTATTGATCCAAAACTAACAAAAAGAACGTGGCTAAGCTTGAAACGATGGGACTACTCCTAGGGTAGATGTTTCAAGCTTTTTTGTCGATAAATGTCTGGATGTGCGCAACAAAGCGTCAAACACATACAATGAAAAATACAACTATACAGAATCTTCATTCTCCTATACAGTAGATAGATAATCGAACAGCAAAGGAGTAAACGCATGACCAAAAAATTACTAGCAAATTTACTAGCCATTTTCGTTGTATTTACCACAATTAGCAGTGCATCTGCTGCACCATTATTCAAAGATGTAGGTGACAACTTTTCGGCAAAAGCCGAACTAGATTATTTAGCTATACAGGGGATTATCACAGCTGATCCGACAAGTGATTTCAACGTCAATAAAGAAATCACTCGTTTGGAAGCATCCGCCATGATGATTCAGGCACTTGGGCTTGAAACGGAGGATCGACCAGCACCCAATTTCAATGACGTTACCCCTGAGGGCGAAGACTATAACATCATTGCAACAATAGCTGATGAAGGTATTATGAGTGGCAATGCAAACGGCGAGTTCATGCCGAATAACCCATTGACGAGAGGGCAAATGGCAGCAATCCTTGTCAATGCATTCAATTTGGAAGGAACATCTGATTACGCTTTTCGTGATGTACCGGAAACCTACTGGGCATCTGATGCTATCAAAACCTTATTTGCCAATAACATTACAACAGGCTATGCAGATAATACATATCAGCCAACAGCATTCATAACAAAAACGAATTTTGCTGTCTTCTTGGCGCGCATTCTTAACCCAGACCTTCAACAGGTCAAAACTTGTTACAAGCCGAACAATGCAAAAACACATATCGTTAATGTGCAAGTGACAACGCTTTGGAAACAACCTGATAAAAATCGTGTAGTCGATCGTCCTTCATTAACAAGCCCAACAGATGTCGGGGAATGGGCGAAAAGTTTGAGTGTCAATCAGAAATTATGGCTAGTTGGCAAAATTGATACACAAGCTTTATATGGTCAGGAAGTTACAATCTTAAAAAGTAGCGGCAATTGGTACCAAATTGCTGTCAAAGACCAATACGTACCGCACAACAAATCCGGCTATCCAGGATGGGTTCCTAAATCACATATTACCGAAGTCTATCCGAATTATGAAGATTGCCCAATCGCTATTGTCGATGCAGCTGTTGCCAAGCTATACAACGAGCCGAAGCTATCCGATAAATATAGTTTTATGGATATCAGCTATACGACGATTTTGCCAGTACTAAAAGAAGAGAAGGATTGGCTACACGTTCAAACGCCAGCCAACGGTGTAAAATATTTACGTAAACAGGATGCTAAAACGTTCGAAAACTATGCAGCCGTTCCAAAACCATCGCAACAAGATATCGTCAACAGTGCGAAGAAGTTTCTTGGTTTACCGTATCTATGGGCGGGGACATCTGGCTTTGGCTTCGACTGCTCTGGAATTATCCATTCCGTGTATAAAAATCATGGCATCATTATCCCTCGTGATTCCTTTGTGCAAGCAACGCATGGTACACCAGTCGCCAAAAATAATCTGCAGTCAGGAGACCTGATGTTTTTTGCATACAATGGAGGTAAAGGAAAAGTGTATCATGTTGGCATGTACATTGGAGATGGTAAAATGCTTCACGCGCCGAATTCCAGTCGGAAAGTTGAAATCATTCCCATCGATATCGGCATATACAAAACAAATTACTCCGGAGCAAGACGCTATTTACAACAATAAGTCCTAATCCCTCGATCAACGAATTGGTCGGGGGATTATTTTACTTTCTGAAGAGTCCTGCATAATCGATACTTTTTTATCACGTTTAAGAGCGACTGTTCCGAATGAAATGATCAAACTCACAGCAATGATAATCGCAAGGGATTGCAGATTATTAGTAATACTAGAAGCACTGCCACCAAAAATAATCGTGTAATAGCCATCCGCTCCATAAGTTGCAGGCAACCATGAAGCGACCTTTGCATACCCATCAGAAAGCAGCGCTGTGGGGACAAGTACCCCAGAAGTAACAAGTTGTAGAGAGAGTGCCAAAATATTAAATATCATGCCGAGATTTCCAAACGCCAGTACAAATACTTGTGCTAACGATAAGAAAGACCAAAACAAGATGGCTTGAAAGGTATAAATCGTGAGAAAATGTTCCTGACTTGAAATATTAAAAATACCCATCAAGCCCGTAGTTAAGAGGGGGAGTAAAAAGGCGACCCCGATATTAATGATTTGTCTAGCAAAAAACAATTGCCACTTCGAAACACGCTCGTGTATTAAACTAGCGGCCGCTTCATGCTGCATAACCATCACCATCGCGCCAACAAAGGATGAAATGATGACCATAAGTGGAACTAAATTAGCCGCAAATCCATCCACATCATTTGTTTTCCGAACAGCCGATCCAATCGGTTGATCTTGGATAGAATGGAGTGTCAGTACCACTGCTTCACCTATTGCATCTGCTAGTTCTGTTTGCATAGGTAGTTGTTGCAATTGCTGTGTAAATACAGATGCTGCTTCATTTTTTTGTAAAGGGTAGAAGCCTCGATTCACTTGCTCATGAAGATGAAACGCGGTCGTTTCCATCATTGTTTTTGTAAGACTAGCATTCGACTGGTTAATCCAATAGATGATATTAGTTTCGGAACCTGTTTGAATCGATTCCGTTAGTGATGCTGGAATTTGAATAATCATTTCAATTTTTCGTTCGTTCATAGCAGATTGTGCTTGTTCGATGGATGTATACGTTTTGAATGCAAATGGCGCCTGCTGTTGAATTTGCAAAGCAATTTCTTGCCCCATTCCATCATCCTCATTCACCACTCCAATCGATAAGTTCTTGACACGATCATTGACACCATCATAGGCTGTCATCCATACACTGAAGAAAATAAGCTGAAAAGCAATTGCCGCAGCAATTCCTATATACGTTTCCCGTACTTGAAATAAAGCTTTTAATCCATTCATCATTATGACCCCTCCATTTTAAATGTAAGTAAGTACACACTTGCATCTATAATAAAATTTTTTCTAGGGAGCTAGACCCCTAGAAAAAATACCAATACTGGTCGTCAACAATGCTTCTGTTGATAGCTGCGTAACATTTAAACCTAAACGGGCGCGGGAAATGAAAAATCCAAAATTTAAAGCGATTAAAGACATGACCGTCGCCTCGACATTCACTTCTGCTAACTTACCCCTTTTTTTCATTTCACAAAGATAGTCGATTAGTTCCTTTTTTATGAATAAAGGTATATTTGCGATTTCTTCATCGATTTCTGGGAATGCATTAGCCTCTTTAAAACCGATTAATACAAAATCTTTTATCGACATTAAATAATCCTGGTATTCCTTTGAAAAGTTATAGAGGTCTGTTTCTAAATCCCAAATGACTTTTTCTTTGATAATTTTTTGCAATAACGGACCATATGAAAATCGCTGGATAACAGCCTTCAAGATCCCTCGTTTGTTACCAAAGTGACGGAAAATGGTTACCTCATTGACCCCAGCCAATTCAGCAATGGCTTTCGTAGTCGCGGCTTTATATCCTTTTTTACTAGTAAGCTCGATTGTAGCATCAATAATTCGATCTGAAGTCGATTGTGTCTGCAATGGATGATCACATCCTTTTAATGTATGTAAGTAACTACTTGCATACTACTATAAAGTGAAATCATTTGCAAATGTAAATTGAGTAGCCTGTCGCACCTAGCCTATGTTGTCAACATATAATAAAGTAATAGTCGATATGAAATCCCGAAAAGGATGTGTTTATGCGTGTATTCCAATAATTCTAATCGCAATAAGCATTCAACATACACGCTAAATGATCTCTTGAAGGGAAAGGATATTGAAATTGTTGCCGCATCCCTTCTTTTACTTGGTAAATTGAAAGTAGACTCTGTCCAATTATTTAGGGATAGGCCTGTTATTGCTGTGTCCTTGTTAGGTGAATTTAAGAAAATGAATGGTCAAAAAGTAGATGAAATGACAGATTTTCTTGCGAAAAATGGTGATCTAACGATAGATGAAATTATTGAAGGATTTACAAAGCGAATGAATAAAGAGAGGGGAACGGGGCGTGACAGGTGAAACAACAGGTTTTGATGGTATGAAATTTCTCAATACGGTTATTTTAATCGTATTTCTATTACTGCTCCTTTTTGGTTCAACAGACCTCGGAAGATTAACAGAAGTAGAAGATGTAAACTAACTTGATGCAACAGGGAGTTTGAATTCCCTGTTGCATCAAGTTTAACGGTAGCAAGTCGGCCAATGTTGCAATATCTTTACTTTCTGGGTGCCTTAATCGCTTGACGAGTATATGAGCCGTTGTCAAAACATCCCCGAAACGAATATTACATTTTAGTCAGAATCTTATTCACCGTATTTTGATTACGCGCGGTTGAATGCATAGCTAACTTCTTTTCGAAAAAGGTATTTGTGTATTTTGTTTGATGGTAGCTTTTCGATAAAGCAATAATGATATTCTTCTTATTGATAACGACAAATTCATCATCGACTAACTCATCTAGCAAAGCTTGTTGTTCATCAGAAATGTCCTTTCCTAGAAACATAACGTATACTTGTTCCTTTGAAAAAATAGGGTGTCGCTGAATCTCCAGTAGCTCCTGCATCGTTCGTACAACAACAGGAATATCAAACCCGTATGTAACCCGTAAGTTTGTTTCGATGTGTTGAATGTCATAGGATGTCCCATCAAAAAGAACATTGCCCGTTTGAATATATGTACGAACATTTTTATAGGTCATTTGTTCGAAGAGAGATCTTAAAGATATCATATCTACTTTGTTTTTCTTCCCCAGGTTAATGCCTCTAAGTAAAGCAACTGATGTCATATGATACACCTCCAAATATGGTTATTTTAATTTTCAAACCTTTTAATTGTCCCTTCATTGCTATTATAAGGTATTCTAATAGTATTGTTCACAATTAAAGGGGGAGCTTTTCATGAAATACAACCAAATTAAACATACTGATCTAAATGTCTCGAATATCATTATGGGCAATATGCGCTTGCCACAGCTGTCATTACCAGAAATTGAGCAACTAATCCGAACAGCACTTGATGAGGGAATTAACTTCTTTGATCATGCCGATATTTACGGGCAAGGTCGCAGTGAAGAATTATTTGCTGAAGCTATTCAAATGAATTCGAGGATCCGTGAGAAAATGATTATACAAAGTAAATGTGGTATTAAAGGCCAGGAAAACTACTTTGATTTTTCTAAAGGGCATATCCTTGACTCAGTCGATGGTATCTTAAAGCGGTTACAAACGGATTACTTGGATCTACTATTGTTGCATCGTCCTGATCCATTGATGGAGCCTGAAGAGGTTGCGGAAGCATTTGAGGCCTTACATAGTAGTGGAAAGGTAAAAAATTTTGGTGTGTCCAATCATAATCCAGCGCAGATTGAGCTATTGCAAAAATATACGCCACATAAATTAGTCGTCAACCAGGTTCAATTCAGCATCGCTCATACGCCGATGATTGACGCGGGCATTGCATTGAACATGAATACCGATCAAGCCATTAATCGCGATAGTAGTGTACTCGAATATTGCCGTTTACATGATATTCAGCTACAAGCATGGTCACCATTCCAAAGTGGCTTCTTTGAAGGCCCGTTTCTCGGTGATTTAGAGAAGTATGCAGAGTTGAATAAAGTAATTGACGATATTGCTGCTCATTACAATGTAACGAATACAGCCATTGCGACAGCTTGGATTACCCGTCATCCGGCCAACATCCAAGTCGTGTTGGGAACAACGAATCCCCAGCGCTTAAAAGACGCATGCGCAGGCGCAAACATTAAACTAACGAGAAAAGAATGGTATGACATTTATAAGGCTGCAGGGAATATGGTGCCTTGATTTTTATCCTAATTATGGTAATATTTAATCACAATGAAAGGTGGAGTTTATTATGAAAAAGGTTACTTTAACTGTTTGTCGCAATATCTTAGGAGAAACAATCGGCGACTAATCGACATGGTCGATAGCTCGTCCGAATAATAGGGGGAGCATTTTTTATGTTAAGTAAGCAAGGATTCGATTTATGGGCCAATGATTATGATCAAACGGTGCAGGTCAGTGAGAATAATGATTTATATCCGTTTGCTGGTTACAAGAAAATCATAAATACCATTTTCAATGAAGTCATGCAACAGAAGCAGTCAAAGGTTTTGGATATAGGGTTTGGGACAGCTGTTTTAGCAAGTAAATTATATGATCATGGTCATGAGTTAGATGGCTTAGATTTTTCGGCGAAGATGATTGCAATTGCGCAGGCTAAAATGCCGATGGCGAATTTACTAGAGTGGGATATTTCAAACGGTTTACCGGAAAACATCGTAGTCAATCAGTATGATGCCATTATTAGCACATATACTTTACATCATTTAACAGATGAAGATAAATTAACATTTATCACAAATTTGCTGCCTTTACTTTCAGAGGGTGGAAAAATATTCATCGGTGATATCGCTTTTCAAACACGTGTAGCACTTCAATTATGTAGAGACGCTAGTCTAGCTTATTGGGATGACGATGAATTTTATTTTGTTGCTGCTGAAATGACAGCAGCGCTAAAAAATGAGTGTACATGCGAATTTTATCCGCTTTCCCATTGCGGCGGCGTGTTCGTCATTGCACGGTAAAGAGAAAAATGAGTTGTTTCGGCAACTTATTTTTTATGTCCCATAAAAAGTAATGCTACTGGAGGATGGTATGATGAAAATAAGAGAAATAACACCAAGTGATTCGGAGAATTTGGTACAACTCATTGAGGAAGTAGAAAAGACTTCAGACTTCATGTTATTTGAAGCGGGTGAAAGAAAAATATCTGGAGAACAATTCCGTAAAAAGATTGAATCATTTCAAGATGCATCAACTATTTTGGTAGCGGAGCGACAGGAGAAATTAGTTGGCTATTTAATTGTAGTGGCAGGAGATGCAAATAGGGCAAAACATTCCGCTTACCTTGTGATAGGTATTACTGCTGAGCATCGAGGACAGGGAATAGGAAGCCAACTATTTAAACAACTCAATGCATGGGCAAAAAATCATCAACTTCACCGTTTGGAACTGACTGTGATGGAAAGTAATTCAGCAGGGATTGCATTGTATCAGAAGAATGGTTTTGTAATTGAAGGTATTAAAAAAGATTCCTTATTCGTAAATGGAAAATATGAGAATGAATACTATATGGCAAAGCTCATTGGATAGTAGGTATTGTAGGATCGATTGGTGTACTTATTTTTTGAAGAAAAGAAAAAGGTGATTGTAAAATGAAGCGAATTGCAATTGATATGGATGAAGTAATTACCCATTTCAGTACAAGCTGTTTGGAGCTATTCAATAAGGAATTCGATGAGAATTATACAACTGAAGATTTACAGGGGAAATTATTAGTAGAGTTGGACGCTAGATTTGCAGACACGGTAGATTCCTATTTAGCAAATGACTCATTTTTTCTAGATTTAAAAGTAATCAAGGACAGTCAAAATGTAATCCAAAAGTTAAGTTCTTACTATGAAATTTATATTGTCACGGCGGCAATGGAATTTCCAGCATCTCTAGCTCCAAAGTATCAATGGTTGAAACAGCATTTCAGTTTTTTGGATGACAAGAAATTCGTTTTTTGTGGAGATAAAAGTATTATTCATGCAGATTATTTAATTGATGATACACCGAGCCATTTAGACACATTTTCGGGACAGGGCATACTGTTTACAGCACCGCATAATCGTGATATAACGGGCTATACTCGCCTCAACAATTGGCAAGAGGTCGCAGCTTATTTTTTAAATCTATAAGTTGAACTAAAGAATCCTACTAAAGCCGCTCGGGGATGCCTCTCGCGAAAAGCCGGCTAGAAAACTATTGGCAGTCTTATCGCTTTGGCTACCCCAGTAGTCGCCTTCGCTGGTGATTATGTCACAATCATAAATTCAATATATAAAGAAAACCACCCATTAGGGTGGTTTTCTTTATACCTTATTCTCCAGTTTCAGGAGAGAATTGACGTTGGCCAAGCTCTTTTTCATAAATGAATAATGCATTCTTATCTTCACCAATACGTTTTAAATACTCGATATGTGTATCAAAGGATGCTTCTTCTTCGACTTGCTCGTCCAAGAACCATCTTAAAAATGAAATCGTCGCATGTTCTTTTTCTTCCCAAGCAAGATCAGTAAGCTCATAGAAGTTTTTCGTCACTGCTTTTTCTTGGAGCAAGCCAGATTCAAATGTATCTAAAATAGAATTGAAATCGATTTTAGGTTCAGATGTGGCAGAAAATTTAGCTTGAATGCCACGGTCATTCAAATAATTATAGATTTTCATAGCGTGAAAACGTTCTTCTTCTGCCTGTTGGAGATAATAATTGGCAAAGCCACTGTAATTATTGTGTTCACAATAAGCGGCCATTGCCATATAGGCGTGAGCGGCATCGAATTCGTTGTTCAATTGTTTGTTAAGTGCATCTGCTAATCGTTGACTAATCATATTATTCTTCCTCCATTTCTTGTTGTATAATCTACCCTTATTATAAACGATAGGTCTATGATAATCACTTAATTTGATTAGTCTTTGTGAGGAGAGAGAGTATCCGTACCCAATCGGTATAACAAATTCAATAGATACTCATTAGAATCTATAATAATAAACTTTTCGGATAAATTAGAATAAACACTTTCATGTGGTACAATATGTTCATGATAGTTGTACCTATTGTAAGTACTAAGATACCTATCAAATATCAAGGAGAAGGGGTGGGTGGATGAACAAAATATTTGGGGGCTTACAAAATATTAAAGTGAAGTTAATGCTGTCTTTTGTACTGATTTTAATGATTCCAGCCATTATAGTTGGTGCATTAGCTTATGTGACAGCAAAAGATGCGGTGAAAAATGAAATACTGACTGGTTTTTCTGAAAATATCAGTTTATTAGATATGACAATTGATAATATTTTACAGTTAAAAGTGCATGATATGCAGATTTTTTCTGAAAGAATAACATTGAATATGTACCAGGGGGAAAGTAGTCCAGAATTACGGAGTATGTTCGCACAATATAGAGATTTGCATCCAGAAGCTGAACTTACATATATGGGTACTACCCATGGTTTATTTATTCAAGAGCCAGATATCGGCACTCCGGACGGATATGATCCAAGGAAAAGACCATGGTATATAGATGCAATGGCAAACAAAGGCGATTTTATTATATCAGATCCTTATATCTCTGCTAGTACAAATGAAATGGTTGTGACTATTTCCCAGGCAATAACAGATGGTTCTGGAGTAGTGGCTGTGGATATTAACTTGAATTATTTGCAAGCATTAACTAATCAAGTGGACATTGGTAAGACTGGTTATGCAGTGTTACTAGATAATAGTGGTAAATATATTGCCCATCCTATTGAGGAAGCTGGGGATGAGGCAATTGCTGATATAACAGATAACCTTTATACACAAGATGAGGGGCAATTTGAAGTAACGGTGGCTGGACAACCGAGGATGGTAGTTTATGTTACGAATGATTTGACGGGTTGGAAGTTAGCTGGAACGATCACTAGCTCTGAAATTGTAGCGGCGGCTGCTCCAATTTTAAAACGAACAGCTCTTATCCTTGGGATTGCCATTGTTGTTGGTGCAATAGCTGTTTACTTCATCACCAAATCAATTATTTCTCCAATTATTCGTCTGAAAGAACAGGCGATTACGATTAGCAAGGGGGATTTAACGCAGGATATAAAAATACAATCAAACGATGAGATTGGGCATTTAGGACAGGCTTTTAACAGTATGCAAGAAAGTCTTCGCACACTCATTCAAAGTGTCGAAAAAAATGCGGAATTAGTCGCATCTTCTGCAGCGCAGTTATCAGCAAGTGCTGAACAAACAAGTGATGCTACAGAACAAGTTTCAACTTCTATCCAAGAGGTGGCACATAGTGCAGAAATGCAGACGGATGCTGTAGATGGAGCTAGCCGATCGCTTTCGGATATCTCTGTGGGTATCGAGCAGATTGCAGATAACTCAGTAAAAGTCTCCGAGTTGTCCTATCGTGCAACAGAAGAGGCGGAAATTGGTGGACAGGCAGTTTCAGATACAGTCAATCAAATGACGTCCATTCATAAATCTGTTATCGAATCGAATGCCATTACTAAGTCGTTACATGAGCGATCGAAAGAAGTAAGCTCGATTTTGAATGTTATTACAGCAATAGCTGAACAAACAAATCTTCTTGCGTTGAATGCGGCGATTGAAGCAGCAAGAGCAGGTGAGCATGGGAAAGGATTTGCTGTTGTAGCTGATGAAGTACGTAAACTGGCTGAACAATCACAGAGTTCAGCAACAGAAATTTATGAAATTGTAGAAGGAATTCAAGTGGATACAGCAAATTCTGTTGAAATCATGGAGCAGATTACGACAAGTGTACAAGGGGGCGTGGATGTTTCGAACGAGGCTATTGAGAAATTCAATCATATCCTTCAAAGTTTGAAGGAAATCACGCCTCAAATGGAAGCAGTTTCGGCGACTGCGGAACAAGTTTCAGCTGCTGTTCAAGAAGTAACGGCAACGGCAAATGCTATAACGAGTAGTGCCCAAGGAAATGCAGCTGCTTCTCAACAAGTGGCAGCCTCTTCTGAAGAGCAGTTAGCTTCGATGGAGGAAATCAGTTCATCGGCTGAATCGTTATCCTTTATGGCTGAGGATTTAAAGGGGTTAATTTCAAAGTTTAAGTATTGATTTAACGTAATATTTCCCATAAGGAAATAAACAAACAGACGCATTATAACGAATTGGGACTATCACTTTGTCGATGAATCGACTGCTGTGATAGTTCCATTTTTTATTATAAAAATAATAGCGAACGACGTTGTATATTTACTAATGTTGGATTCATACTAAATATGAATTCCATGAAAGGAGCTAAGAAAAGTGGAGCCAGCACAAATGTTTCAAGGACAGCAATTACAGCAACTGCAACTACAACTTCGACAATTAGAACAGCAAATACAATTACATCTCCAGCAGCTACAGGAACCATGGCAAACAGGTCAACAGAATCAGCAACAAGAAAGCGCACAACCAGAATCAGCACAACCACAGGAGTCAGCACAACCAACATCACCACCGCAAACTCTACAACAGCAACCGCCAAGTAAAGAGAAACAGGCAGCTACTTACTTTACAGTCCCAGAGATGGTATCTACATTGGATATAGGATACCTACGGGAAATGCTAAGTTCGAATTTGCTTGCCGTAAAACAGTATCGACAGGATGCCGAAAATTGCCAACTACCCGATTTAAAACTTCAATTTAAGGAGGCAGGTCAAATGCATTTCCAGCAGTATAATAGCTTGTTGAACTTTTTAAGCGAAAATGGAGGAACTGTTACATGACTTTTTCAAAGAAAATTGAAAACCCACAGACACCACCAACTGAAAAATCAAAGTTTAGTGATCAAGAAATTTTGCGAGCTGCTCTTGCGACTGAAAGAAATTTATGTAATACCTATATAATTGCTATGCTCGGGGCAAGCCAAGAGAAATTATATAAACTCATTTTGGACATGCTTCAAAAGACATCTCAACAGCACCGGAAATTACTAGATTTACAATTCCAACATGGCTGGCTTTCGCTGACGCCAGCCCCAACAGAGGAAGTTAAAGCGATTGAACAGGAGTTTACGGCTGATGGACAGCAAATAAAATAATATATTAGTATAGCGATTCAAATAATCGTAAATAGAATTTCCTTGTGCTACAATTATGAATGTTCGATTGGGTTTTGATATCCAGTTGATGTGGGGATTCCAATTTCTTATTCGTTACACAAAAACACCTACTCCTCCACGAGTAGGTGTTCGAAGGTTAATTATTTGTGAATGATACTTGCATTGTATCATTAAGGTGTTACTTTAATAACTCCAACGGCACCTTTTGTAGCATGATTAAACTGATGTGTAACGAATGGATATTCCCCAGCTTCTGTAACAGTGAATTCAACAACAGCCCCACCACTTGCAGGGAGCATAACGGTTTGCATGCCTTTCATATGGTTGGCTGGATCAGGATTACCATCAATATAGACATCATCTAGAATTGTCCCGATAACGTGGAAAGAGCTTACTTCGTTTGGCCCCACGTTCATGACGTAAATACGAATTTTTTCACCAACTTTTGCAACAAGTGGTTGATTTTTCAAAGTGAATGTATCGCCGTTCGTATTGCGGTCTCCTTCATTTAATGCTTTTGTTGAGAAAACTACTTCGCTTGGTACGCCGTTCGTCATATCATCCATATCATTTTCTTTGTACCATTCATTTTGTACAATGACAAATTCTCGGTCGACTTCATGGTCAGTTGGATAACCGTTTTTTGGTTTGACGATAATTGTTCCGTGCATGCCGTTCGCAATATGCTCCAAAACGGGATCAGTCGCACAGTGATACATGAATACGCCAGGTCTATTCGCTGGATAAGTAAATGTTCCATCTTGATTTGGCATTACATCCGCAAACCCTACATTCGGTGCTACATGTACCGCATGAAAATCCATACTATGTGGAACCGCGGGGTCAATATTATCCAATGTAAAATTGACGAGATCTCCTTCGTCGACAACGAGGAGTGGTCCAGGTGCTTCTCCATTGAATGTCCAAGCCTTGTACATTTTACCTTTTGCAATTTCAATATCTGTAATTTGCGAAGTCATTTTAATATTGACTTCATGTTCTCCAATACGTTCAAATTCAACAGGGATGGGCGGTTGATTCAACCCTTCGTGTGGGGCGTATACTTTAACATCTGCTGTAGAACTTACCGACTCCACTTTAGCTTTCTCCACATCATCGACTGCTGCAGTCGATCCACAAGCCCCCAATATCATTGATACGGACAACATTGTTGCACCTACCGCCATGCCTTTTCTCATAATGAACCCTCCTTGATATTTTTACCAGATTCTATCTGATACCTACATCATAGGTGGGAGATACTATCTAAAGTGTGATTTTAATCACACTATTTTGCTTGTCAAAAATTGTTCATACTTGAAGTCGTTTACTGGGGGGAATGTTGAACGATTCGTGAACAAGATGCTGTTGTCACAAATTATTCGAATAGTAAGTAGGATAGAAGATAATTATTATAAAACGGATGAAACAACTATTATATGCTATCGAGTTAGTTTGTTAAATAAAAAATGAGCGTATGAAACAATTATTGTTTCATACGCTCATTTTTATTATTGTATCCATTCTCCAACGGTTTGCCCCATCCTCACTTCCGTATCCAGACTTACTGTTGGTGTGAAGTTGGGGTGATTCTCGATGAAAAGAATGACGGTGGAGCCGAAGCTGAAGTAGCCAAAATCTTGCCCTTTGATGCATTCTTTCGAAGAGCTGTTGAGCTGAATACTGTTGACATTTAGCGCCCCGACTTTAACGATGGCTACGTTGCCAAAGGCTGTTGACATTTCTGAGATTAAACGATGGTTTGTTGAGAAGGGGCTCTGGCCAAGGCGTAAACCCAAATTGTTTACGGGATATGACACACCGCCAAGTGCATAGCGTCCTACGATTTTACCGTCAATTGGATAATGAAAATGGTGATAATGACTTGGAGACAGATAGAAAATATAGTAGTAGCCATCCTTATAAGTAGCTGCTTTTTTTTCTGTTCCCATGATGTCATTTAGTCGATATTGATGATTTTTAATGAGAAAAGCTTGGTCGGCATTTATTTTCCCTACTCCACTTAGGACACCATCGACAGGTGAAACAATCGTATTAGACGCGACGTCAACTTGACGACTGCCTTCTTTTAATTGGCGGGTGAAAAGGGCTTGCAAACTATTATAGTGATGAATCGGATGCTCCATTTCAGCTTCGTTGATGCGATAAGTACTAGAGAAAGGTTGGATGAGTGGCTGACTTAATCGGGAAGTTGTTACCGATTTTAATAGGCTAGAAGCAACCGGATTGCCTGTCAGTTCTACAAAGTATTTAAAGAGTGTTTTTTTCATTTTTTATCCCTACCTTAAACTTTCGTAATGCGAATATTGCTGACCATCAATATGGATAGAATAATCATGAGCACAATAAAGAATAGAGGTCCCGTATAAGGAATAAGAAAATAACTTAGCGTCATTAAAACACCTGCTGCTGTAATCGGCACACCGCAAAAAGCTCCGTCAAACTCAGTCGCATTGTAGCGAGCAAGGCGTACTGCCCCAGCTAATATATACATAACTGTAACAATGATACCAAGCCAAGGCGTTGTTTCCAATGCAGTTTGATAAATTAATAATGCCGGTGCCACACCAAACGACACTAAATCGCATAGTGAATCAAGTTCCTTACCAAAAAGTGATTCTGCATCATAATGTCTTGCGACCATTCCATCAAAACGATCAAATAGAGCTGCAAGGAAAATAAATACTAAACTCATATGAGCTAAGTCTTTTAAAATGAGAAGAATGGCGAGAACTCCAAAGCTGAGATTGACTAATGTAATGGTATTCGCTAGCTGTGCTTTAACTTTACTTTTTGTATTATCTAAGCGCTCCAATAAAAACATGGACTTCATCCTAACTATATCAATTTATTTTTTTACGTTTCCCCTTTATTGCCTAATAATATAATAATACCATGATTAGGCTGGAAAAGATTGTACTTCAAGGTGAAGAGTTTTAAGTTTTGATTCATTTTATAGTATTCATAGATGTGGTAAAAATTGAACCTTAATTTTTTGTATGAAAATGTAGTGGTTGTACCATAGTAAGGTGGAACAATATTGATGGTAAGGGAGGTTTTATTGTGGGAAGAAAAGAGAATACACAGAGTACGCCGGCCACGAGGAAAAAAACGGGGAAGATGAAAGAAGAAATTTCTCTTGAGTTAGCTGAATTGGGTAATTTGAATCCGAAACACGAACCAATGACTCCAAATGATCGACAAAAGAGCGAGTCGGAACGAACGTATAAATAGATATTCGATGGGATAGCTGCGGTCTTCGGACAGCAGCTTATTTTTATGAAATGTCCAGGCGCTCTGCGCTTTTCTTAAAACCATAATAATCTCTATACTTCCGTATATAACCTGTTCGTGGGATAATGTATGTAGAATGTGAGGTTGATGACGATGTCATTTCAAAATTATCGATTAAGTAGTGAAATTATACGGGCGCTAGACGGGCTCGGCTATTCGTCCCCAACAGAGGTGCAGGAGAAGGTGTTGCCTGCTGCGCTAGACCGTACCGATTTGGTTGTTAAATCGCAGACGGGAAGTGGAAAGACGGCGGCGTTTGGTATTCCAATTTGTGAAATGGTTAATTGGGATGAAAATAAGCCACAGGCACTTATTTTAACGCCGACACGCGAGCTAGCTGACCAGGTCAAGGAAGATATTACGAATATTGGTCGTTTTAAGCGTGTGAAAGCAGCTGCTGTCTACGGCAAGTCTCCTATCGCTTATCAGAAAGAAGAGTTGAAGCAGAAGTGTCACGTTGTTGTAGGCACACCAGGGCGCGTATTGGACCATATTGAGCGCGGGACGCTGGTGCTTGAGAAAATTGAATATCTTGTATTAGATGAAGCCGATGAAATGTTGAATATGGGCTTTATTGACCAAGTTGAAGCGATTATTAACGCGTTGCCGAAAAATAGAACGACCATGTTGTTTTCTGCTACACTGCCAGAAAAGATAGCGACATTGAGCAGTAAATATATGCAAACTCCCAAAAATATTGAGATTGCGTCAACGGTTACGTTAACGGATCAAATTGACCATTCGTTAATTGTTGTTAGAGAGCAGCAAAAGTTTGATCTGTTACGCGATGTGACGGTTGTTGAAAATCCGGATAGCTGTATTATTTTCTGCCGAACGAAAGATCAGGTGGATGGGGTCACTGAACAGCTTGAGAAGTTCTTTTACACATGCGATAAATTGCATGGTGGCATGCTGCAAGAAGATCGATTTGCGGTGATGGATGCCTTTAAACGAGGAGAGTTCCGTTATTTAGTGGCGACAGATGTCGCAGCACGTGGAATCGATATTGATAGCATTACGCATGTTATTAACTATGATATTCCGCTGGACAATGAAAGTTATGTGCATCGCGTTGGGAGAACGGGACGTGCCGGAAAAAGAGGGAAGGCGATTTCCTTCGTTACACCTCATGAAGATAAATTTTTAGCGGATATTGAAGCCTATATTGGCTTTGAGATTCTACAACGAAATGCACCATCTAAGCAAGCTGTTGAGGCTGGGAAGGATGCATTCATTGAAAAAATGGAGCAATTGCCTAAGTTGAAAAGGGATAAAAGTGAACTTGTGAGTAAAGATATTATGAAGCTGTATTTTAATGGTGGTAAAAAGAAGAAGCTGCGGGCATTTGATTTTGTCGGTACCATTACCAATATCCCAGGCATTACGGGTGAAGATATTGGTATCATTAAAATCCAGGACACGGAGACGTATATTGATATTCTAAACGGCAAAGGCAAGCTCGTGTTAGATGCGATGCGAACGACGACCGTGAAGGGTAAGTTATTGAAAGTGCATAAGGCGAATAAGTGATAATCAATTACGCCTCGGCGTAATTGCGTCCAGATTTTTTCGAGCTTGGGGCCTACAGGGGGGAAGGATTGAACTACATCCTTCCTTGTAGGTCATGCAACGGGGAAGGATTGAATTGCATCCTTCCTTGATGCCGCAGGACGCGGCGAATTTAGGTTGCCTTCTAAGTTCCTTTAAAAATTTGTGACATCCTCCGGAAGATAAAGAAAAGCCAGCTATCCTTCCATTTCAAGTTTGAAATGGAAGGAGGCTGGCTTTTCTGTGTGAGTTTATGAAAAGACAAGTGTGTCCGGTTGAATTACCGGCGAGATCGCGTGATTTACGAGCTAGTTCGTAGAAATCACCCGCGATTCACCAATTACTTTTGCAAAGCGGCATAGCGTTCGCGCATTTTATTCGTAGCAACGACCATATTTTTCAATGCGGCAATTGTTTCTTCATGCTTTCTTGTTTTCAAGCCACAGTCTGGGTTAATCCAAAATTGGTTAGGTTCAAGTACACCAAGGCCTTGTTCGATAACGTCGACCATTTCTTGGACCTCAGGTACACGTGGACTATGGATATCATAGACGCCGAGTCCAATGCCTTTATCGTATGAGAAGTCATTGAAGGCTGAGACGAGATCGCCGTGGCTGCGTGAAGTTTCGATAGAAATAACGTCTGCATCGAGTCCGCTAATGGAATCGATGAAGTCATTGAATTCACAGTAGCACATATGCGTATGGATTTGCGTTGTATCTTGCACAGATGCTGTTGCTAGCCTGAATGCGTTGATAGCCCATTCTAGATAGTCATTCCACTCCGATTTTTTAAGAGGTAGGCCTTCACGTAGAGCAGGCTCGTCCACTTGAATGATGTGGATACCAGCAGCTTCCAATGCTTCAACTTCTTTACGAAGTGCAAGTGCAATCTGATACGTAACTTCTTTACGTGAAATATCATCGCGCACAAACGACCAGTTCAAAATAGTGACAGGCCCTGTCAGCATTCCTTTCATCGGCTTGTCAGTTAAAGATTGAGCATAGACGGATTCTTCCACCGTCATTGGGTCGATGAATGTCACGTCACCATAAATAACTGGTGGTTTAACACAGCGCGAGCCGTAGGAAACAACCCAAGCCTTTTCAGTGAAGACAAAGCCGCCCAATTTCTCTCCGAAATACTCAACCATATCTGTCCGTTCAAATTCCCCGTGAACAAAGACATCTAGGCCGATTTCTTCTTGAATATCAATCCACTGTTTGATTTCATCACGTACGAAGTCACGGTATTGTACATCTGTTGACTCACCTTTGCGCCATTTTGTTCGTGCTCGGCGAACTTCTGGTGTTTGTGGGAAGCTCCCGATTGTTGTTGTTGGTAACAGTGGTAGATTGAATGTTTCACGCTGCTTATCACGTCGTTCTTTAAATGGAGATTTCCGCTTGCTGTCTTGTTCTCCAATGTTTTGCACGGCATTCAGCAAATCAGGGTGATTTCTTGCAGGTAAGTCTGCAAGGTTTTGACGCGCAGTAACACTTTCCGCCACTGCATCAGCAATCGCTTGCTTGCCTTCACGCACACCCTTTACTAGTGTTGTGACCTCTACAAGTTTTTCATCTGCAAAAGCGAGCGCAGCTTTAATCGTTGCATCCAGCTTTTCTTCCGATTGTACGGTTACAGGAACGTGAAGTAGACTGCTAGAAGGTTGTACCCAAATGCGATCTGCTGGCACGAGTTGAGTCAGTGTATCAAGTAAACTAGCTTTTTCTTGTAAATCTGCACGCCAGATATTACGTCCATCAATTAAACCAGCAGCGAGCACTTTATCTGCTGGGAACCCATGTGCTTGCAATTGTTCAAGGTTTTTCTCTACACCTTGTGCAAAGTCAAGGCCAATCCCAGCAACAGGAAGGGCAACAACCTCTTCATAATGCTCAACGGCATCAAAATATGTTTGCAATAGAATGTTGGCATTAGGAGCTTCGACACTCAGTTGTTTGTAAATTTCAGTAACTGTTTGGATGTCTTCTTTCGTGAGAGACGTAGAAAGAATAGGTTCTTCGAGCTGAATCCATTGTGCTCCAGCCTCTGCCAACTCATTAAGAATTCGGCTATACAAAGGAACCAATTGTAAGATAAACGCTGGAATATCCTTTTTGTCATAACCCTTTGATAGTTTTAAAAACGTATACGGTCCGATTAAGACAGGCTTACCGTCAATGCCCAATTTTTCTTTCGCCTCGAGATAGGCAGTAAGGGGTTTGTTCTCTGTTAATACAAGTTTTTTCTTGCTATATTCAGGAACGATGTAATGGTAGTTGGCGTTGAACCATTTGGTCATTTCTGACGCAACAGCTCCATCATTACCACGTGCAATCGAGAAATATGTTGCAAGTGATACATCACCGCCAGACCAGTTAAAGCGTTCAGGAATCATGCCAAACATCACAGCTGTATCGAGCATCCTATCGTACAAAGTGAAATCACCGACAGGAATAAGGTCAATTCCCGCATCTTTCTGCTTTTGAAGACGCTCTAGACGAAGTTTTTCAATTTCTTCGAGGAATAGATTATCCTCCAATTTCCCAGCCCAAAAAGCTTCGAGCGCTTTTTTCCATTCTCTGTTGCCCCCGATATACGGGTATCCGATCGTACTGCTGACAATTGACAAATCATTTCGTCTCCTCTTTTTGTGAAGTAATGAAGTGTTTTTGATTTTTATCAATTATGCCTCGGTGTAATTTATGTCAAGATTTTGAATTATGCGAGCGTAATTAACTCCTTTCAAAATCTGTGACATTCGCCGGAGGCTTTTATCTTTGTTCAGCAGCGTTAGAACAGCCATTGAAAAAAGGTAAAACCGCATTAATCCTCCCAACTATAGAGGGGGAGTCTTCTGCTGAATAAAGATAAAAAAAACACTTCTAACGAAGGTTAGAAATGTTTACGCGAAAAAATAAAATAGATGCGTTGTCATCCTAACACTCCCTATCGACCGTAGGGTAGAGCGTTGCAAAAAGAGGCAGTTATCTGGCTTCAGCAAAGTTGCTGTTACAGTGGCGGGACCGCGCCGGATTATCGTTTCACCGGCTTCACTTTTAAGATCTGGCAAAGGGACAGATTACCAGACCACCTATTTCTATTGCTTTACTATATGATTGTCGATGTGTTCAAAGCTACCATGTATCTATTATTCTGTCAAACAGAACATTGTGAAGCTTTGGGAGCTAGGATTGAAAAAATACGCTAGGAGAGTACTACAACCCCTTTGCGGATTTTTTCGTTTTTGAATGTTTAACAATCGTCGAAAAGTGCAATAGGATAAGAATGGTTACCGCACCTGCCATATCGAGCATGACATCTTGGGAGGAGGCTGTTCGACCAGCTGTTAAGGACTGATGGACTTCATCGGCGATAGCTACAAGTAGTGTAAGGAAGGCAGCCACCACTTTACGGAAGCGCCACTTTGGCAGGACAGCGTAAATCATGATGGCAATCAAACTAAAAGTGAAAAAGTGTGCGCTTTTTCGAATTAAGAACTCAACGAATTCGTAATACCCGCGTTCTGCAATAGAAACTTTGATGCCCCAGTAAGGAATTTCTAACATTGCTAATAAAGATTCCAAGGGCTTTCCTGGCAACCATTTTTCAAGCTCTGGCACAAGGGATTGCTGCTCATAGGTCTGTCCCGATGACATAAACAACATAGTAAGAACGATTAAAAGAACAATTATGTTTCTAACTTGTGTCAGTAGAAATCCCCCATTTCTATAAGTGCCAGTTTGAATGTAGAGTAGTTGATTTAATTCAGTTTGGGTTCAAATCCTGCCGAATCAAGTTATCCTCGGGAGGATGTCGCAAATTTTGAAAGGAATAAATTTGGATGTAACTACGCCGTGGCGGAATCGATAATAAAAACCCTAACATACGAACTTTAGTGATGGCAACAATGAAGGTGACAGAAGAGTATTTACATTAGATTGCTTACCGAATGTAAACGCTTTATTGTTAGTGTTAATAACAAATTTGTATCACATTACTGGGGAGAAGGGAGCTAACAAGTATGACGAACGAACAACAAAATTCTGGTTTCAAAGTCAAGGTTCAGCGTTTCGGAAGTTTTTTAAGCGGCATGATCATGCCGAATATCGGTGCATTTATCGCTTGGGGAATTATTACAGCATTATTTATTCCAACGGGTTGGAGACCTAACGCAGATTTCGAACAACTAGTAGGACCGATGATCAATTACTTACTACCAATTTTAATTGGGTTTACAGGTGGACGTCTTATCTATGATATCCGTGGAGGAGTCGTTGGTGCAATCGTCACAATGGGGGTTATTGTTGGGGCGGATATTCCAATGTTCCTCGGCGCAATGATTGTAGGACCTTTAGGTGGATGGTCCATTAAGCAATTCGATAAATTAGTAGAAGGAAAAATAAAGTCAGGCTTTGAAATGCTAGTCAATAACTTTTCATCAGGAATTATTGGATTCCTTCTAGCACTGGCTGCTTTTAAAGGCATTGGCCCAGTAGTAGAGGCGTTGAATAAAGCGCTTGGGGCAGGTGTTCAAGCGATTGTCGATGCGAATTTATTACCGTTTGCTAGTATATTGGTTGAGCCAGCAAAAGTATTATTTTTAAATAATGCCATTAACCATGGTGTGTTAGGTCCGCTGGGGCTTGAGCAAGCTGCACAAACAGGTAAATCGATTCTCTTTCTATTAGAGGCTAATCCAGGACCTGGTTTTGGGATATTGCTTGCTTATATGATTTTTGGTAAAGGGATGGCGAAGCAAACGGCATCAGGGGCAGGAATCATTCATTTCCTCGGAGGGATTCATGAAATTTACTTCCCGTACATTTTAATGAGACCATTGCTATTGGTTGCTGCCATTGCAGGAGGCGCTACGGGCGTATTCACACTTCAATTATTGGGAGGCGGCTTGGTTGCCACGGCATCGCCAGGTAGTATTTTTGCCATCCTTTTGATGACACCAAAAGGTGGTTATGTAGCTGTTATCGCAGGTGTATTCTTTGCAACAGTTGTGTCATTCATCATAGCATCGATTATCTTAAAAACAGGCAAGCAAACTGAAGAAGATGATTTATTGAAAGCGACAGAAAAAACATCCGCGTTAAAAGGGAAAGAAAGCCGAGCGGCAGACTTTATGCAACAAGCGGTTGCTAAGGAAGTATCGCTTGCAAATGTCAAAGGAGTTATTTTTGCCTGTGATGCGGGGATGGGTTCTAGTGCTATGGGTGCAGGGATTTTACGCAATAAATTCAAGAAAGCTGGCGTTGATGTGGCCGTTACAAATATGGCAATTGCTAATTTACCGGCGGATGCGGAAGTCGTCATTACCCATAAAGATTTAACAGATCGGGCGCAAGAAAAAGCACCAAATGCTTATCATATTTCAGTGGAAAACTTCTTAAATAGCCCAAGATATGAGGAGCTACTTGAAGAGTTGAAACAATCATAAGGAATAGCAGAACTCGGCCTATTTATGGGCTGAGTTTTGCTGATGGAAGGAAAATGCAGCGTTAATGGGGTGTTTACGATGTATATTTCAGCGCGTGAAAAGGCAATCATTGAGGTATTGATTGACAGGCAGGAAGAAGTGACCATTAAAGAGTTATCGAAGGAAATCGATGTGAGTTCTCGCACGATTCATCGTGATTTGGATAGAATTGAAGAGCTTTTACAGAACTATCAATTGAAGCTGTTGCGAAAAGCTGGGGTTGGCATTCAGATAATAGGCGCAAACCAACATAAAGAGGATTTAAAGAGAGAGCTAAATGTATTTACTTTTCGTGAATATACGTTAGATGAAAGGCAAACGATGATTCTTTGTATATTGTTCGAATCGTCTGAGCCCGTGAAACTTTTTGCACTGGCCAATGAATTGCGTGTCACCATTGCAACAATCAGTGCAGATTTACTGAAGCTGGAGGAGCAATTGAAACCATTTAAATTGTCCATTGTGAAACGCAGGGGCTATGGGATTGAAATAAGTGGATCAGAAAAAGCGAAGCGAAGGGCCATGAGCTATACGATTGCTAAAACGTTAAAGGAAGATGAGTTTTTGTCGCTCATTAAAGAGCGCATCGAGAAAAGTTCTGTCAGTCAGGAGCATTCTATTTCAGAGCGATTATTGCATCTTGTTGATCGGGAAAAGTTATTAATTATCGAGCATGTGATGCAGGACTTGCAACGGGTTCTGCCCTTTCCAATTACAGATAGTGCGTATGTTGGCTTGCTGGTGCATCTGGCATTGGCCATTGAACGTATCCTGCTAGGCGAAAATATTGAAATGGATCAACAGTATTTAGAGCAGTTAAAGCTAGAACCGGAATTTACTATCGCACGAGAAATTATTGATAAGATGGCGGCACGTTTTGAAATTATTATACCAGAGGCTGAAATTGGCTATATTACGATGCATCTTCAAGGTGCAAAACTTCGTCAGCATAAAGGGGAATTACTAGAGGCGGCTAATTTGGAAACCGTTATGCAAGCGAAGAAATTGATGCGTTATATGGAGGAAGTCACGGGTGTTAATTTGATGAATGATGAGCCCCTTTTGGAAGGACTTGTTACGCATTTAAAGCCAGCTATTTATCGGGTCCGACAAAGTATGGGCATTACGAATCCTTTGTTACCGAGCATTCGTAAAGATTATGAGGATTTGTTTCAGCTTGTCAAAAAGGCAGTGGAAAAAGTGTTTCCCGAACTACAAATTCCTGACGAGGAAATTGGCTTCTTAGTCATGCATTTTGGCTCTGCACTGCTTGGCTTGACAGGAGAAAGGGATTTAACGGCATATGTTGTTTGCTCTAGTGGTATTGGGACATCCAAAATGCTGACATCCCGGCTACAGCGTGAAATTCCTGAAATTGTACAAATTAAGAACGTTTCTTTATTTGAATTAAAAGAACTTCAAATCGAGGATAGAGATTTGGTTATTTCAACAATTTATTTACATGATTTCCCGAGGGAATATTTGATTGTCAGTCCATTTATGACAGCAGAGGAAATTAAGCAAGTGCAGCTGTATGTAAGAAGGCAGATGTTGATTAAAAAAGTGACCTCTTCATTGAATGAAAACGATTCGACGATTGAGGAAATCACGAAGAGAATGAACATGCTTTATTTATATACGGGAGCCGTGTCGGAGATTTTGTTGAATTTTGATCTTTTATCCTATCGAGGGCGAGTTACTGCGAAACAGTGCATACGTGAAGCCTGTCTTGCATTGGAACAGAAGGAAATCATAACAGAAGCTGAAACGATTGTGGATGCACTATTTGTAAGGGAAGCAATTGGTGGAATAGGAATACCGGAAACAAAGCTCGCTTTGTTTCATACGCGTCATGAACATGTACTGAAGCCTTCGTTTACGATGTACTCTCTTCAAGAGCCGATTACTTTGCAAGCAATGGACGGAACAGATATTGAGGTCAACCAGTTATTACTTTTATTATCCCCTCATTCGTACCATGAAGCTGGCTTGGAAGTACTTAGTTTTATCAGTACAGTTATTATTGAAAATGAGCAGAGTATTGAGTTGTTTGAAACGGGTAATAAGCCAATGATACACACGTATTTGGCGCAGAAATTTGAGCAGTTTATAGATGAAAAAACAAACTAATTGAGGAGTGTTAACAATGACTGTAGAGATTCTATCAGTGGATAATATTGTGTTGAATAAAGGGCTGGCAACAAAAGAAGAGGCAATTCGTTTTACGGGACAGATTCTTGTTGAGGAAGGATACGTTGAGCCAAGCTATATCGAGAAAATGTTGGAACGTGAAGCAATGACGTCGACGTATATGGGCAATTTTGTAGCAATTCCGCACGGGACGGACGATGCCAAGGAGCAAGTGAAGACATCAGGTATCGCAATCATTCAAGTACCAGGCGGCGTTGACTTTGGAGATGGTAATATCGTGAAATTGATCTTTGGTATTGCTGGCAAGGGTGACGAGCATTTGGACATTCTTTCGAATATTGCCATCGTTGTTTCTGAAGAGGAAAATGTCGAAGCGATTGTTAAGGCATCTTCGAAGGAAGATATCCTGGCGTTCTTTGAAGGAGTGAACTAATATGCAGGCTGTTCACTTTGGTGCAGGGAATATCGGGAGAGGATTTATTGGGAGCTTATTGTACCAGTCTGGATTTGAAACTTGCTTTGTAGATGTCAATAGCGAGTTGGTGGATTTGATTAATGAAAAAAAACAGTACCGCGTACAACTTGCAAATGCTTCGCAGGAGGAATTGCTTGTCAAGGATGTGCGGGCTATTAATAGTGCGGCGGATCCCGAGCGAGTCATTGAAGCGATTGCCAAAGCGGACTTTGTGTCGGCGGCAGTTGGACCGAATGTGTTGCCGCATATTGCTGTTTTATTGGCAAAGGGGTTGAAGGAACGCCTTGTGCAATCAGATAAGCCATTAACGATTATTGCTTGTGAAAATATGATTGGTGGTAGTGCTTTGCTCAAGGAGAAAGTCTATGAGCAGTTAGATGAGGCGGAAAAAGTTTCGTTTGATGAACGCTTTAGCTTCCCAAATGCAGCGGTAGATCGTATTGTTCCAAATCAGACGAATGACGATAAACTACTGGTCAAGGTTGAACCATTTTACGAATGGGTTGTGGATGAATCACAAATTAAGGGAGAAAACCCTCCAATTGAAGGGATTCTCTTTGTGCAGGAATTGCAGCCGTATATTGAAAGAAAGCTCTATACGGTGAATACAGGCCATGCTACAGCTGCTTATCTGGGCTACTTAGCGGGGATTCAAACCATTCATGAGACGCTGGCGAATGAAGAAATTAGAAGCTTCACGGAGAAAGCTTTGCAAGAGACAGGGAGGCTGCTCATTGCAAAATATGACTTTAATGAGCAAGCGCATGATGAGTATATTCAAAGAATTATCGGACGTTTTGCGAATCCATTTATTGTAGATGATACAGCGCGGGTAGGCCGCTCACCTGTCCGTAAACTGCAGGCGAATGATCGATTTGTAGGGCCTGCCCAGCAATATGTCGATTTGTTTAAGGAGACACCAAAGCATTTGGTCATAGGCATTGCGGCTGCATTGCGTTACGATTATATGGAGGATCCAGATGCGAAAATTATACAAGAGACGATTGAACAGCAAGGGCTTGCACAGGCGATTGAAACGTTTACAGGATTACAGCCGGGAGCGATGTTGTTTGAGGCGATTGTGGAGCAGTATGAGCAGTTGAAGTGAATAGAAGATAAATGAAAGCCGGAAGATTTTCTCTTCCGGCTTTTTAGGTGGTAGTAAAGTCTTGATTCGCCAATAAAATGCCCTTGAGCGCCAATAAATCGTGTGCAGACGCTAATATCCTGTAGTTGAACGCCAATATTTAGCCTACAAGTGTCAATAACTTCATACGACAAAGGAAAATAAAAGATTAACTCCGTTTAAATCGACTCGTCTTTTTAGATTTTAATCGCTGCATTCGCTCTTCAACTTCTTGCGCAGCAGCCTGTGTTTTGTCCATATCTATTTGTAACGTGATGACTTCATTCTCTTGAATATCGATCAAAAACCAAGTTCCCACACGACTATCGGCTGGTAGTGAAGTAGCCGATACACGGAATTGCTGTTGCAATGCGTCAACGAGTATAAGTGCGTCATTTGTATCCGTAAAGCGATCAAGATAACCTGAATACATCTATTAACCTCCTACGCAGGCAAGTCCCTGCGATTTAATATCATGCAAGCGTCCGGGTCCAATACCTTTGACGTTAGTGAGCTCATCGACGGAGCGAAAAGGTCGCAGTTTGATTACTGAATCTGCCAGGGTAGGTCCAATATGTGTGATTTCTTGAAGTTCCTCGTCACTGGCCGTGTTGATGTCCAGACAGGATTGTCCCGTTGGTGAGCGAGGCAGTGTTCCTTGTTTATCAGTCATGATGGTGTAGCTTTTACCATCTGTTTCAACAATAATCGTGCCATGTGTATCTGTGCCGTAAAGCGGGATATTACTTGCATGGATGCGATCAACGACTTCAGCATCAGGATGTCCATAAGAATTATCGACACCAGCCGAGTAAATCGCGATTTCTGGATTGACGGCTTGTACAAAATCAGGTGTGCTTGACGTATTAGAGCCGTGGTGTCCGAGATGTAAAATCTTCGCTTGGATGTTCGCGCCGCTAGCGAGGATTGCGTTTTCGGCTTGCTGTTCAGCATCCCCGGTGAAGAGGAAAGAGACTTCACCATATTGTAACCGCATCGCGAGTGAATTATTATTTGTATTGGCTGATAAAGCATCAGGATGAAGAACTGTTATTTCGAGTGGTCCGATATCAAAGATTTCGCCAACTTCAGGTTCATAATAATCGACATCGTGCTTTTCGATAGCTTCAAGTGATTTCGCAAACACTTGTGAAGTCGCAGTTTCGCCATTCATCCACACCTCGGTAACGGAAAAGTCCTCAATGATTTTATCCAACTGACCAATATGATCGGCATGAGGATGCGTCACCGCGATGATGTCAATATCCTCAATGTTTTGTGAATGAAGGTAAGTGACTACATCGGATGTGTTCCAATCTCCTGTATCAATGAGTAGATTGATAGTTTCGTCCTGATCAAAGAGCTGGAGTAAGGTTGCATCAGCCTGTCCAACGTCTAAGTAATGGACTTTCAATGTTGAATGGCTAGTAGCTTGCTGATCAACTTTTTGTATTTCGCTGTTGTCAATCACTTTGTCGTCTATCTTAGTTGTGGGTTCGATGCTGTCATGTGAACAACCAGAAAAAATAAGCAAACCAATAACTAGTGTAAGATAGGCGACTATGTTTTTACGCATAATAAATAGTCCTCCTAGGTTATGATGTATGTTCTTCATTATAGCAGATGGTGGGATAGTGTGTTCTATTAGTGTTGTGTTAAAATTAATAGACAATTGATTGTTGTTAAAGGAAACTTTGAAGGGGATTGTGAGTGGTTGGTTCTCAAGATAAAGAATAAGTTTTGACAACCATCACCCTAACGGTAGAGATTGGGTGGAGAAATGGGGGAGAGTGTGAATGATTTTACACACAAGTGTTATCGGTGAAGGGGATCCGATTGTATTTCTTCATTCTGGATTGCAGACAGGGGAAAGTGATTTTAATTACCAAAGTGGACATTTTAAGAAGAATTATAAAGTCATACTTCCTGATTTACGAGGACATGGTAAATCGAAAGTCAATGAAATAGACGTTGTAAACTTTTTTGAAGACTCTGCGGAGGATTTGAAAGAAACACTGGATTTTCTTAAAGTCGAAAAAACACATATAGTAGGAGGATCTCTAGGTGCGCTTGTCGGGTTGGTTTTCGCAAAACGATTTCCTGATAGAGTAAGCAGTTTGACATTGTCTGGAATCACTTCGGAAAAACCTCATAATTGGGCTGAATTACAGCTTATTGATGCACGTATGCAAATGGCTATTCTTGAAAATAGGGAAGCAGTTAATTATTTTAATCAACTGCATCTGTCAAACTGGCAAAGTTTTATAAGGCTATCACAGGAGATTGACTGGTATCCGTTTAATGAAACAGGTGATGCCTCAAGTATTCGATGTCCAGCGCTAATAATCGTTGGGGAAGGAAAGTTGCATGAAGTGAGTGGAGCTCTCGACTATCGGAAAAAGAATGACCGTTTCCATATAGCAGTCGTGCCATTTGCAGCTCACTTAGTTCATAATGAACAACCAGAGATATATACAGCAATTTTAGGAAGGTTTCTTGGAAATATTGAATGATCATAAAAAGCATGAGTTGATGATGAATTTCGTCAGATGGGTGGCAATTGGAGAGATATTATTCGGTAAAAAATGAAATGAGAGACAATGAGTGATTCTCCATAAGAGTGTACATCATTCTTTTGTATTCTGAAAAAACGGAATAGTGTTGACATTTATTTTTCACTCAGTTATAGTCAAATTAAATAAATATATATGTTGAGCTAAAGAATCCTACTAAAACCGCTTGGCGCTACGGGATGCCTTCGCTGGTGATTATGTTACAATCCTACGTTCAACTTAAATAGAAAAAAGAGTTAATTAAGGTGATTAATGATGGCTTCTTCTAAAGATGTAGCAAAATATGCGGGTGTTTCGCAAACGACAGTTTCAAGAGTATTAAATAATCCAGAGATGGTGCAGAAAAAAACGCTTGATAAGGTTTTGGGGGCTATTGATGCCTTGAATTATCAACCGAATTCAATTGCACGTTCACTGGTGAATAATAAAACTAAATCGATAGCCTTACTATCAGGTCCGTTACATAATCCGTTTTTTGCAGAATCTACCACTTCTATTGTGAATTATGCAAAGGAAAAAGGATTTAATGTCAATGTTCATTTTGAAAACTTTGGTAGTAACTTAGAAGTTTATCAAGATATTGTTGGAAATAAAGTAGATGGGATTATTTTGTCATCTATTTTATATGAGGATCCTATTTTTGAAAGATTAAACAGACTCAATGTCCCTTTTGTAATGTTTAATAGAAAACATGAAGAGGCTGGTCATTTTATTGAAATGGATAATGTTCAAGCGGGACGTCTTGCGACAGAACATTTAGTGCGATTAAATCATGTTAATATTGTTTGGGTTGGAGGCCCTTTGAATATGAGTACGTTTTGGGGAAGATTTGAAGGCTTTAAACAAATTTTTGAAGAAGAGAATCTACCGTTAAACGAACAAAATATCATTATTACGGATACAAGCCGAGAAGCCATTTTTAAGGAGACTGCATCTATTATGTCTCGACAGAGTCGGCCGACAGCTATTTATGCTGCAACGGATTCAATTGCTATTTTTATGATGGATTACCTCCTGCAAAAAGGATATAGAATCCCGCAGGATATTAGTATTATTGGAACAGATAATGTGAATTTAAGTAGCCATGCAGCATTTCAGTTGAGCACAGTTGCAATTACAACTGAAGAAAATCTGGGTAGGATTGCAATGGAAACATTGATTAATCTGATTGAAGGACAGTCCTCGAGTTCTTCATTTGTTCAAAAAACAATTGGAACTATATTATTAGAAAGAAAGACAACGAGTACATTGAAATAAGAAGGGATGGATTGAAATGAATACGTAGTCATTCGAATTGTGATGGGTACAAAAAAGCAATCGTATTGGTTTTGCATGAAATGGTTACGTATTCATTTTGACTAGCGGAGATCTTGAAAGGGGGTGGGTGAGAGGTTAGGTACGTGAAGTGGGTTAAAACTTTAAAAAACAAGGAGGAAGTATTTTGTCAAACATTATTATGCCGAATAAAAAGCTGTATGTAATGGACAACGGAACTATGAAAATGGATAAAAATTGGATGATTGCAATGCATAATCCAGCTACAATATCCAATCCGACTGCACCTGCCGAATTTGTTGAGTTTCCGATATACACAGTCCTAATTGATCACCCAGAAGGGAAAATCCTTTTTGATACTGCATGTAATCCTAATGCAATGGGACAAGATGGACGTTGGGGTCAGATGACACAGCAGATGTTCCCGATTACGATGGCTGAGGAGTGCTATCTCCATAATCGTTTGGATCAATTAGGCGTTAGACCTGAAGATATTAAATATGTAGTGGCTTCTCATTTGCATTTGGACCATGCAGGATGTTTGGAGCTATTTACGAATGCGAAAATTATAGTCCATGAGGACGAGCTGAATGGGACATTACAAACATACGCCCGTAATCAGAAAGAAGGTGCTTATGTCTGGGGAGATATTGATGCGTGGATTAAAAATAATCTCCAATGGCACACCATCAAACGTGGTGAAGATAATATTCAACTTGCAGAGGGAATCAATATTCTCAACTTTGGTAGCGGACATGCATGGGGGATGCTTGGCTTACAGATTGATATGCCAGAAACAGGCGGAATTATTCTAGCGTCAGATGCTATTTATACGGCGGAAAGTTTTGGACCGCCGATTAAGCCGCCGGGTATCATTTACGATTCGATTGGCTATTCTAGCGCAGTTGAAAAAATCCGTAGAATTGCAAAAGAAACAAATTCAGACGTGTGGTTTGGTCATGATGCTAACCAATTTAAGAGTTTCCGTAAATCGACCGAAGGATATTATGAGTGATGAAAGGAGAAGGACGATGAGTTTTTCACAGCTTGTCTTTGCTCCACTCAGCTATACAGGCTGGGGAGCGTTAGAGCAATTACTGCCAGAGATAGAGAAGTATTCAGCTAAAAAAATTCTTGTCGTGACAGATCCTTCATTGGAGAAAATTGGTATCGCAAAACAAGTGACAGATCCTCTGATGGATAGGGGATATGACGTTATTGTATATACGGGTGTTGTGCCAGAACCCCCACTTGCAGTTGGGGAGGAACTTGTTGAATTTACACGTAAAGGGAAATTTGAACTGGTTATTGGATTTGGTGGTGGCAGTGCAATGGACTTAGCGAAGTTAGCAGCCGTGCTTGCAGTTCATGATGGGCCAGTAGAGGATTATTTGAATTTGACAGGTACCCAAAAAATTGAGAAGAAGGGTCTGCCTAAAATTCTTATTCCAACGACTGCCGGGACTGGATCTGAGGTTACGAATATCTCGGTTCTTTCATTGGAAACAACAAAAGATGTAGTAGCTGATAATTATTTATTGGCGGATGTTGCGATTGTTGATCCGGCCTTGACGGTTTCAGTGCCGCCTAGAATTACGGCGGCGACTGGAGTAGATGCACTCACACATGCTGTGGAGGCTTATATTTCTGTAAATGCTAGCCCGACATCTGACGCGCTTGCCCTACATGCAATTCGAATGATTGCCCGATCATTACGTAAAGCAGTTGAAGACGGAACTGATAGACAAGCTAGAACAGACATGAGTCAAGGAAGCTATCTTGCTGGATTAGCCTTCTTTAATGCGGGAGTTGCAGGTGTCCATGCGTTAGCCTATCCGATAGGTGGACAATTCCATATTCCTCATGGGGAATCCAATGCAGTGCTGTTGCCATATGTCATGAGTTATATTCGGAAAAGCTGTACGAAACGAATGGCTGACATATTGGAAGCACTAGGAGGGAATAAAGGTCTGTTATCGGAAGAAGAGGCATCGTATAAATGTGTGGATGAGCTGATAAGAATGGTCAAAGATGTTGGAATTCCAACGACATTAGGTGGTTTCAATATTCCTGAATCTGCTCTTGAGCAGTTGACTTCAGACGGTGTGAAGCAAAAGCGTATACTAGGAAGAAGTCCTTTGCCGTTACATGAGGGCGATATAAGGAAAATCTATCAATCTGCATTTGATGGTGTTGTCACCGAGCCGGATTGAGATGAGGAGAGATTTGATTTGAAAACCTATCACATGATCATCAACGGTGAAGAAATTGGCCATGAACTACCAGTCATCGAAGTAAGTAACCCGGCGACAGGACAAGTATTTGCGACTGTTCCGAGAGGGAGTAGCCAAGAAGCGATTTTAGCTGTAGATGCTGCTTACGGAGCATTTGGAGAGTGGTCAAGTTTGTCGGCTTATGAGCGCAGTGAATTGATTCGCAACTGGTATGAATTGATTAAGCAGCAGACGGAAGACTTGGCGACGACGATGACGCAAGAACAAGGGAAGCCGCTTTCTGAGGCGCGTGGGGAAATCAATTATGCCAATGGGTTTATGGCTTGGTATGCAGAGGAAGGCAAGCGGATTTACGGAGAAATCATACCCGCTACAAAGCAGAACAAGCGTCTTTTTGTTCATAAACAGCCTGTGGGGGTAGCGGCAGTCATTACGCCGTGGAATTTCCCGGCGGCGATGATTACGCGGAAAGTGGGGCCGGCATTGGCAGCGGGTTGTACGGTTGTCATTAAGCCGGCGGGGCAAACGCCACTTACGGCTATCAAATTAGTTCAACTGGCGAAACAGGCCGGTATTCCAGATGGGGTCGTTAATATTGTGACGGGGGATTCCAAAGCAATCGGAGAAGCTTGGCTACAGGATACGCGTGTCCGCAAACTAACGTTTACGGGATCGACAGAAGTGGGCAAGACTTTAATGCAAGGTGCGGCGGAAACGATGAAAAAAGTATCGCTGGAACTAGGTGGACATGCGCCGGCGATTATTATGGAAGATTGTGATATGGACAAGGCAGTAGAGGGGGTGTTGGCGGCGAAATTCCGTAATGCAGGGCAAACCTGTGTCTGTATTAATCGTGTTTATGTGCATGAATCGATTGCAGGGCGATTTACTGAAAAACTTGTTGAGGCGGCGAAGCAGCTGAAGGTTGGTAATGGATTGGATGCAGGTGTGGATATTGGTCCACTTATTGATACTTCTGCGGTTGAAAAAGTACGACAGCATGTGGATGATGCACAAGGAAAAGGGGCAGCCGTTGCACTAGGTGGCACTGGGAAAGGTGGCCTATTCTTTGAACCAACGATTTTGACAAACGTCACAGATGATATGGTTTGTATGCAGGAGGAAACATTCGGTCCCGTATTGCCCATTAGCACGTTTGTGACGGAAGAGGAAGCGATCAGTCGGGCTAACGATTCGATTTATGGGCTGGCAGCTTATGTCTTTACCGAAAATATTACGCGAGGCATCCGAATAACTGAGAAACTGGAATACGGTATTATTGGTTTGAATGACGGACTGCCCTCGACACCACAAGCTCCGTTTGGCGGCTTTAAACAAAGTGGCCTAGGTCGTGAAGGTGGCCATCATGGCATCGACGAATATGTAGAAGTAAAGTATGTTTCACTTGGTCTATCTGAATTCAGATAAAGCCTCCGGACACAATTACGCCAAGGCGTAATTGATAATTAACAAGAAAACCGATCCAGTTCGATGGATCGGTTTTCTTGTGTGGCTGAATATTGTTTGGGAACAGGGGAAAAGTTAGCTATAGGTATTGATTGTAAATGGTATATGGGACGCATTGAATTTCAGATGAGGGTATAGATTGTTCTTTTTAAGTCAATTTTAGAAACAAAGTTAGTAATGGGGTGAAGAATGTGTTTCGCAAAAGATTTAATTCGACTTTCATAAAAGAACAGTCTGGAGTAGCAGGTGAAAAGAATAAAGCAAGTGAAGAAAACGGGGAAAGCGCAGTTCCCATTTCAAAGAATGATTTCATTCAGATGGTGAGTAATGCTGTTCATCACTCATCTGATTTAAATATTAAATCAATACCACCGAATCTAACGCTCATTTATATAGACACATTAGTGGATGGTGAAGTACTAAAAAAACATATTATCCAGGATTTATTTACAGGAAAGGATGTCTCACCAGAAAGTATCCTATCAATCCTAACAATCGCTCAGGTCAAATTATCGTCTAACTTAGATGATACTATTGCTGCCATGATGGATGGAAGCGTACTTATTCATGTTGAGGGGTACTCGCAAGTTGTATTAGCAAATATCCCTACCAATGAATCGCGGGCTTTATCGGCACCAGAAAATGAATCTCAGGTAATCGGTGCGCAAGTCGCATTCAATGAAAGCCTGTCAACGAGTGTATCCTTGATTCGTAGGTATATAAAAAATCGAAACCTCTGCAATGAAAAAATAGAACTTGGCAAACAATCGAAAACAACAGTTGCAATGTTATACATTAAAGGCGTTGCTTCCGAAGAAATGGTGAACACGCTACGACAAAGGATTACCAATCTTAATGTTGATTCTGTATTAGATAGTGCGATTCTGGAGCATTTGATAAATGACAACACTTTATCGATTTTTCCACAGATGTTACTAACGGAAAGACCGGACAAGTTTTGTGCTGAACTACTGAACGGTAAATTGGGAGTCATCGTAGATGGAAGTTCTTTTGCGCTCGTTTGCCCGCACTCATTTATTGAGTTCTTCCAAAGTCAGGAAGATTTAAATCTTCGCTGGCAGATTGCTTCATTTGTCCGGTTATTAAGATTCAGTGCAGTCGTCCTATCTGTATTTTTAACCCCATTATATGTAGCGGCTTTAACATTTCATTATGAAGTCATTCCGGAAACACTCGTAGTTCCCCTGAGTGAATCTAGAGCCTTGGTTCCTTTCCCACCTTTATTAGAGGCGCTGCTTATAGAGCTTATTATTGAGTTGCTTAGAGAAGCTGGAGTCAGATTGCCGACAAAGGTAGGTCAAACCATTGGTATTGTTGGCGGTATCGTCATTGGAACGGCAGCGGTGCAAGCAGGGATTACGAGCAATATTTTAATTATTATTGTTGCTTTAGGGGCGTTGTCGTCCTTCACAACCCCAAGTTATATGATGGGTAATGTCATTAGAATCATTCGGTTCCCGTTAATACTATTAGCAGGATTTTGGGGATTTTATGGCATTATGCTGGGTTTTTGTTTTATTCTGATCCACCTTTTGCGTCAAACAAGTTTGGGATCCCCCTATACAGCGCCTTTTTATCCTCCTCGACTAATTGATTGGCGGGATAGTCTTGTCAGATTGCCTTTGCCATTTACATTTAAGAGACCTTCAAATACAAGGCCGGAAGACCAGGATAAATATGAACCCGAACCTATAAATCCTGAAAAAAATGAACAGAAGGTGAAATGAGTGAAAAGCTCTATACAACTTAGTCCAACTGATACGATTAACGCTTTTTTACTTTTTTTTATCGTTCAATCAGTTCAGATTGGGGTTGGGCTACACGGTTTTCAGCGGATTATATACGGGGATGCCAAACAAGATGCATGGATTTCTGTACTTCTTGCAGGTCTCGCTACTCATATCATCGCTTTTTTCATGATTAAAACATTACAAATATATGGTTCAAATGATCTATATGGTATTCATCAAGATGTATTCGGTAAATGGATGGGGAATTTCTTCAATATACTTTATATTATGTATTGTTCAGGTGCATTTTTTACAGTGTTGAGAAACTATATTGAAGTTGTTCAGACATGGGTTTTTCCAGACTTAGGTACCTGGTTTCTTGCTGGCACATTGCTGTTAATTGTGATTTATACGTTTACGGGAGGGCTGCGGGTAATTGTAGGTATTTCCTTTTTTAGTATTGTACTTGTTATATGGCTTTTCCCTCTATTGGCTGCTCCACTCAAGTTTATGGAACCTCGGAATCTTCTTCCTGTTTTCGAGGCTAATATGAGCGAAATATTGAAAGGGATAAAGTCCATGACGTTTACGATTATAGGATTTGAGATAATATATGTGATTTATCCTTTTGTAAAGGATAAGGAGAATGCAAAAAAACATATTCATCTTGGTTTGTTCGTGACGACGTTGATTTATCTTGCTGCTATGCTGGTGTCGCTAACGTATTTCAGCGGGGAACAATTAACTAAAACGATATGGGCAACTTTGTCTTTATTCAGTATTGTTAAGCTACCGTTCATAGAACGTGTTGAGTATATAGTCGTTTGTTTTTGGATGTTACTCATTTTACCGAATCTTTGTCTATTTGTATGGTCTGCTTTTCGTGGAATCAGACGCATGGTAAGGATAAGTGCAAATAAATTCGTCTGGATATTCTCGTTAATCGTCTTCATTATTAGCTTAACCTTTAAAACTCGAACACAAATAAATACGTTTAATGATTACTTTAACCAGGTGGCATTTTATATTGTTTTTGTTTACCCCATCATGTTATACGTAATAGCTGCGATAAAAAATAAATTCAAATCACATAAGGAGCAAAGTGAATGAAGAAAATTTATTTTTTTATAGTACTGCTAGTACTCTGCGTTAGCTTAGTCGGATGTATAGAAACAAAAATCCTTGAACGAGTGAGTTTAGTCACCTTGGTAGGCTATGATATAGGGAAAGAAGAAAGCGTGGAGACTACAGCAGTTGTTCGTCAAGTGGGTACAGAATTACAAAGTAAAGTTGCAATTATTACAACCGAAAATTCAACAAGTCAAGGGACACGGGCGAAGATCAATCTCAGGGCAGCCGAAAAATTAATGTCAGGACAATTGAGGGGGACTTTATTCGGTGAAGAGTTTGCCAAAGGCGGCATAGGTCATTATATTGATACCCTTATGAAAAATCATACAATAAGTGAGGGGATGCTTTTGGCAGTTGTAGAGGGCGAGACGAGGCCGTTACTTGAATATCAATACCCAGAGATTGATGAAATTGGCGAACATGTTTATAAGCTGTTAGATCAAAACATTAAAAGTGAGCAAGTGGTTTCATCTACACTTCATGAAATAGCGTATGATTATTATTCCATAGGTAGGGACATTGCCATGCCGATTATAAAAAGAGATGATGAGCTTGTAGCGATTTCTGGTATAGCTTTATTTAGGAAAGACAAAATGATAGGAAAACTTGCTGTTGAGGATAGTTTTTTCGTGAAGCTAAGTCGGGATGATTATGAAAATGGGATAATTGAAATAAAAATTAAAGGGGATGATTTTCCTTCTTCGTTAGTAGAGGGCTCACCTGAAGAAATTATTTTGGTGTTAGATCCAATTAAAACGCATAAAGATGTGAAGTTAGTGAACCAAACAACGCCCGAATTTGATCTACATTTTAAAGTACATGCAAGATTATTAGAAATAAAGCCGAGCATCGATACGACAAGCCAAGAAAACCTGGAAAAATTCGAAGATGCAATTGGTAAGAAGTTAGAGAATGAAATATTAAGGGTAGTTACTTATTGCCAAGAAATTGGTTCGGATGTTTTTGGATATGGTGAATTTTACAGAAGCTCTGTACGTCATTCTGAACTGACAGAAGAGAAATGGCAAGAGTTGTACAAAGAAATGAAAGTCAATGTCAAAGTCGACTTTACACTACTTAGAAGTGGGGTATTTGAATAATTGATATGCGGGAAGGATACAATTAATGTAGGAATTACAAATCGGCTTTCCATTATTCAAATAGTTTATGCAAAACCCCTCGATTTGAATGTTAATCGAGGGATGTTTGCATGTTTGTCGCCCTTTATGAAAGAATCCTAATTGGTCTGTTAGTATTGCCATACCAATAAGCCGCCCCAATGAATAAGGCACCACCAATGATATTGCCGATTGTGACAGGTACTAAGTTTGATACTAATCCTGCCATCGAAACGGTTTCAGGGTGGGGAACCATGAGTGAAATAGATAACAAAGTCATATTGGCGATACTGTGTTCGAAACCTGATGTGATGAAGGTAAATAAGCACCAGAAAATCATAATGAGTTTCGCGGTTTCATCTTTTAATTTGACAGAGCACCAGGCAGCTAGACAGACAAGAATATTACAAAGAATCCCACGGACAAACAACTCCATGAATGGCGTATTCATCTTATCGCTAGCTACTGTTGTGATGAAATTAGCTGTCGCACCAGAAGCCAATCCGGAATAGAAAAATAACGTAGCAACGACAATAGAGCCGGCAAAGTTGCCGATATAACTAAAGGTCCATACTTTAAAAGTGTCATATGTAGTTGTTTTTTTCATCAAGGTACCAATGGTCATAATCATATTATTACTCGTAAAAAGGTCGGCCCCAGCCATGAGGACAAGGCTAAGAGCAACGCCGAACGCCATGCCCATGACAAGCTTTGTACTAGCAAAACTAGATGGCTCGAGCATCCCACCGATTGTATAAATTAGAACAACCCCTAATCCAACGAAAAATCCCGCCATCATTGTCACAGTGAAGTATCTAGCTTTACTCGAGTTCAATAAATTAATTTTAGAAACGGCCATATCACTAAACGTAGCGATTGTTTCCTTCATCTCATTACCCTCCAGCTTTTTATCTTTTAAGTTGTAATTAGGAATACTGTTGAATCGGCTCCAGCTGCCTTTATTAGATCGCTTTATGTTATAAGGTGTGAAGAAGTTATGAAAAGTTTGTGAAGATTTTCACATGAACAGTAAAAAAAAATAGCCGCTCCTGTTGTATTCTCCAAAATTATAGCGCAATTATTAAATTGCGCTATCCCTAAATATTACAAATTAATGAACAGATTGCCGATATACAAAATACAAGGCATTCATTTACTAAAGAATCATCCTACTTTGCTGTTTCCCATTATGCATTCTATTTTTACTTTGTCATCATTAACTCTTTAGTATCATGACCTTTAAATGTTACTTTCAATTTCAACGTTTTATAATCTAGAACCTCGAATGCTTCCGCCGTTTGCTTGATCAAATCCTCGTCATCTGTATCGGGATCCAGTTCCATCTCTTGGAAGATTCCGTCGAGTTTGTCCATCGCTTGGTCACCGTGCAAGTAAGCGTCCTCCATTTTATTCTCGTACATCGCCTCAGTCTTATCGGGTTTTTCCTCGTAGTTGGCAATTACTGCTTCTTTCTTATCCTTCGTATCAATCGCTATATCAAAAGAAGTAAAGCCGTATTGTTCACCAAGAGATGGTTTTTCATCCTCCTCGTGTTTGTCCTTGACGATATTTTTATCACTGCAAGCACTGATGACGAATAGGCAAGCTAGTAGGATGATGATTAGTATCCTCCATTTTGTTTTCAAGTTGCTCATCCTTTCAGCAGATTTTGTTATTAATCTAACCGATGAAGGGGGGAATTATACACCTAAAGGAAACAGTAATCACTAGACATTATATTATAATAAAACGCGCATCATTAATTGTAAAACTACTTAAAAACTTCATATATATCACTTATAATTCGAAAGATTATTGGCAATATTGAAGGTTGGATATTATTTTTGGAAATCTAGTAAAATGGGGGAATGAATTTGTCGATTAAACGGTTATCTTTTGTAGTTGCGCTTATCACTTTTGGGTTAATTGTGTTTGGGGGATATGTGGCATCGTCACAATCGGGTCTGGGCTGTGGACCAGAATGGCCTTTATGTAATGGGGAAGTGATTCCGACTTTGCAGGGGGATACGCTGATTGAGTTTGCGCATCGGGTTATAGGGGCAGTTCTTGGTGTGTTAACTATTATTCTATTTGTTAAAGTGAAACGTGCCAAGATGAGTTCCTCCGTTCGGACGGCAGCAAATTGGATGGGAGGTTTACTTATTTTTCAAGTAGTAATGGGTGCTGTTATCGTATGGTTTCACCTGCCGACGTTTATTATCGCAGTGCATTTAATCATAGCGATGCTGTATCTTGCCTGTGTAATAGTCATATGGCGACAATCGACGAAGCGAATGGTTATTCACAGTGTGAGGCTTAGCAATCAGCAGCAGAGGAAAATAACTAGGCATATCAAAGTATTACTAGGTTTAGTCCTTGTCGTTCTTTTTGTAGGTGCTTATGTGAAGCATGATTTTATCGGGATGAGTTGCGGTTGGGCGACATGTGGTGATTCGGTTTTGCCGAGTACGGGCCCTGAATTTGTTCAAACGACACATCGTCTGTTAGGAGTCTTTTTAGCTGTCTATAGCTTGTTACTAACGTATTGGTCTTTTGCAAAAGGATGGGGCGCTTCATTACAAAAGCGATTTAGCTTTGTTTCTGTGACAATTGCGGTTCAAGTTGTATTAGGGATTTTAACGATTTTGACAGCGATTGATATCGTCTGGGCGATGCTGCATGTCGCTGTGGGAACGTTGTTGTTTGTAATTGTGGCAGAGTCTTATATCTTTATGGGAACCTTGGATAAGGAAAAGGGGAGGTTGGTTCCTTTTGCAATCAAACAATTGCCGATGAAAAATGGCAAGTCTGGTAGTTATTCTGGGCAGCGGTGATAGGTAGGAATGTGCTGGGCTTTTATGATGAAAGTCCAGCGTTATTCATTTTTCTGCTCTAATTCTTCTTTCAGAATGACAGTATGATTGTGAACAGGATCTTTGGCAGCGAAGATAAGTGTTACGGTCATTGTGTCAGCAAGTCTGCGTAATTCAGCTACTTTGTTGACTTTGATATAATCCGTACGAAGTTCATGGAGATATTTTTCTTTGAAGCCTAGAAATTTATCAGGATCATGACCAAACCATGTTCGCAATTCACTGCTCGGCGCAATATCTTTTGCCCAATCTGCCAAATGAGCATGCTCCTTCGAAATTCCACGCGGCCACAGTCTGTCCACTAATACTCGATGACCATCCTCCAGTTCATATGGTTCATAAATTCTTTTAAGATGAAACTTTTTCATACAATCCACCACCTTTATCATTTTAATGAAAATCGTCGAAATATATGTACTCCTATTGCCCATTCTACTTATTTTTCATGTACAATATATAGGTCATCTTTTATTGACAGATTGATGAACTTCCATGTTTGAAACGTTTTTTTAGATGATGGTGTGGTAGACTTTTCTAAGCAGTAATTTAAAATCCTATTGGAGTGAATCATTTATGAATACTAGTTTCAACAAGCCGTTTAAAAAACGCAATTATAAGCCGTTTATTATTGCTCTATCCGTCATTTTAATTGGTGCAATTGGAGCGTTATCGGGAATGCGTGGAGAGAAAAACTTTGACGCATTTGATCTGACGATTTTACCATTGACGAACGCGATTTTGAACAGTTTTACCTTTGTTTTTTTAGTGTGCGCACTCATTGCCATTTTGAAGCGTAATGTCACCGTGCATCAGCGCTTTATTTACGCAGCATTTTCAACGACATTTCTGTTCTTGCTCACGTATGTTACGTATCATTACTTGGCACCTTCCACACCTTATGGAGGAGAAGGTCTCATGGCAGGATTTTATTACTTTATCCTCATCACGCATATCATTTTGGCGGCAGCAATCGTACCACTTGCGCTGACGAGTGTGGCGCGTGCATGGAATCGGGAAAATGCCCGTCATAAGAAAATCGCACGCTGGACAATGCCGATTTGGCTGTATGTTAGCTTTACGGGTGTGCTGGTGTATATTCTGATTTCTCCTTATTATTGATTGAAAAACAAAGGCCTTCCAGGGAATTTCCTTGGAAGGCTTTTTACATAGGTTATATTAAGGATTTGTCGACCATAATCCAGCTGATTTCACTAAAATACGTGGATGCAATTTCAATTGCATAACCATCACTTCAGCTAAATCTTCCGGCTGCATAACTTTGTCGGGATTGCCGTCTGTCAGATTTTCAGCAAACGCCAAATCAGTCGCCACTGTGCTTGGTGTTAATGCGCTGACACGGATATTATGCTTTCTTACTTCGAGCATAAGGGATTCTGTCAGACCAAGAACGCCGAATTTCGATGCACTGTAAGCACTAGTGACTGGTGCGCCTTTTTGGCCAGCTGTTGATGAAATATTAATGATGTCTCCCGCTTGTCTTTCGATCATTTCAGGAAGCACAGCTCTTGTGACATAGTAAACGCCCATTAAGTTGACGTCGATAATGTTTTTGAATTCCTCTGGAGATAGCTCAAGGAATTTACCGAACTTGCCGATACCAGCATTGTTAATCAAAATATCAATGGGACCTAGTTCAGCTTTGACATGCTCCACTGCTGCAATGACGGATTCATTATCCGATACATCAGCAGTCGCCATCGTGACATTTACTCCGTATTGGCTAAGTTCTTTCCCCACTTCTTCAAGGTGAGCAGCTGTTCTGCCTACAAGTCCTACATGGATGCCTTCTTTAGCAAATGCAATTGCCGTAGCACGGCCAATACCTCTACCTGCTCCAGTGATTAACGCCGTTTTACCTGTTAGATTTTGCATGTGATTTGCTCCTTTGTCGATAAGTATTTACCTTGATAAGTATAGCAAATGAAGTGGCGGGGACCTATTGAAACAGCTTTTATTCAACTAGCAACAACTTGGCAATAACTTTCTAGTAGAATAAAGGGAAGCAAGGAGTTGAAATGTATGATAAAAGTTCAAACGATATTAATTATAGAAGATGAAGAATCCATTCTCGATATACTCGCTTACTCCTTGCGCAAGGAAGGCTATCGTGTGCATGGCACTGCGACGGGACAAGAGGGATTGCGTTTGTTCAAAGGGATTAGTCCGGATGTTGTGATTTTGGACTTGATGCTGCCAGATATGACTGGCTTTGATATTTGTAAACTGCTGACGGCAACAAGTACCGTGCCGATTCTTATGCTGACTGCAAGGGATGATATTGTCGATAAGGTATTGGGTCTTGAACTCGGCGCAGATGATTATATGACGAAGCCGTTTGACGTGCGGGAAGTGGCTGCACGTATTAAAGCATTATTACGTCGCCAAAAAACTGCTTCCAGATCTTATTTATCTATAAACGACGTAGTACGCATTGAACCTCGTTCACACACTGTCTGGAAGGCAGAGGAACAGATTGCGCTAAAACCGAAGGAATATGAATTGCTATTATTATTTGCGCAGCATAAAAATCAAGTGTTTTCTCGTGAGGAAATACTTGATACAGTTTGGGATTTTGATTATGACGGAGATGCCCGCACAGTCGATGTTCATGTGCAGCGGCTGCGAAAGAAGCTAGGCTCCTCCATTATTGAAACCGTATTTGGTGTTGGCTATAAAATGAGGGGGATGTGAACCGATGAAATGGACCATTCAAAAGAAATTCATCGTCGGTTATCTGATTTTATTCACATTGGCTGCGCTCATTGTCGATCAGGTGATGAAGGATTCCTTGGGAAAAAACAGTCAGGTCATGATTGCGAATGAAGTGACAAAACTTCAACATACGACGAGAGAGCATATTAAACAATTCGCCTTGATTCATCCCCCGCAAGCTGATTTGTTTAAAGAGTATGGAGGCACAATTGCACAAGAATTAAGTAGGCTACATACTCAAAATGTAGCGTTATATGACTCGGAAGGCCTTTTTTTATATGAAGCGATTGCGATGGAAAAGCCTTTATTAGCTGAAAATCAAGCCTATCAAATGAATTTAGAGGGCAATCCGAATCCTGAATTAATAGCGGCTTTTAATAATCAAGCGGCATTTACACGCGTGGATGTACCAGATGGTAATTTAGTTTATTTTTCCTATCCTCTTTATTTGCATGACCAATTTTATGGCGTTTTGCGTTTTACAGGAGATTCTACGAATTTATTCACAGCGAATGACAAGGTATTAACGAGTTTTAGGGTACTAGTCATTTGTTTATTCGCGGGTGTTTTTATCATTTCGACTTTATTGACGAGACAAATTATTAGGCCGCTACTGCGGTTGACGGCTGCGACGAAGAAAGTGGCCGCGGGGAATTATGGTGTTGATGTGCATGTGAAAACAAAGGATGAGCTGGAAGTGTTAGCGATGAGTTTTAATGACATGCAGCAAAATATCCAGCGACAAATGAAAATGCTTGAGCAGGAAAAAGACAGGGTTGTACAAGCTGAAAAGAGTCGAACGGCCTTTTTTAATAATGTTACGCATGAATTAAAAACTCCCCTTGCGACGATTTCTGGTTATGCGCAAATTATTGGGGAAGAAGACTTTGATGATCCGGTATTTTTACGGAAGGCAACTGGTAAAATTAGATTGGAAAGTGAGCGTCTCAATCGAATGGTTATTGAGCTAATAGAGCTAGCGAAACGCGAGATGACGCCTAGTTTGAAAAAGAGAGAAGCAATTCAATTATTGCCACTGATCCTGTCCGTTAGTGAGGATATGGCATTGAAAGCAGGGCAGCGTCAGATAGCAATCGATGTGACGGGTGAGGGTTTTATTGTCGATGGCAATCGCGACGAATTGCGGCAGGTGTTTAGTAATGTGTTGGATAATGCTATTAAATATGGCGTAAGTGGTGCGCGGATTGTTGTTGTCATGAAGGATGGTAATATCACGGTGACAAATGACAGTCCTCCTGTCCCTGATCGAATCGTGGATAATGCTTTCGAACCTTTTATTCATACGAAAGGGGAGGGCAGCAGTGGACTTGGATTGTCTATATGCCAGCAAATTGTGAGTCAGCATGATGGGACGATTGCTTTTGATTATGATGATGGGCGAGTGGTGGTTTCAATTGTGCTTCCTATGGTAGAAAAGTCATGATTCGCCAATAACTTGTATCGGAGCGCCAATAAAACATGTATAAGTGCCAATAAATCGGGTTAGAACGCCAATAAATAGGCGTAATTCGCCAATAACTACTTCCAAAATGCTGATACTTTCAGCAAAGAGCGCAGAAATTATACACATCAAGCCCTTTGTTGTTCGATTGGAAATAAAACGGCAACATCTACTGCTAGGTTGGCAATATGTCCTGTGTATTCTATACATGTACACATGATGAGGAGGAATGCATGATGAATAAAAAAAGGAATAGGTTAGTCTGGGTTGCTCTAGCTAGTTTGACAGTTGCGGGCTGTTCAGCGCAAGGGAGTGTGGAAATACAAGAAACGATTGTAATTAATGAGGACGTTCAGCTGGAAAGTTCGTTGGCGGACAGTAGTTTGGAGGTATCCCGACAGCAGGATATTGAAGTCGGGCGGAATATTAAAAACTCTACATTGCATAAGGAGTTTTTTGGTAAGGAAATTTACTTTAACGAAAATGGCGGACTCTATTCACTGAATCTAGACACCGGGGTGGAGAAGAAACTTGTTAATCGAGAAGTTATTTCAATTTCGAATGATGGCAAACGAGCTCTTTCATTTCAAGGTGAGGAGGTTTTCGTACACGATTTACAAACTGGCAAGAGGATATTACTTGGAAATGAATCAATGAAAAAACCAGATTACTCGGAATACGGCTTTACCAATGATGAAGGGAATGCATTGGTCCATTTCGATTACGAGACAGACATTGTAAGTCTTATCGATGTTGACACAAATAAGATGGCTACTTGGGATTTAAGGGGATATGACATGGGAGAAATATCTCTTTCTAAAAAAGTGAAGGATGAAGTCTTTATTACGGCGCGTTCCGAAGAAGCAGGTTTTGGTATTTATCAATTGAATGCGCAAGGATATAATACTTTAGTAACCCCGTCAGGAAAAGACACTTCATTTACCAATTTTGATATATTGCAAAATGGTTCTGTCATTTTCAACGGTACGTATGGTGGGAAGACAGGGGTTTTTTATTGGGATAAAGAAACGTGGGATGTGCAGCTACTTGTGTCGGGTGGGAAAAGTAAGGAGGGAATATGGGTACCGTTTTATAACTTATCTCCTGACGAGAGTAAAATCCTTTTTGATACACCTGTGCAGATTGAAGATGATTTTAAAACGAATGTTTATATGGCAGAGCTCGTGGATGGGCAATTGGCCAATAGTGTGCGGATTATGGAAAATGCTGATTTATATTCAGTCATTACTTATTCAGGTCATTGGAGTGAGGATTCTAAAACGGCATATATTACGACAGTGAGAAATACTGAGTATATTGGAAATATTGCTGTATTCAATGTGAATAACTAAATGATGAAAACTGCAAGGCCAAGTAGCGGGTTCTTGTGGTTTTTTTATGATAGGAAGTTATCTAGTTTTGCATTGTTTGATTAACATCTGTCATCGTGCGGCGCGCAACGCAGGTCATCCCGCGCGCAATGTGGGTCATCCCGCGCGCAATGTGGGTCATCCCGCGCGCAATGTGGGTCATCCCGCGCGCAATGTGGGTCATCCCGCGCGCAATGTGGGTCATCCTGCGCGCAACGCGGGTCATTCTGCGCACAACGTGGGTCATTGCGCGCGCAACGCGGGTTATTCTGCGCGCAACGCGGGTTATTCTGCGCGCAACGCGGGTTATTCTGCGCGCAACGCGGGTCATTCCGCGCGCAACGCGGGTCATCCCGCGCGCAACGCGGGTCATCCCGCGCGCAACGCAGGTCATTCCGCGCGCAATGTGTGTCATTCCGCGCGCAATGTGTGTCATTCCGCGCGCAACGCAGGTCATTCTGCGCGCAACGCAGGTCATCCCGCGCGCAACGCAGGTCATTCCGCGCGCAACGCAGGTCATTCCGCGCGCAACGCGGGTCATCCCGCGCGCAACGCGGGTCATCCCGCGCGCAACGCGGGTCATTCTGCGCGCAACGCGGGTCATTCTGCGCGCAACGCGGGTCATTGCGCGCGCAACGCGGGTCATTGCGCGCGCAACGCGGGTTATTCCGCGCGCAACGCGGTCATTCTGCGCGCAACGCGGGTCATCCCGCGCGCAATGTGTGTCATCCCGCGCGCAATGCGGGTCATCCCGCGCGCAACGCAGGTCATTCCACGCGCAACGCGGGTCATTCCGCGCGCAATGTGGGTCATCCCGCGCGCAATGTGGGTCATCCCGCGCGCAATGTGGGTCATCCCGCGCGCAATGTGGGTCATCCCGCGCACAACGCGGGTCATTCTGCGCACAACGTGGGTCATTGCGCGCGCAACGCGGGTTATTCTGCGCGCAACGCGGGTTATTCTGCGCGCAACGCGGGTCATTCCGCGCGCAACGCGGGTCATTCCGCGCGCAACGCAGGTCATCCCGCGCGCAACGCAGGTCATCCCGCGCGCAACGCAGGTCATTCTGCGCGCAATGTGGGTCATCCCGCGCGCAATGTGGGTCATCCCGCGCGCAATGTGGGTCATCCCGCGCGCAATGTGGGTCATCCCGCGCGCAATGTGGGTCATCCCGCGCGCAATGTGAGTCATCCCGCGCGCAATGTGGGTCATCCCGCGTGCAACGCGGGTTATTCCGCGCGCAACGCGGGTCATTCTGCGCGCAACGTCGGGTTTCCCATAAATATAGTATTTCGCACAGTACTAGTGTTCAAACAACCCAAATAATGCTATTATCATAGTTATCTGATTATTTAAAGGGGATTTTTGAAATGAAAGAAATTGTTACGTTGAAAGAGGTTGCATGGCATAGAGGGAATAAAGAGATTTTGAACAATATCAATTGGACTATTCAGCCGAACGAGCATTGGGGCATACTTGGTCTGAATGGTTCTGGGAAGACGTCTTTGCTTAATATTGTGTCGGGCTACCATTTTCCGTCATCAGGAGAAGTGGCTGTGCTGGGCAATCGATTTGGTCGAACGAGTTTACCAGAGCTGCGGAAGAAGATCGGCTTTGTCAGTAGTTCATTGGAGCGTTTTGCGGATTTTTTTAATCGTGAAACGGTGGAGCGAGTAGTCGTTAGCGGTAAATTTGCGAGTTTTGGAATCTATGAGCAAGTAGTGCAGGAGGATTGGGATAAGGCGGATGTATTGCTGGAAAGTTTACGGTTAGCTTTTTTAAAGGGCAAGCCTTATCATCTGTTGTCTGAAGGGGAGAAAAGAAGAGTGCTCATTGCACGTTCTTTAATGAGTGACCCAGAAATGCTTATTTTGGATGAACCGTGTTCGGGCTTGGACATCTTGTCGCGTGAACAATTTCTTAGTGCTTTAGAGGGAGTCGTACAAAATGGCTGTCATATCATTTATGTCACGCATCATATTGAAGAGCTGGTGGAGGCGATGACGCATGTACTTCTATTAAAAGATGGTGAGATTGTGGCGGCTGGGCCGAAGCAGGACGTGTTGACGGATGACTATCTTTCGACAACCTATCAAGTTCCCGTCGCAATTCGTTGGGAAGACGGGCGTCCTTGGTTAGCGATACATAAAGAATAAGTTCACAGAAAAGTGCTGTTGTTGGAAGCACTTTTTTTGTTGCTGGTATACAATTACTATATAAGTCGAGCATAATATGGGCCGTGGCGGTCATAATTTATTCATGCCGAGCATAACAGGGCTCAAGATGTTCATAATCTCCCTTATGCCGGTCACAAATAGAAAGGATTCGAGTTCATTGCAACTAATCATCACATTTATCATTTTAGGGATTAGCATTATTTTATTCATGAGCAATCGCGTCCGCGCGGATCTTGTCGCTGTGCTGGCGTTATTGGCATTCGTTCTAACAGGTATTTTAGATGCGACTGAAGCACTCGTTGGCTTCTCCAACTCTGTCGTCATTATGATTGCGGGTTTATTTATCGTGGGGGCAGGTATTTTACGAACGGGATTGGCCCAAATAGCGGGGAATGTACTGTTGCGTTCATCAGGGGATAGCGAGAAGAAATTATTCATTCTGTTGCTCGTTATTGTAGCAGTTGTAGGAGCTTTCATGAGCAATACAGGGACGGTTGCGTTAATGCTGCCGATTGTTGTCAGTGTAGCGATTAGTATGAAAAGCAGTCCATCGAAGTTTTTAATACCTCTATCATATATGGCGAGTTTTTCGGGCTTGTTGACGCTGATTGCCTCACCACCGAACTTAATTGTTAGCCAACAATTGGTAGACAATGGCTTTAATAAGTTAGGATTTTTTGAGATTACACCAATTGGGATTATCGGTGTTGTTGTAGGAATCATTTATTTATATGCCGTTCGCAATATTTTATTGCCGAATGAAAAACGGAGAAATAATTCGAAGGACGAGCATCAGCTGTCGCCAAAACAGCTGGCTTCTGACTATCAATTAGGCGGCAATTTATTCCGCGTGAGCGTGCCGGACGATTCGGAAATGATTGGCAAGCGGCTGGCGCAATTAAAGATTCCGGGAGCCTACCAATTATGTATTTTAACCATTGAGCGGAAATCGACGGAAGGCATCCATTTGTTGCCGATGACGTATCAGGAAATGGCGGGTCCGACGAGTGTTATTCAGGCGAAGGATATTTTACGAATTCAGGGTTCATGGAGCAGTATGGAAAAGTTTGTAGCGGATTTTTTACTAGTGATTGAAGAAGAAGAGTCAGAAGCAGATGAGTTAGTGTCTAAGCAGTTTGGTATTGCAGAAGTGCTGTTGACGCCTCATTCTAGTTTAATTGGTGAAACGGTTCGGGGTATTAGTTTCCGAGAGAAATACAATTTAAATATTTTGGGCATTAATCGTCGTGGAGAATATGTGTTAAAAGAAATGTCGAAGGAACGTTTGCGCTTTGGGGATGCGTTACTCGTGCAAGGTTCGTGGGATGAAATTGAATTGCTGGCAAGAGAAACAAAAGATGTTGTCGTTGTTGGGCAGCCGAAAGAACACGCCAGTATGGCCGCGGCAAATGGGAAAGCGCCGGTTGCAGGTGGTATTATGCTGTTGATGGTATTATTGATGATTTTTGAAGTGTTCCCGGCGGTTATTTCGGTGTTAATCGGGGCTGTATTGATGATTGTGACAGGGTGTGTCCGCAATATGGATGATGCGTACGGTAAAATTAACTGGGAAAGCATTGTGCTCATTGCGGCGATGCTGCCTATGGCGACAGCATTGGAAAAAACGGGTGGTATGTTGATGTTATCCGAAGGGATTATTCATATGCTCGGTGGTTTTGGGGCGATTGGTGTACTCGCAGGGATTTATTTTATCACGATGGTGTTTGGGCAATTTATTAGTAATACGGCGACGGCTGTGTTATTTGCACCGATTGCGATGAATGCTGCGATTAGTTTAGATGCTAGCCCGTATACATTTTTAATCGCAGTGGCTGTTGCATCTAGTATGGCATTTGCTACGCCTGTTGCTTCTCCGACGAATGCGCTTGTCATGACGGCGGGTGGCTATAAGTTTTTTGATTTTGTGAAAGTCGGCGTTCCATTGCAGGTTATCATGTTCATTGTAATGATGATTGCAATACCGCTTGTGTTTCCGTTGTGAAACATGTAATGCCTACACATATGCGTAGGCATTTTTTTTATTTATGTTCAACACGGTACTTCATAAAGCTGTGGTAGAGGTGATGGAGCATGCCGGAAAAAATGGCTAACCAAGCTAGAATGGCTACGAATACCATGATGCGTGGAATGATAAGTAAAAAAGGTAGTTGTAAGGCTTTGGATAGTTGGAATGTGCTTGTTGTGTACATGGCAAGTGGGAAGGCCATGCCCCAAAATTGTGGATCATATTTTAAAGGGTAGCGGTGATAGAGATGGCGCCAAATCATTAAGGTGAATAGCAATGGAATCCACCATGTTCCTGTGATCCAGAAAAATAATGTGAATCCCTTTATAAACGGTGTCAATTCGATAAGAAATGGCCAGTTATCGGCGTGTAGTAATAATGTTGAACCGGCTAATGTCGTAATAGCGACAGCACCCATATTAATCCAATAGGGTGGGGTGAGAGCAGCATGCTTTAGTTCCAAAAAGGTAAAGCGATAAAAAATGAGCGTAATGATATTCAGATAGAGCATACAGCCTAATAGAAACATACATAAAGTGATGAACAGTAAGATTTGTTGTCCATTCTGAATTCGATCTGCTAGTAAAGTTCCAAGTATTGAAATGGATTGTGTTGCCACAGCGGCAATTAACCATGCCCCGTTAATCCCTTCTGACAAAGCGGGTTTGTTTTCTCGAATAGTCACAGCAGTGAAGAAAACATACATAATGATTAGCCATAGGAAGATGCCTAATCCCCATAAATAGCTAGCCAGCTGATAGTTTTCTGCAATGATAATGAGTTGGCTGCCGAACACACAGGTTCCTGCAATGAGTGTAAAGAAACCGGGACCATTAGAATGGCTAGTGATGTCCTTCATCACACGCGGGAAATAATAAACGAGGCGAAGGATTGTTAGCATCCATAACAGTAGATAGATGGTGATATTGACATATAATAATCCTTTGGCAATCGTATGTATGCCAAGTAAGTGTAAGGCAATGGAAAGTGCGCCGGTTGCCATGACAACTGAAAAATAACCAGAAAAGAGATTGTAGACGGTTTGTTTGAGTAGATTGATCATATTTTTTATCCCTTCCTCATATAAATTGCTCTAAAATTCTAAACGCGTTCACCTGTTAGACATAATTATAATGTAGTAAATTGGAAAACGAGTGATTTTTATCACAGTATGACGATGTGAAAAATCGTTAACTAGAGGTAACCGGGCTCCATTAGCCGTTCAGTATAGAATGTGTTTTTTATGTGAAAATGTGAAGGAGGATTTTACAATGGTCCAGACAGTGGCGTGGGTAGTAAGTTTAGTGTTCATTTTAATCATTGCGGCAGTCTTTGGTTTTGTCGCATTCAAGTCAACACAAAAACAAGACTATGAGCCTATCGTGAAAAAGTGGTACAAAATCCGTAAAGTGTATGGGACGTTTGTTGTTGTTTTAATGATAGTCGTTATGGTTTATACACTAAGGGAGTTACCTTTCAACCAGCCTGTCTACAGCGAGGGCAATGAGCCGATTATTGTAGAGGTTGAGGCTTTGCAATTTGGTTGGAATATTAGTGAAAGAGAGTTTGACGTTGACCAGTCTATTGAATTTCATGTGACAACTGCGGATGTGACACATGGCTTTGGTATTTATGATGAAGAGATGAATTTAATAGCGCAGACGCAAGCGATGCCAGAATATACGAATGTTGTCTATATCACGTTTGATGAGCCTGGTACTTATAAAATTCTTTGCTTGGAGTATTGTGGTTTGGCGCACCATATTATGATGGATCAAATTGTAGTGAAATAGAAAGGGAGTGGACAAGGAATGTCGATTACTAGTAAATATATGCCATTAAAATCGAGAGACGATAAAGTTGTGACGCAAATGATTATCTCGGGTGTTGTTGTCATTGTAGGGATGATTTTTGGGGTCTTAATGTTGGCATCGCAAGGTGGACTTATTGAACTTTCCGCAGCATCTTTTTATCAATTTTTAACGATACATGGTACGGCCATGATTGGTTCAGCAGCGCTTGCGACATCTGCAATTATGTGGTATTTTCTCAGTCACTATGTAGAATTATCCAAGAAAATATTCAATCTGAACCTCGTGTTATTTTTAACAGGTGTTGTCATGACGATCATCGGGATATTTTCATTTGAATATGCCAGTGCATGGACATTCTTGTATCCGCTTCCAGCACTATCAGCAGGTGCTTGGGGTACCGCGGGAGCCTTGCTTTATCTAGGGGGAATGCTTGTTTTAGGCGTTGGTTTCCTGTTGCTTTATATTGATACAGGCCGGGCAATTATTAAAAAGTACGGTAGCCTTGGCAAGGGGCTTGGTTGGGATGTCATTTCCGGAAAAAAAGCTGAAAAAGACGCGCCACCTGTAACAGTTGTAGCGAGTACAATGGTAACAATCGTTAATATTTCAGCGCTAACTGCTGGGGCGACTGTACTCATTGTCAACATGATTAGTGTTGTCAATCCTGCTTTTACATTTAACCCGTTGCTGGCGAAAAACTTAACGTATGCATTCGGACATATTTTCGCTAATGCTACGATTTATATGGCTGTTATTGCAGTCTATGAAATTTTAGCTCGCTATACAGGTCGACCTTGGAAGGCCAATAAACCATTTTTAATCGCTTGGACAATGTCAACACTCTTTACAATGATTGTCTATCCTCACCATCTTCTTATGGATAGTGCGATGCCGAAATGGATTTTAATCCTTGGGCAAATTTTATCGTACGCAAATGGTTTACCTGTTTTAATTATTACAGCTTATGGTGCATTGATGATTGTCTATAAATCAGGTATTAAGTGGGATATGGGATCATCGTTAATTTTTCTATCGATGTTCGGGTGGACGGCTGGTGTCGTTCCAGCTCTTGTTGACTCAGCGATTGTCGTTAACCATGTCATGCATAATACGAAATGGGTACCTGGGCATTTCCATATGTATATGGGACTGGGCGTGATTGCGATGATGTTTGGCTTTATGTATTTCCTGGCGAAAAATGATAGCCAACTGAAAACGAATGGATTGGATAAGTTTGCATTTGTCCTCTATGCGTTGTCGATGTTTGGCGTCTGTGTGTCATTCCTTGTTTCGGGTGCGATAAGTACGCCAAGACGCTTTGCGACACATTTTCCAGAATGGATGGGACCTGCGCAGGTAGGAGCAGTCACAGGTGTATTTGTGGTCATTGGTATTTTGGTATTCGTTCTTCATTTTGTTCGTTATATTTTCGGAAGAAATAAAACATCGGTCAGCAGCCCGACACAGCAAACAGAAGTTAGCTAAGTGTGAAATTAAAGAAATGAAGTGGGGCATAAAGTGATGAAACAAACAATCATTGGTATTGTTTTGTATATACTGTTATGGGTTCCCCCCGTTATTTCTCTAATGGAATCCATTATGATTTCGCATATGCTTGTGCAAATCCCTTTATTGTTGATGGTGGGGTGGTTTGTTGGTCAATATATAATCGGAAAATATTCTTCCTTCTTTACGAAATGGAATGGTAATGGCATACCAGGTATTTTAGTTGTCGTCTTCATTACGATGTATTGGATGTTGCCAAGGGCAATGGATGAAGCGTTAGGGATTTGGTATGTTGAGTTGTTTAAATTCGTTGGGCTCCCTCTTGCCGGCCTGTTCCTTCGAGATAGTTGGAGGAAGCTACAAATTATCGGGCAAAGCTTTATCTTTTTAAATTATATATCGATGTTTGGCTTAATGGGTTGGTTATACGTGGACTCACCGATTCAACTATGTAATAACTATTTGGCATTGGAGCAAAAAATACTAGGATGGGGTTTTTTGTTCATTACAGCAGGTATGATTATTTATATTGTTCAATTAGCATTTACAGACCAATCAGAAAAGCTGCATTAATTTTATAGATACCCCTTTCATACATATTATTTGTATGAGAGGGGTATTTTAGTTTACTACAATATTAATTAGGGTATATAGTAAAAAAAGGTGCTAATTATGGGAGGAATGTTTACTGTTATATTACTAAAATAATTTTTTCACAAACAGTTCTACATACTTTATATTGGAAAGAAGAGAACGGGGGATTTTGAAATGAAGTTATTCGGGAAAATGTTATTTGCGTTTGGTGTCGTAATTATTGTATTTGTAGCACTGGGCTTGTTCAATTTATTTCAAGCCAATCAATTGAACAAAAATAGTGAAACGATGTATACCGATGGAATAATACCTTCTACATATCTTATTGAAATGGCTAAATATTCCGAGAATACAAGAGTCCAGATGGTAACGAGTCTAGCATTCGAGGATACAAAAACGTTGGATGGTACGGCAAATAACTTAGAAGAAATGAAAACATGGATTCAGAAATACGAAAGCATTGGGTTGGGGCCGGTAGAAAAAGAAGTTTTTACAAACTTTAAGGATAGTTGGGCGATTTTTGATGAGCGAGTGAATAAAAATATCCAGTTGATGAAAAAAGGTCAATGGGGAGATGCTGAACAAGGAATCAAAGAAGGGAGAGGTATGTTCGAAGAAGCTATGCATTATTTTGAGGAATTAGTGGCGCTAAACGTAGAATTGACAGAGGCTATTAAAGTAGAAAGTCAGCAAGTGTACACGAAAACTCTTCTTTGGAGTATTATTTTGATTGTAGTCAGTATTATCATCGCTATCCTCATTACTTTCTTTTTCAGCAAATCGATTATTCGACGATTAACAACTGTTGTTAATCGGATGAGAGAATTTGAAGATGGTGATTTGCGTAGTGAGCCGCTTGTTAGCACTGGGCATGATGAAATTACAACACTTTCGATTGGGTTAAATAATATGCACAAGACACTTCGTGAAGTTGTAGATGGTGCCCAAAATTCTGGTGAGCAAGTGTCAGCTAGTTCTGAGGAATTATCTGCTAGTGCCGAGCAAAGCATGGCAGCAGCTGAATCAGTCGCCAACCTCTCACAGCAATCAGCAGATGGTGCAGAAGATCAGCTACGCAGTGTCAATGAAATATCCATTTCTATTGAAGAGATGATGTCGAGCATGCAAGATATTGCCAAAAGCAGTGAACAGATGAATGTTCAATCGCAAGGCGCATTTGATAAAACACAAGTTGGGGCAACCGCAGTTATGTCAGTAAACAGCCAAATGCTTTCCATCGCCGACGCTGTAAAATTAACGGCAGATTCAGTGCATAACTTAGATGGAAAATCAAAAGAAATTGGCAATATTGTGCAGATGATCACGGATATTGCTGACCAAACTAATTTGCTAGCGTTGAATGCGGCTATTGAAGCAGCACGTGCAGGAGAAGCGGGTAAGGGGTTTGCAGTTGTAGCAGATGAAGTTCGAAAACTAGCAGAAGAATCGCGTGTTTCAGCAGAACAAATTTATAGTATGGTCAATGATATTCAACATGAAATTCAACAGGTAACTATTTCTATGCAGCAGGGAACAGATCGGGTTCAAGACGGGCTTGTTAAAACTGAAGAGGTCAGTCAGCTATTTGGAGAAATTGAAAAGATGGTTGGACAAGTGACAGGAAATGCAACAGAAGTAAACCGTTCTGTAGAGGTAATATCGTCCATTAGTCAAGCGATTTCTAGTGCTGCAGTTAATGTACATGGAGTTGCTGAATCTAGTGTATTGGCGTCACAGGAAAACAGTGCAGCCTCAGAGGAGCAACTGGCGACGATGGAAGAGATTTCAGCAGCTAGTGAATCTCTTGCACATCTAGCAGAGGATTTGCAAAGAATTATTCAGCAGTTTAAGTTGTAAATCGTTAAAAGACTACAAAACGTCTGCATATCTAAGTCTCTTAAACGAGCTAGGATAGGTAGACGTTTATTTGTTTGTTGCTGATAGTGAATATTAAATCTGAAAACGCTTACAGAAAAAGTGGAAATGATATTGACTTTGAATGTACAAACGTATACTATGCTAATAACGACTATATAGCGACATTTTATAATATTATTTCTATTCAGACTTGGGGGAATATAAATGGAACAGCAACAGGAGAAGAAAATCGGCTTTTGGATGGCTTTACTACCATTAATCGTGATGATCATAGTCATGATCTATACGATTGTAATATTAGAGCAAGGTCCACATATCCCATTGATCATCGGGACATCGGCAGCAGCATTTGTAGCATGGAGAGCTGGTTATACATGGAAAGAAATTGAGGAAATGATGTACAAGGGGATTCGGTTGGCGCTACCAGCAGTCGTTATTATTATTTTAGTAGGGCTGACAATCGGTGCATGGATGGGCGGCGGGATTGTTGCGACGATGATTTACTATGGTTTGCAAATTATTACACCAGCTTGGTTCCTAGTAACGATTTGTATCATTTGTGCGATTGTTTCGTTAGCAATTGGTAGTTCATGGTCAACAATGGGAACGATTGGTGTTGCGGGAATGGGTATTGGCTTGAGTATGGGTATTCCAGCAGGCATGATTGCAGGAGCAATTATTTCTGGTGCTTACTTTGGCGACAAAATGTCACCGCTTTCAGATACAACGAATTTGGCGGCAGGATTGACAGGGACGGATTTATTTGATCATATTAAGCATATGCTTTACACAACGATTCCAGGGTTAACGATAGCGCTTGTGGTCTATGGTTATTTAGGAAATAAATTTGCAACAAATAAAATAGAAGCGATTGAAATCGCACAAACAGCAGCAGTATTACAGGACAGCTTTCTCATTACACCATGGTTATTGCTTGTACCACTTGCTGTTATTGTGATGGTTGCGTTAAAGGTACCTGCAATTCCTGCTTTGATTGTTGGGATTGTGCTTGGGTTCTTGTCACAAATCCTCATACAAGGCGGTTCGCTAGTCGGTGGACTTGAAGCACTACAGAGCGGATTTACGATTGCAACTGGCAACGAAATGGTCGATAAGTTATTTAACGGCGGCGGGTTGGATTCGATGATGTATACTGTGTCGATGACAATTGTTGCGATGACATTTGGGGGAATCTTAGAGTTTTCAGGGATGCTAAAAGCAATGATGAATCAGTTGTTAAAGGTAGTAAAATCGACAGGATCCTTGATTGCTTCAACGATTGCAGCTTGTTTCATGACGAATGCTACATGTTCGGAACAGTACATTTCAATTGTAGTACCCTCACGGATGTTTAGTAAAGCGTACAAGGATATGGGATTGCATTCGAAGAATTTATCGCGTTCATTAGAAGATGGTGGAACACTGACGTCTGTTTTCATCCCGTGGAATACATGTGGTGTGTTCATTTTAGGAACACTAGGTGTGGGGGTTGTTGAATACGGACCCTATGCAATTTTGAACTTGGTTATTCCATTTATTTCAATTTTGTATGCGGTTACAGGATTTACGATTGTCAAGCTGACTGAAGAGGAAAAGATGGCAAATGCTAAAGAGGATCTAAAGAATGAAGAACTTAGTGTAGGGTGATGCAAATAAGAAAGGAAAGTTCACGACAGATACGTGAACTTCCCTTCTTTGTTAAAAAATGGGAAAGTTGAATTCGTAAAGTGCCCGTGGGCGACCTTGTCGGTAGGTCATTTCTTCACCGACGATTGTTATGTAATTAAACTCCACCATCTTTTTGAGTGTGCGTTCGGCAGTTCTCCGTGTAACATTCAAATGTAGCGCTAAGTCAGTTGCAGTAAATTGTTTAGCATGACGGGATTGACTAAATAATAATAATTTTGAAATGTTTGCGGGACTTAACTTTGTTTTGTCGGCCATTTCTACGAGTACAGGTTCGTTGATTTTCATCGCGATAGCTGTGTTGGATTGCGGAAATGGGCCATGCAGTTTTTTGTTAGCATCTAGCATATAAAATGATTGGCTATCACTTTCATGAATGAGATTAAGTGCAAAGCGTGCATTTTCAGTGGCATCGACAATTGTTTCACCACAGCCAAAGGCTAATTTAGCTTTAGTGGCGAATGTTTGGAACAGTGACAAGAATTCATTGTTTCTTAATGAAAATTCGATATTACCCATCGTTGTATATAATGTATAGCCTTCATGCTGTTCATTCCATTGTGCCTTCATAAGGGCTGCCATTTTTTCGACGGATGTTTCAAGGTCTTTGGAGTGGGGTATTCCTTTGATGAGACCGACGGCGATTTGGGCAGCCTTACTTTTTTGTAAAATGGCTTGCTGTTTTGCGGTTTCAATTGTACGTAAAATAGAGCTTTCAGGATCAATCATCTTATACGCAGGAATCTGCTGCTGTTGAAGCTGCTCGTAAACAGCATGGACACTCGTGATCGCCATATCAGTTTTTCCTTGAATGGATAGTAGCTTGTGATAGGCGACGATATCTTGAAGATTGTCACCATCATCTAGCGCATGAATGAACGGTAATTCGAGTGCTTGGTTCAAATCTTTTAAGACATTTTCAATGAGTGATTTTTCACGTACATCAATGGAAATACGATTTAAGTCTACTTGTTCTTTTGCGGATATGTGAAGTAAAGTAATCGCGATAGCCGTTTCGTCTTGCTTTAAGTAAAGGACTGGAATCGTAAAGTCTATGAGTCGGTCCTGTGCGTAAAAGTAGGGCAGCGAGCCAGAGAATAGGATGGCATCACAAGGTTTGAGTGTTTGTAGTAAACTTGGAGCCGCCTTGGGTTCATCATAACGATACGAATGAAGTTCGATATCTTGTCGATCGGCAACGAGTTGTTCTGTACGCTGGCAAAAATCATGTGAGCCGATGACGGCAATTTTAACTTTCATAATATAGAGTCTCCTTATTGTTTGAGGCATAAGCCGGATTGGCTGACGCATTTAGTCAGGCGCCTTGTACTTTTTTATATAGCGACTATTTAGCGACAATGATATAATAAATAAAAACAATTTGCCAATAGAAAGGTTTGAAAAGAATGAAGATTACTGAAATTGAAATTTATGCAATTCATTTACCGCTCTATGAACCATTTGTTATTAGCTATGCAACCTACGATTATATGCCTTCGATTATCGTCAAACTAACGACGGATACAGGTCATGTCGGCTACGGGGAAAGTGTAGCGGATGATCATGTTACAGGTGAGAGCTGGGCAGGGACGTTTGCTGTGTTGAAAAATACACTAGCGCCTAAGCTTATTGGAGAAAATCCGAAAAATATGGAGCGCATTCATGAATTGATGGATTCAGAAATTTACGGTGTTCCCACTGCAAAAGCCGCACTTGATATTGCGTGCTACGACGTAGTAGGCAAAGCATTGGGTATCCCGGTTTATGATTTGCTTGGTGGAAGATATCACGAGGAATTCCCAATTACGCATGTGTTAAGTATTGGCTCTCCGGAAAAGATGGCGAATGAGGCGGAAGAGCGAGTAACTGCTGGCTATCGCTCATTAAAAATGAAAGTCGGTACGCAAGTTGCGGAAGACGTGAAAAGGATTGAGGCAGTTCGTGCACGTGTCGGAGAGGATATAGCGATTCGTGTGGATGTCAACCAAGGCTGGAAAAATAGTGCCAATACTTTGCAAGGGCTTCAAAAGCTTGAACATTGCTCGCTAGACTGGTTGGAGCAGCCTGTGATGGCGGATGATATCGATGGCATGGTAGAAGTGAAATCGAAATCATCGACGCCAATGATGATTGACGAAGGACTGCGCGGTGTGCGTGATATGCGAGAAATCATTGCCAAAAGAGCAGCCGACAAAGTGAATATTAAGTTGATGAAGTGCGGTGGCATATATCCGGCAACGAAGCTTGCACATATGGCAGAGATGGCTGGTATTGAGTGTCAAGTAGGTTCGATGGTTGAATCATCTATCGGTTCGGCAGCAGGATTCCATGTGTCATTTTCGAAAAAAGTCATTACGAGTGTGGAATTAACGGGGCCACTGAAGTTCAGTAAAGATGTTGGGAATTTACACTATGATGTACCGTTCATTCGCTTGACTGACAAACCTGGATTAGGAATAGATATTGACGAACAAGTGCTACAAGAACTAACGGTGTTTTCAGAGAAGGTCATCGGATGAATGAACGACAGTTAGTGTTGAAAAATGGTGAAAAAATAGACGTTATCCAACTAACGGGGGGCCATCTCGATGAAATTCTAGCTCTACAACAGAAAGTCATTGAATCGCTGACAACGGGTGCTTTTTTACAGCCATTGATGCCAGAAGAATTCCTTACGATTTTGCACGGCAAAGGAATGATGATTGGTGCTTATTATAAGGACCGACTAATTGCATTTCGCGCGATGTTTGAACCAGAAGCTGATGAGGAAGAGCATTTAGGTATTGATGCGGGCGTGCCGGTGGCTGAGTTGTCTACGGTCATTTATTCGGAAATATCGAATGTGGATCCTCATTTTCGGGGAAATAATTTGCAAGTATTACTAGGGGAAATTTTGATGCAAGAAATTGATACAGAAAAGTTTCACTATGTGTGTACAACCGTTGCTCCGTTTAATATCGCTAGCTTGAAGGACAAATTTGCACATGGAATGAAAATTGTTGCTCTCAAAGTGAAGTATGGTGATTTACTAAGATATATTTTAGTGAAAAATTTACTACAGACCTTGCAAGAAAAGGCTATAGATAGTTGTGAAATTCCAATGGCCGATACTGCACAACAACAACGCTATCTTGAAGATGGCTGGCAAGGAACGGCGATAAAACAAGTGGATAACCAGTGGGTCGTTCGCTATGAAAAAATAATGTTATTTTCAGAATATAATCCTACTCCGAGAACATAAGTGGAGTAGGATTATTTTATTATCAAATTAATCAGTTAGAGACATAACTAACAATGTGGTTAGGCGATAATACCTATGGTTAAAATTATTGATTTAAGAAGATGTGACTATGACAGATTATGAATTTAAGTTATACTGATAGATGGAATTAATTTGTAGGAGGAAAAGGAATGAAGTTTACAGTAGGTCGAAAATTATGGAGTGGATTTTTATCGCTTCTTATTTTAATGGTTATTATTGGTGGGGTAGGTTTTGGGTCATTGTCCAAAACAAATAATGATTTTAATGATTTGATGAATGAGCAAGTATCGAAAACAATTGTATTTGAGAAAATAGGGTCACTTCAAAATAAGCTTTCGGGTGATATTCGGAGTTTTTTATTGTTTAGACAAGAGTCATTTTTGAAAAGTCGGACGGAAACAATTACAGAGCTTGACCGTCAGTCGGGAATACTAGAACAAATGAAATGGTCTAATGACGAACGCGTATTGCTTGATGAATTAAAAGAATCACGAGCGAGTTATATACAAACCACAGATTTAGCCATCAGTGAGTTCGGGGCTGGTCAAGAAGAAAGAGCTTTGAATATTGCGAGTGACGCGACTTTCTTTGAAACGGAAATCATGGAGAAAATTGATGAATTGATTGTGTATCAAACAGATCAAACGTATCAAGTAAATGATGATATTCAAGAGTTAATAAAGTGGATACGTATAGTGATGGTTGGGTTACTTGTTGTTGCTCTGTATGTGAGCATTTCTGTGGCAATTATCCTTGGTCGTAGTATTGCGCGACCTGTTGGGAAAATGACAGCAGCATTGACGGAAATCGCAGCAGGAAATCTTGCGATAGAGCCTGTTATCATTCGCAATAAAGATGAGATTGGCGACATGGCAACTGCCTTTAATAGCATGACGAAAGACCTTCGGGGAATTATTTCGAATGCACATGAGTCTGCACTCCAGCTTGCAGCCCAAGCTGAAGAATTGTCGGCAAGTTCTGAGGAAAGTCTTGCAGCATCTGAAATGGTGGCACAAACGACGGAAATGAACCTAATGGGAAGTGAGTCCCAGGCGGAAATTGTTAGCAAGACGAATGTAGCTATTGGAGAAGTAGTTACGGGTATTAATCGAATTACGGATGATAATGAAGCAATGTTGTTATCATCAGAGGATGTTGCGCGTCTGGTCAAAGAGGGTGCCTCACTTATGGAGGATGTTAATGGTCAAATGACAGTGATTAGCTCCGCAATTGGGCAATCGGCAGGTATCATGAGTGGTATGGCGAATTATTCGGAGGAAATTCGGAAAGTTACGTCTTTGATTACGGATATTGCTGAACAGACAAACTTATTGGCACTGAACGCGGCGATTGAAGCAGCACGGGCTGGGGAGCATGGAAAAGGCTTCGCGGTTGTAGCGGAAGAAGTGAGACATCTTGCAGAACAGTCAAAACGTTCTGCAGGAGAAATTGGGAATATGATTGATACGATGATTGGTAGCGTTGCACAGGCTGTTACGAGCACGGAAGATGGTAATAAACGTGTAGAAGAAGGGCTTGTTGTGACAGAGCGAACGCGCGATGTTTTCAGTCGCATCGAACAGGCAGCTAGCGATGTCAGTGGTAAAGTAACAACTGTTTCTGTTGCCATTGACCAGATTCGTACAATGACGGACGAAGTGTCAGCAGGATCTGTGAAAGTGCAGGAACTAGCTGCTGAATCAGCAGAAGCTGCTCAGTCAACAAGTGCGGCGACAGAGCAACAGTTGGCTGCTAACCAGGAGATTTCGTCCAGCGCACAATTGCTAGCGGAGCTTTCGGAAAAACTGCAAAGTGATATGGGACGATTTAAAGTGTAATGCTTAAATGAAAAAGACATCCTTTAGCCCTGAAATTCAGAGGGCGAAGGGTGTCTTTTTTATTATAAAAAATTCATTATTCAGGTGAAAAGATATAGAAATTTACGAATTATTTACATGAACATTACCTGTTCGTCATATAGCTCTTGCATCTATCCGGTAAAATGAATGTAATGAATTATCGAATGGAGAGAGTCTTTTTGATCAAATTGCAGGAAAATCATTTACCAACATTACTTTTTAGTATTCTACGAAATAAAGATATTCAAACAGTTTTCCAACCGATTCTATCTCTGGAGCACGGAACGGTGCTTGGATATGAGGCATTAAGTCGAGGACCAGCAAATACTCCCTTACAAAATCCTGAAAAATTATTTACATATGCAATGGAAAATAATCAGCTTTGGGAATTGGAATCCCTTTGTCGCACTAAGGCATTAGAAAGTGCACACGGTCTTCAGATTAAGGAAAAGCTGTTTTTAAACGTGAATCCTAATATTATGAACGACACAAAATTTAGACAAGGATTTACAAAAGACTATTTAGGACGATTTAACATGGATGCTGAAAAAATCGTTTTCGAAATTACCGAGAAAGAGGCAATTGTAAATTTAACGCACTTTAAGCAAACCGTCAGTCATTATAAAGAGCAGAAGTATCAAATTGCGATTGATGATGTGGGATCAGGTTATTCTGGTTTGAATATTTTAACAGATATCCATCCTCATTTTATGAAGTTGGATATGAAGTTAATTCGCAATATTGATGTTGATAGAACAAAGCAGTCATTAGTAAAAAGCTTATGTGAATTTGCTGCACATTCTCAAATCCAAATCATTGCTGAAGGGATTGAAACAAAGGAGGAATTGGCAAAACTCATTGAATTAGGCGTTCGTTTTGGACAAGGCTACTATATTCAAAAGCCGAATTCGAGCCTATTACCGATAAGGGAAGAGGTCATTGCATTGATTGTTGATGAAAATAAGCGTAAGCAAAGGCAATCGTTTAACAGAGTAACGGATACATTTGTTAAAAATATGTCCACTGCTTTACAAACGCTAGATAGTAATGTACTAATTGCTGAAGTGAAATCATTGATGGATCAAGATCAATTGGTACCGGGATTTTGCGTCATACAGCATGATCGTGTAGTAGGCGTGATTACGCGTAACCAATTGCATTTGAAAATTAGTGGTCCCTACGGTTATAGTTTGTATAGCAAAAATTCAATAGCTGAAATTATGGAAGAGGACTTTTTGGAAGTCGATATTAATACGCCGATTCATAAGGTAGCGAAATTAGCGATGTTAAGAGATCCAGGACAACTGTATGATTTTATTACGGTGACGGAAAATGGCAAGTATTTCGGGATTGTTACGGTGAAGGAATTATTGGAGAAGACGATGGAAATTGAAGTTAATTTTGCGAAGCATATGAATCCACTGACAGAATTACCTGGAAATAATTTGATAGAGCAGCAGTTGCAGCGCTGTTTGGAGACGGACGAGGGATATGGTGCCCTCTACTTGGATTTAGACAATTTCAAGCCTTATAATGATGTTTACGGTTTTGAACAAGGTGACCAAGTACTTATACATCTTGCGGACCTGTTGAAGGGTATTGTCTCTCGGGATGATTTTATTGGTCATATTGGCGGAGATGATTTTATTGTCATCGCATCGTCTGAACAAAGTGTTTTGTATTGTCAGCAAATCATCGAACAGTTTGATGCTTCTATTCAACAATTTTATACGGAGCAGGACATCGAGAATGGTTGGATTATTTCAAAGAATAGACATGGCAAAGAGGAGTCGTTTCCAATATTAACGATTTCCATCGCGGGAATCATGAATCATCATTTCCAGTCGACAGCTGATTTAGCAAAAAAAGTGAGTGAAGTGAAGAAGCAGTGTAAGCAGTTGGTTGGTAGTAATTACTTGTTTCTAGAAAATTAACTTATTTCGTAACTACTTAGGTCCATGAATCGTATCGAAAAACTCTATCTGGGTATTTATTTAGTAGAGTTGAACTAAAAAGAGCTACTTACAACGCTCGGCGCTTGGGGATGCCTCCCGCAATGAGCCAGACAGCAAACCGCTGTCAGTCTCATTACTTCGGCGACCCCAGTAGCCGCCTTCGCTGGAGATTATAAGGAATCATTAGTTCAACGTAAAAAAGCTGATTGCCTTTGTGCATTCAGCTTTTTCTGTGGTCTTAATGAAATAATCGGGGAAAACAGAATCATTCTACTATTATAGTTGCTACTATCCAGACTGAATGGTAAGATTCAATTCTGTCTAAAAAACCCCAACATCTTCTATCTAGTAACGCAGGACGCAAAATACGATAAATGGAGGGCTTGCCTCATGCAGCAACATCCTGATTTTGAGTTTGAATTAGAGCGCCTTGACTACACGAAACACTACATGCAGCAACTATTAGCGGAATCACGACGTGACGTAAAATCCTCTCAAGATGAAATTCGTAAATCGATGGCGGACTTGGAGTATTTGGACTCCAGTTTGAGTTACATTAATATTTTAACAAATGCCCGTTTTTTTGAAATGGCTCGTTCTCAAAAAGAAGGGCTAGAAGCGATTCAGATGAAGCCTTATTTTGCCCGAATTCATTTTCAAAAGGAGGATGAGGAGGCGGAATTGCTTTATATCGGCAAGACGTCTTTATTCCACCGGGAAACGCAGGAGCCGATTATTGTTGACTGGCGCTCACCTGTTGCGAATGTCTATTACGATGGTAGACTTGGCGATCTTACCTACCAGGTGCGGGAGGATGAGTTCGAAGGACATCTTTATTCTAAGCGACAATATCGAATTGAAGATGGAGAGCTGCTGGATATTCGAGATATTGATCTGACAACGAATGATGAGTTACTTCAAGAAGCCTTAGCCGGTAAAGCAGACACGCGTTTAACTGAAATCGTGTCGACCATTCAGGCTGAACAAAATGCTATTATTCGGGCTAATTTGAAGCAACCGATCATTGTGCAGGGGGCGGCGGGCAGTGGGAAGACGACGATTGCACTGCATCGTATTTCGTATTTTTTATATACGATGGGTGAACATTTCCCAGCCAATAAATTGATGATTTTAGCACCGAGTAAATTGTTTATGGACTATATTGCGGACGTATTGCCGGAGTTAGGTGTAGGTCAGATTTGTCAGACGACCTACGCGGAATATGTTTTGAATGCAACAGGTTTGAAACTGAAATTGACTGATCCTGATGCGAAGCTGGCGCAGTTAGCACAATCAGCTACTTTAGATGAAGACAAGCTTTTTGTGACGCGGGTTAAAGGGACGCTGGACTATCGGGAAATTCTGCAGCGCTATGTGATTAAATTGGAACAAGATATGGCGGAGCTATTTGAAGATGTCTTCATTGAAAAATATCGAATTATGAAAGCTTCGCAATTGAAGAAGCCATTTTTGCAAGATTTTTCCTATATGCCTGTTGAAAAAAGGCTGGAGCGTATTAAAATCATTGTGCAAAGCGATGTGAAGCGCAAGCATAAAAAATTGCTTGCTACTTTAACGACCAAGTACGAGGAAGCGCTTGATAAAGCATTATATGGTATTCGGGATGATGAACGACGAAAAGCCAAGCTAACGAGAATTTTAGACGAACGTGACGAACGAATGCCAGCCATTGAAAAAGAAGGCAAGTCGACGGCGTCTATCTATATGCGTAGGTTTAAAAAGTTCAATGTCAAGAAAGTTTATCGAGAATGGTTGACGAACGAACAGCTCCAAACAGCACTTGCCAGTCACTGGTCTGATCAGGAAAGAACTGCTTTTGGGAAGGCGCATCAGAAAGAAGCATGGGAAATCGAGGATTTAGCCGCCATTTATTATTTACAGGCCAAGCTCAAGGGCATTGCAGATGACTGGAAAATGCGAGTGGTCTTCATTGATGAAGTGCAGGATTACAGCGAGTTTCAGTTGGCGGCACTACAAGACGGACTGGAGACGGATATGTTTACGATGGTTGGCGATTTGGCGCAAGGAATTCATAGCTACCGAGCGTTGACGTCTTGGGAGCCAATCAAAGAAATGTTTCCAAGAGCAACCTATACAACACTTCAAAAAAGCTATCGAACGACAATAGAAATAATGGACTTAGCCAATCAGGTGCTTGCCCAAATGGATGAGGATCTGCCACTAGTAGAGCCGGTTGTTCGTCATGGGAGAGAGCCAGATTTTTACGACATGCCGGTGTTTGATGAACATAAAATTGCTGAAATTTATAATGAAATCACTGGACGTGGTCATAAATCAGTAGCGTTGATTTGTAAAACGACAGCAGAAGCTACAAGAATTCATGCCAAACTACGAGACTTCAATACGGCGGTGCAATTATTAGGCGAACAATCTGATATGAGTGGGGCGTGCTTGTTGATTGTTCCGAGTCATCTGGCAAAAGGATTGGAATTCGATGCAGTACTTGTTGTCGCGGTGGATGAGCCATTCCGAGATCATCCGATTGATCGAAAGCTGTTATATGTGGCGATGACAAGACCGATGCATGAATTGCATATGGTGGGTGTGAATGTGTGAATTTTTTAGGGGTATTGCATCAGAGCTTATGAAACAGTAGTACTGATTCACAGAATTGGATTGGAGAAAAATATTTGTGTAAATAAAAGCTATTTTCCTTTGGTATAGGGAAAATAGCTTTTTATTGTTGATGCGTTTAACATCCTAGTCGTTCATTTTTTTACAAATTGTAAAAATAATTGTTTTAACAAGGATATAGGGTATAATATATATATAAGTTACTATAATATACACAAAGGGGTTGTAAAAATGAGTGCTTTTATAAGGAAGGAACAAATTGCAGAGCATTTAGCTCTATTTATCCGTTTAAGAGGCTATTCGAAATCATCCTTCGCAAAGAAGGTTAATCTCTCACGACCAACAATCAATCAAATTTTAATTGGAAACAGTCCAAACGAAACAATATTCAACAAACAAATAAAGGAAATTGAATTGGCTTTTCAATTACCAGCAGGCTATTTTTTAGCAACACCCCAAATTGAATCATCTATGTGGCCCTCCCCATCATTACAGTTTTCCGATCATTTGCAAGATGAACGTGAAAGTAAAAATGTTCAAGCACAGCTGTTAGATGAATTAGAAGATCTATTGGACATAGCTTCGCTATATCTGTAATTGAAAGGGAGAGTAAAATTGCGCATTACACAAGAAAACCTGGACGATATTATCATACGAAATCAACAAATTAAAGATGAAATTAAGCGGTTGATTGTATATGTAGATACAACTTTTAAAGAGATACGAATCCAATCAGCTGAAAAACAAGCATTACAAATTTTACGCCAACATTATTTTATCCAAATTCCGATTGAAGATCAGGATTTCGGTGGAGCTATTAAAGTCTTACCAAATGGTAAGAAGCTATTTATCATTAATACTGCGCAGCCGCGAGTGTATCAGTATTTTATTTATTGGCATGAGATTTATCACTTATTAGAAAACGGTACAGATTCACATATCATTACATTAGACTTTGATATGAAAGAGCGAAAAGCGGATTATTTTGCAGCACAAATGCTTTTGGGGAGTGACCTGTATCGTTATTTTATGAATTTATCCAAGCCTAATGACTTTATTGAAAAAGTTATGTTTTGCATTGATATGTTTAAAGCACCTTTCAAGGCTATTCTTATTCAATTGTACGAATCGGCAATTGCTGAAGGAAATACGTCATTAAGAAAAGAAATTCAAACACATTTTGATAGGCGTTTTTCACAAGATGAAATGGAGTCTTATTTTAATCGATTAAATCTAGATCTTTCATTAATTCAGCCTAGTAAAATTTTGGATATGGATATTATGGTGAAAGCCATTAAAGAAAAAAGCGACAATTACCCTGAAGTAAATATGTATAAAGAGCACCTAGAGAAAATTGAAAGATTTATAGCCAATGTGGCAAAATCAAAATAATGGGATGCAAGAGTTTTTAACTTTTCTTCAGGGGAAAAGTCAATTGAAACTATGTATTATCGATAATAATAACCTTCAATTTTGCGAACAAAATAAAAACGAGTTAACACCAGGAAATATTTTTTCTTATTATGATGCTGTGCTAATCCCAGAATGGGTAGCGAATGAAGTAATCCATTCAGAGCCGCGAAAAGCCTATATTGAAGCAATTTTGGTTCCTTTATTTATCTTGAAAGAGAAGGATTATTTGTCGTTAATTGATTATCATGACATTTCACTCATGTATTTATTCTGCCATGCTTCAATGCCAGGAAGGACTCCTTTTAAATATTTAAAGAAAAAGCTTTCTTTAATAGAAAAGCAGCAAGAGGATATTGCGGATGATTGGATTACTGCGTATTATCAGGATGGCTTTGAGATAGTTAACCATTCAAAGAAGAACGCTGGTGAAAATTCTATTTTGGTTTTGGCTGTATTACTAGTACACTACCTGAAAACTAGATTATCTCAAGTAACAATCTGTTCAAATGACATCGAAGTTAGGGATATTAAAACTCGAATAGTAGATTATGTTATGGGTAGTCCATATTTTGGTAATCCGGCAAGAAATAATATGACATTTCTAAGTACAGATTTGATTTTGCAAAATGAACTAAAAAAAGGGAATATCCAATTAGTCGACATTCAAAGTATACGCACAAATCAACGTCGATTATTCGGTTTTATTCGCAAAGGGGATAGTACAACAGAAGAGATTGATCGTATTGTTGATACGCCAGAATTTCTTTCTCTTTTAGCAGAAGAACTAACCATTCATTTTTAAGTTTGGGTGACTGGCACTTTACTTATCCTTCCCAGAAGGCCTTACGCAATAAGCCATCAGAAGAGCGCTAGGGAGGGATTGAACTGCATCCCTCCTTGGTCTTATTACTTCGGCTCACACTTGTCGCACCTTCGCTAAATTTGTTTGTTTTACTAGTAAGGAATGCCACCTAGTTAATTCTAAATAAGCTATATATTGATAGGAAGAGGTGTTTAGTTGGAGCGGTTAGTTATTCAGAAGGCAACTCTCAAGGATGCAACATTAATCCATTCAATACAATTGAAAGCATTTAAGCCATTGTTAGATAAGTATCATGACTTTGACACGAGTCCTGCAAATGAAACGATGCAACGGACGAAAGATCGCTTACAACAAAAACAAACGGATTATTATCTCATTGTCTACGACAAGATTACAGTTGGTGCGATACGAATTGTCAGAAAAGATAATCGACGATATCGGGTTTCTCCGATTTTCATTCTACCTGAACATCAAGGAAAAGGAATTGCATCAGCAACCATGCAAGTAACTGAGAGCTTGTATGAAGACGCTGTGATTTGGGAACTAGATACGATTTTAGAAGAACAAAAACTGTGTGGGTTGTACGAAAAGCTGGGGTATTGCAAGACGGGGAAAGTCACAAAAATGAATGAGCGAATGACTATTGTATTTTATGAGAAAAAGCTAGTATGAGCGTTGATAAGCTTATACTAGCTTTTCTATACTACAAAATATAACTCAAGTACACCAACATAATTCCTAAGTCAGCAAGGATATGGCTGACAATTGGAGCCGTGATAGAATTTAATTTGTATCTGAAATAGCCCCACAAGAGACCTGCTAAAAACACGGGAATGACAGCGATGAAATTGAATGGAAATGTGAAGATGAAAATGAGTGATACTAAGTGATAAAGACTATAAAAAAATGATGTAATGATAACTGTTTTTGCTATACTAACTTTACTTTCAAGGCGCTTGTGCATAAATTCTCTCCAGTATAGCTCTTCTAAAAAAGGGTTGATGAAAATGAGAACGAGGACTAGCCAAATGACTTTATCTCCTGTGAAATTCCAATCCATTAATAACTGACGCAGTGCAGCAAGGTCGAATACAGTATCTTTTAGTACTGTCACTGCACCATAAATGGCTAGTAAAGAAATAACTCCACTTATTAGGCCAACTACAATAGATTGGCGACTGAATTGGTTTTTCAGATTAAATTTTTGTTGTTTATTCCTAATTGAGCTGAAGAGTGGAACGAATAGTAGCCAGCTGTAAAAGAGTGCAAAAGTAATGAGGACACTTTTGCAGATGATTAAACCTATGAAAATCATGATTGTGGGTCCTACTAATAAGAGTGTTAGTTTTTTCATAGATCCTCCATTTGCTTGATTATTCAAAATGGTGTTAGAAATATTTTCCTATTGTTAACTATAATAGTAGAGGAAAATAGAGATTAAAACAAGCCGACTGCATAGTGCAAACGACTTGTTTTCGTAAACAGTAGAGAGAAAAAAATAAAGATGAAGAAATAGGATTATTCCTTTTATTGAAATTGACAATATTTATTATGTTTGAAGAACACAAAATTATTAGATTCACCTGTGAAGCTCCTACTATTTTCGACAGCAACATAAAAAGCCTACGCCTAAACGTAAGCTTTTACAATCCAACTATTGAATATACTTCCGTATTTCATCTACATGCTCAATGGTAAAAACATTCGTTAATAAAACTTGTAACGTTGGTAAATCGGCATTCGTCAGTCCTTCTTTGACTTCTTTTGGCAATGCGCCTAATTTATTTGTTAACTGTAGAACAGCTATTTGGGATAAGGCCAGTTGTTGCCCTTGTACTAATCCTTGCTCTAATCCCTGCTCTAATCCTTCCGCTACGCCCCGCGATTTTCCTTCTTCCATCCATTTCTCAGCTAATGTCATGGCAAGTCCACTTCCTTTCGGGTGATTCGTTTCAATTTCCAGTTTGATTTTATCTACTTGTTCCTCTGTTAAGTTTTTAGCAGCACTGAAAATATAACGCAACATCGTTGTTAAATAGCCCATGCTTGTTATGTATTAGTATACAGCGGCGACGGTAGAGATGCCAATGATGCAGAGGATTTTTATAGGTACAAGAAATAGAACAGTTATTGGCAATGTTATCATTTGGATTGTATACTATATAGTAAGAAAATGAACATGCTTAAATTTCAAAGGGTTGACCAAGCTCGCAAATATATATAATAAAATATCCAATCAGAAAAGCCTACATTCAAAGTAGGCTTTTTCCTTGGGCCATATAAATAAATTGGTGCTAGAACAGATTTCGTCCATGTGGAGTCGTGCGATGAAAACTTAGAAAGGAGGTCGGACGTCTTGATCACCCCCAAAAAAATCCTAGACATATGCGGAAACAGTTCATTTAAAAGAGGCGAAGCCTTTCATCGTTCGGGGAAGGTGACGATTGAACAGTATACCGGCACGCATTGCCAAGCGACTGTGGCGGGAACGGAAAGCTTTTATGTCACGATTGACGATGATGGGGAAGATGGTATTCGTACGGAATGCAGTTGTCCATCGCTTCCTTTCTATCCGCATAAATGCCAGCATGTCGCTGCGGTCATGCATGCCATTATTGGATTTGATGAGCCCACGATAACTGACGGACTACTTTCCCTTTTCAATGAAAAGCCTCTGCGATCAACTGGGCATCAGCTTCACTTTGAAGACCGGGAAGTACTTGATCTACTGTTCACGTGGATGCCTGTCGCCGTTAAGGGCGGACATATGCTTGGCATCGAAATTCAAATCGGCTTAGTTCCTGTGCAGCATATCCGGAGATTTTTGAGAGAGATAAATGAAAGAAAATCTGCTGCCCTTTCGTCAACTTTTATGTTTGATTCGAACCGCCATTGTTTTCTGCGCGAAGCGGATGCTGTTCTTCAACAGCTCATTCGGATGAACCAGGAGGATAAGGTGTACATAATCGACCAGACCATTAGTCCGCAAACGTTACTTATCCCGCCTACATCATGGGAAGTCCTACTGCCGTTTTTGAACAGTGCACCTTTAGTAAGGTTGGGGCACGATGGCAAGTGCATGTCCGGATTGCCTCTTTCAAATGAAACATTGCCGGTACAATTCCGTTTTGACAGACTGGAAGGCAAGGGTCATTATTTAGAAATTAACGGATTGGCCCAGCTTCTTATCCTCCAGGATTATCATTCTGTCCTCTGCAATGGGCAATTGTTTCAACTGGACAATGAGGATTGCAAGCGTCTCACGGATCTCAAGCAGATGGTCGAAACCTCAGGAGCCCGTCAACTGCCGATTTCTAATGAACAAATTGGCTTTTTCATAGAAAAGGTTGTCCCAGGATTGCGCAGGATTGGTGAAGTTCAGCTAGCTGAAACAGTTTTGGACAAACTGGTGAAATCTCCGCTGCAGGCCATGCTGTACATCGATCGGGTAAATAATCGCCTGCTTGCAAGCCTAGAATTTCATTATGAGCATCTCGTCATTAATCCTTTAACAGAAGGGGATTTGCCGACAGGTTCGGTACTCGTTCGTGACTTAGAAAAAGAAGAAAATATCCTGGCGTTCATGAAAGAAAGTTCGTTTACGGAATACGATGAAGGGTATTTATTGCATAATGAAGAACTAGAGTATGAATTTCTACAGCATATCCTTCCGAAATTGCAAAAGCTCGTGAAGGTATATGCGACGACAGCGATTAAGAATCGGATTTTCAGAGGACATGCTCATCCACGGATTCGTGTAAAATCACCGGAAGAGCGCACAAACTGGCTCGAATTCAAATTTGAATTGGACGGTATACCAGATAAGCAAATACGTGAAGTGCTTGAAGCATTGGAGGAAAAGCGGAAATATTATCGTTTGCGAGATGGGACCCTTCTTTCATTAGAAACAAAGGAATTTGAAGAAATTCAACGTTTTTTGGATGAAGTTCCTGAAGGGCTGGATGACTTGGAAAAAGGTTTGTCCGTTCCGATGGGGCGTGGAATCCGCTTCCTTGCGGGTGCCGATGAGGATGGAATGTTCTCTATAGAAGCATCGGCGCGCCAGTTTTTTGAACATCTCCTGAATCCTGATAGCACGGGAATTGAAGTTCCGTGGCAATTGGCAACGGTTCTTCGCGATTATCAAAAACAGGGCTATCAGTGGATGAAAACCCTGGCATCCCATAACTTAGGGGGTGTACTGGCGGATGATATGGGACTTGGCAAAACATTGCAGAGCATTGCATTCATATTGTCCGTGCTCCCCGAAATTCGTGAGACAAAACGGCGTGTTTTAATTGTTTGTCCTTCTTCTTTAACGTATAACTGGCTAAGTGAATTCCAGAAATTCACACCTGATATAAATGCAATTGTCATGGATGGGCCAAAAAAGGTGAGGACAAAACAGCGGACTGAACTGGAAGGTACAGATGTTGTGATTACCTCCTATCCACTCATTCGCCAGGATATTCAATGGTTTGAGAAACAAGATTTCCTAACAATCTTTTTTGACGAGGCGCAGGCATTCAAAAATCCGTTTACGCAAACAGCACGTGCAGTGAAAAAATTGCAGGCTGACAATCGTTTTGCGCTGACGGGCACCCCTGTTGAAAATTCAGTGGAAGAGCTATGGTCCATCTTTCACGTTGTATTTCCCGAACTATTCATGGGGTTACGTGAGTATAGTGAACTCACACCGAAAGCAATAGCCCGTCGAATTCGACCATTTTTACTACGGAGGCTGAAAGAAGATGTCCTCGCGGAGTTGCCAGGAAAAATCGAGTCAATGGAGACAGCAGAGTTGCTTCCCGAACAGAAGGAGCTCTATGCCGCCTATTTGGCAAAGCTACGTCACGATACGTTAAAGCATTTGGATAAGAACACGCTCCAAAAGAATAAAATTCAAATACTTGCTGGACTGACCCGATTGCGACAAATTTGTTGTCACCCCGCATTGTTTGTGGATGGCTATCAAGGAGGTTCGGCAAAGTTTGAGCAGTTGAAACAGCTAATTGAGGAATCGAAGCTCGCAGGCAGAAGGGTATTGATCTTCTCGCAATTTACAAAAATGCTTGGCATTATCGGTAAGGAGTTAGCGGTGAACGGGACCCCATTTTTCTATTTGGATGGCCAAACTCCTTCAGAAGATCGACTGGACATATGCAATCGATTTAACGCAGGAGAACGTGACTTATTTTTGATTTCATTGAAAGCGGGCGGAGCTGGTCTCAATTTGACGGGGGCTGACACGGTTATCCTGTACGATCTTTGGTGGAATCCAGCAGTGGAAGAACAGGCCGCGGACCGTGCCCACCGCATGGGGCAAAAACGGGTTGTCCATGTCATCAAACTAGTTGCGCGAGGAACGATTGAGGATAAAATGAATGAATTGCAGGACAAGAAAAGAGATTTGATTGAAGAAATCATTGATCCGAAAGATAAGGCGAGCACATTGTTAACTGATGATGATATTCGAGAGTTGTTGGAAATATAAATAAAACCGCTTCAAGTTGAAGCGGTTTTATTGAAAAATTTCACTAAAAAGACTGCTCAACAAACACTACTGGAAACTTATCGATCATTTGCAACGAGTTATCGATCAATTCAGCGGAGTTATTGTCATTTTGGGACCTTTGACTCGACTAGTTCCCACAGATCTCTAATTACTTTAAGATTCGCCACATAGAATCTTCCTCTTTTTTCACCTATGCTAGGAATCTCTAGTTGACCTAAAATCCGTTTAGCTTTTTGTTGGTTATCTAGCTGTAGAAAGTGCCGACATTCTTTATTGGAAATACGGTAATCTATCAACATGAAGTATTCTACTAAAGCTTGGACATGAGCATGCGGATCAACATTACCGCATTGTTGGCAACCCCATCCATTGTAAATCGAGTGCATTCCATGCAAACCACATTGAATACAGTGGACTCCTGTAAGCAATTCAGATGGATGAATGCTATATCTATGCGTAAGTGGAAATGGATCATACTCCTGATGGGTAATTATAAGTTTTTTCGCAATGTCTTTCAATTGAAGAAAATCGATAGTTGGATGATGTGAGCTGAGTTTCCGAAGATAAATAGGAATCTCAAGGGGGAAAAGGAGAGTCAAGTTCTTACGAGAATTTTCGAATTGCTGCTGTGGCCTGGGGAAAACCACTGCTTGATAAATGGGTATAGATATCTGATGTGCATGAAACCAATCTTCTAACATCATTTTATTGCACTCTAGCTGGATTGATGGACATTCAAAAGAGTCAACTTGTCCGTTTTCCAAGGTTCGCATAATTTGATTATATTCATCGGGGAAACTGATTCGACCTGCAATATTTTTCATTTCTAGGATGGCCGCACCTTGTTTAAAGAGAAAAAGTGTATCAATTTGAAATTTGCCAGTGGATTGTAGATTCAAATCATGAAAGATGTAATGCTCAAAAGGGAATTGATACTTCTGAAAAATATCTGCTAGTATTCTTTCACCATTGTCACCTGCACGGTTCTTTCTTAGTGCATTCCCTATATCCGCATAACGTGGGTGATTCTCTGGCAGCCTTCGCAGCAATGCTTCTAGTCCGATTGCCTTTAAAGAACTTGTTTTTTCCTTCATAATCAATTAACATCGCCTCCATTAAAATATTGTAACATTATGCCTTTTATTTTACTACAAGAGTCTGATAACTTGACGTGATTATAGTTGGGGTGGAATATCGATCGCTTTGAAGGAGTTATTGATCAATTATCGCCAGTTATCAATCAATTCAAAGTAGTTATCAATCATTTGCCAATAGTTATCAATCAATTCAACAGAGTTATCGTCATTTAAGGACTTTCGACTTACTAAACTTCGACTGCGGCACGTTGAAAGCGATGTTTCATTCCAACATCAGAATATAACTTCAAATTTCATAAAATAGAAAGATGTCAGTACATAAATGAACGTGCTGTGTGATAAGATGTATATGTAATATACATTAAGTATTTCTAAGGAGTGTATTTCTTTGGAACAGTTAAAAGAGACGATTAGAAAGTTTAGAATTTTTAAAGACTTATGCGATAAAGAAGTTGAGCCGTTCCTGGAAATCATAAAAAAGAAGAAATTTGACGATAAAAGCATGGTCTTCATGCATGATAATCCAATTACTCATGTGTATTTCGTCGGTGCTGGGAAAGTGAAAGTGTTCAGAAATGATATCGCGGGGAAAGAACAAATTGTTTGTGTCAAGCAGCCTGGGGATATGTTTCCGCATGTTGGTTTTTTCCGTAAAGGCGATTATCCTGCACATGCGCAAGTCATTGAGGATACAGAGCTTTATTTTATTTCGATTCAAGATTTTGAAGAGGTGCTAATGGCGAATCCACATTTGGCGATTAAATTATTCAGTGTATTGGGCGACCAGATTGTAGATGTTCAGCAACGGCTTGAGGAAATGGCGCTACGTAGTACGAATGAAAGAATCCTATTGCTTCTTTTACGTCTAAGTGAGACGCATAAAGAGGAGCAGGTTGATGGTTGGATTAAACTAAATACAAAATTTACAAATTCAGACCTTGCTAATATGATTGGAACGACGAGGGAGTCCGTCAATCGTATGATTTCACATTTGAGAAAAGAACAAGGGATTAAGTTAGTGGAAGGCAGTTACTTTATTTATCCTGAAAAGGTACAAGAGGAACTATCGATGTAATTTCGAAGGGAGGCAAACACAGCTTCCTATTGGTTTAAGTTTAAAAGCTATCTCCATTTGATTTGCATTCATATGCAAATCAAATGGAGATAGCTTTTTCTAATTGAGAATGGAGATAAGAGATTTAGTCGGAAAATGGTTATGTTCGATAAGTTGTCACTATTTCAATAGACTAAGAAATCTCTTGGAATTTCAACTTCGAAAACGCTGTAAAATACGGTACCTATAGGCTTTAAGATGGTTTCGTGATTTGTGGAAACATGTTTGACTAGTGACGGGAATATGAGCCTCTTATGAGATTTATGTAGGCTGTGATTTTAATCACAACAGTGAGAAAATTTATCAACTAGAGTGGAGATAAGGAAAAACACAGGAGGTGAAGTTGGATGGGAGCTCAAAAAGTGAACATCGAAGATAAGGAAAAGCATGAACAAGAACATTCACTAAAGGGAACAGTATTTTCCGTAGGTGTTGTAGGGGCAGTTATTCTCGCAATGTGGGTTTTGCTATTCGTATTATACATGGGAAGAGTATAGGGAGGGAAAAGACATGAAAATGCACCGTTATGAAGAATTATGGCTCATCATAAGTGGCGGCATGTTGGTTATCTTCATGTTAATCACGGGATATCAAACATTCGCACTAGGCATGGGACCACCGAGTCATAAAGAAACACTGGATCCACAAAAGGTTGACCAAACCGCACCATTTGATAACCCAGGTGTTTACGATCGGGGCGACAATGAGTATGAAGTCATTATGACGTTACAAACATTTGGCTTTACACCAAGCAATATCGAAGTACCTGCGGGTGCAAATGTAACATTTACAATGACTTCAAAAGATGTTGTTCACGGATTCCAAGTAGTGGGCACCAACTTGAATGCGATGGTTATGCCAGGATACATTCAAAAAATTACACAGAAATTTGATAAGCCTGGTGAATATTTAGTGTTATGTAATGAGTACTGCGGAATTGGTCACCAGATGATGAGTACAACAATTACGGTGAAATAAAGGAGGGATAAAAATGGCAACAGCACAGTCTCTGAAACAAAAAACGAATAAGATATTGGGCGTTAACACGCAGGATGCGAAGTTATCGAAATCATATATGTTTGTAGCATTTATAGCATTATTAATAGGTGGATTTTTAGGGTTGGCACAAGGTCTGGAACGCGCAGGTCTTATCCAATTACCATCATGGTTTACCTATTATCAAGTGCTAACGGCACACGGAGTGCTACTCGTTCTTGTATTAACAGCGTTTTTCACAATCGGTTACTTTTATGCGGGGCTTTCCCATACGCTAGGCGGACTTCTACCGAAAGTGAGGACGATGGGCTGGATCGGCTTTTGGATGAAAATTGTAGGGTTCGTCATCGCAGTTATTCCGATTCTGCTGAATAAAGCAACAGTGCTCTATACATTTTACCCACCAATGGCAGCTTCACCATTCTTCTATATTGGATTAGCTTTCATTGTATTGGGTGTCTGGGTATGTGCATTTGGAGCATTTATTAACGTAGCGACTTGGAGAAAGCAGAATCCAGGACAAAGTATTCCAATTCTGGCATTCTTCGCAACAGGTGTATTTGTACTATTATTCTTTGGTAGTATCGGTGTCACAATTGAAGTTGTTATGCTGATTTTCTGGTCAGCTGGCTTACTTGAAACCATCAATGTCATGGTCAGCCGCACACTGTTTTGGGCTTTCGGCCATACGCTAGTTAATATTTGGTATCTAACAGCTGTATCTGCTTGGTATGTCATTGTACCGAAAATAATTGGCGGTAGACGCTTTAGTGATACGTTAACACGTGTCGTCGTCATTCTCTTAGTCATCACAAACATCCCGGGTGGATTCCACCACCAAATTGTGGACCCAGGAATGGCAGAAACATTGAAATTCTTACACGTCTTTATGAGTTTATCAATCGGTTTACCATCTCTTATGACTGCGTTCGCGATGTTCTCAGTATTTGAACGCACAGGTAGAAGAAAAGGTGGTAAAGGACTACTTGGTTGGTATAAAAAATTGCCGTGGGGAGATGTTCGCTTCCTAGCACCGATGATCGCGATGATTGCTTTCATCCCAGCAGGAGCGGGTGGTATTGCGCAAACGACGAACCAATTGAACCAAGTTGTTCACAATACATTATGGGTAGTTGGACACTTCCACTTAACAGTAGGTACATCCGTTATTCTCACATTCTTCGGAATTAGTTATTGGCTAGTCCCTTACTTATCCAAACGGGTGCTAACACCGGCGATGAATAAATTAGGGGTTATCCAAACGATTATTTGGACGGCAGGTATGCTGTTCATGTCCGGTTCTATGCACTGGGTTGGCCTACTAGGCTCACCACGTCGTACATCTTATACAACATACGGTGATAACGCAACGGCACTTGGTTGGGATCCATATATGATCCTACTCGCTGTCGGTGGAACACTACTCATCATCGGTGTTGTGCTCCAAGTATATGCGGTCTTCAATATGATGTTCCTAGCACCAAAAGGCGTAACAGAATTCCCAATTGCTGAGCCAGAGGAAAACGAAACAAAAACACCACTTTGGACAGATCGTTGGGGACTATGGATTATCATTATGCTGTTAGTCGTATCTATGGGCTATGTCGTTCCGTTAGTAGACTTAATTGTAAATGCACCACCAGGTTCGCCGCCAATTAAAACTTGGTAACGGACTAAACGGAGAGATAGCCTGTATCAAAGGTTATCTCTTTTCGTTTATTAAACCCCGAGGAAGTGATTGATTATGAACAACAAGCGATATAATGCATTAGCAACAATCCTCGTTCTAGTTTTTGGCTTTGTCTTATTTTATGTAGGAACAGATCAATTCAGTGCGTTTACTGCGGAAACGGCGCGAGTGAACAAGTTAGTGGAGGAAAAACCACAATTTCCTGATGTTACATTTGAGGATAGTGAAGGGCGAACTTATTCAATTGATGAATTTAAAGGGAAATATGTTTTCATTACATTTATTTATTCAATGTGCACAACGGTTTGTATTGATATGGAAATGAACATGGATCAGGTATATGAGTTAATCCCAGAAAAGTATATGGGGAAAGATATCCAATTTTTAAGTATTAGTTTTGATCCTGAACGGGATGACCCGGAAAGATTGGATGCTTACAAAAATATCTTTACGAACAGTGATGGGGAACTATGGAGAATGGCGAGAATTGAAAACCAGGCGGAGCTGGATTTTTTACTGGATGAGTTTGGCGTCATCGTTATTCCAGATGAGTATGGAAATTTCGCGCATAATTCAGCGTTTTATGTAGTAGATAGACAGGGGACTTTAGTGGAGGTTTTGGATTATAAGAAGATTGAAGAAGCAGCAAATACAGTCATCAGCATTCTCGATGAAGAAGCGGGTGTGTAGATTATGAAACAGTTTATGTATGGATTAGTTTTCTATATTTTTTTAGTTCTTCCGCCTGTCGCAAATGTGATGGAATCGATTATGATTATCCATATGCACATGCAAATGCCTTTGTTAGTCGTCACGGGATTTTTAATGGCGAAGTTTTTTCAGCAAAAGTTCCCCGGTTTCTTTGATAAATGGAATGGCAATGGCGTGCCTGGAATCGTGTTGTTCTCAATTATTTGGCTATATTGGATGATGCCACGAACAATGGATGAGGCATTGACTGTACAGAATGTCGAGTTATTTAAGTTCATCAGTCTACCATTTTTAGCGGGTATCCCGTTACGTGATAGTTGGAAAAAAATCAGCCTGTTGCTTAAAAAAATCTTTTTTATTAGCTTTACTGTGCTTTTTTTAGGGATGGGCATGCTGTATATTATGGCACCTATTCAATTATGTAATAACTATTTACTGATTGAGCAAATCATACTTGGTTGGGGCTTTTTAACGACCTCCTTCGTCATGATTATTTACTTATTCTACTTTCGGTTCACAGATCAATCACCCCAAGAACTATAATGTCGATGAAAAGCTGGTTGCATAATGGAGGCCGCTGAAAAAGTCCTCAATTAAAATTGTGACTGAAAGTTTCCATTGAAACCGCTTCGGCGCTTGCGGATGCCTCCCGCCATAAGCCAAGCAGAAAACCGCTGCCAGTCTTATGGCTTCGGCTACCGCTGTAAGGCGCCCTCGCTGGTTCTGCTTACGCATTTTACTAAGTTACTAAAAAGTAATGAAGACAACGAAAGCGAGCCATTCCACGATCTAATCGAGGAATGGCTCGTTTTATTGTTGTATAATGAAGAGACTAATTCTAGGCGGTGTCCCGATGATTTCAAACCAAGAAACGTTAAACCTCAGCCCATATATGGCGATTTACGATATCGTAGTGCCCAAAGATAATCAGCTCCGTCAAATCAATGACCTTGTTGACTTTTCTTTCGTATACGATGAATTAAAAAATAAATATTGTCTCGATAACGGCCGCAATGCAGTGTCGCCGATTCGGATGTTCAAATATTTATTGCTTAAATCAATCTTTGACCTATCTGATATTGATGTCGTAGAACGTTCTAAATACGATATGTCGTTTAAATATTTTCTTGATATGGCACCAGAAGATCCGGTGATTGACCCTAGTTCCTTAACGAAGTTCCGCAGACTTCGTCTTCAGGATGTAGGCTTATTAGATTTGCTGATTCAAAAGACGGTAGAAATCGCATTGGACAAGAAATTAATCACTAGTAAAACCATCATCGTGGACGCTACACATACTAAATCACGTTATAATCAACTGTCACCGAAAGAGTTTTTGACGGTCAATTCGAAAAATGTACGTAAAGCCGTCTATAAAATCGATGAATCTATGAAAGAGAAATTCCCAGCTAAACCAATTTCTAACGAAGTGAAAGATGAATTGGCTTATTGTAAAGAAGTCATTGTAGTGATTGAAAAAGAAGCCCATCTTATCAATATTCCAGCGGTCAGAGAGAAGTTAAATGTATTGAAGGAAGTTGTAGAAGACTACACGGAACAGCTTGAGTATTCGGCGGATCCAGATGCGCGTGTTGGTCATAAAACAGAAGATTCCTCTTTCTTTGGCTATAAAACGCATATTGCGATAAGTGACGAACGACTGATTACGGCTGCGATTGTGACAACTGGTGAACAAAGTGATGGGAAATATCTACAAGAGTTAATTGAGAAAAGCCAAGAAACCGGTATGGAAATTGAAACGGTGATTGGGGATACCGCGTACTCTGAAAAAGATAATATTCGTTATGCGAAGAAAAATGAGCTTGAACTCGTATCGAAATTAAATCCCCAAATCACGCATGGTGCACGCGCAAAAGAAGATGAATTTGAGTTTAATAAAGATGCAGGAATGTATGTGTGTAAAGCTGGTCATATGGCGATTCGGAAAGCGCGTATAGGAAAGAAGAATGTAGGGAAAAATCAAAGTCAAACCTATTATTTTGATATCAATAAATGTAAAACTTGTCCGCTTCGCGAAGGTTGTTATAGGGATGGCGCGAAAAGTAAAACCTATTCTGTTACGATTAAATCGACTGAACATAAAGATCAAGAAGCGTTCCAAAACAGCGAAAAATTTAAAGAGAAGGCAAAGTCTCGCTATAAAATTGAAGCGAAGAATAGTGAATTGAAACATAGACACGGGTATGATGTAGCCACATCCGCGGGTCTATTTGGTATGCAGATACAAGGAGCGATGGCTATATTTGCGGTCAACCTCAAACGGATTAGGACGCTAATGAAGGAATCAGAGTAAGGAATACGAAAGGAAAAGACGTTATTTCGTTCAATTTCGAACGAAATAGCGTCTTTTTAAATTTAAGCTCACTTATGGGATTTAAAAACGTAAGTTTTTCAGCGGCCTCGCATAATGCAGCCAGCTTTTTGCAATCTAATTTTCTATTGAATAGGTCGTTCTACTCGTATATAATAATGAATAACTATCTGTAATATTCAGATAATTTTAATTAATCAAAGAGACATCGTAATAACATTATGCGAGGGGGAATTATTGTGAAGAAGACAGGGCGTTTCTTGTTATTCGGAGTTCTTTTAGTTAGTTTAAGTGTTGCATTGTTTGGGTGTGGAACAAAGAATTCAGGTTCTTCATCGGATGGAGGAGGAGATGTTGAAGGTGTTCGCAAGCTGACTGTTGGAACTGATGCTACTTATGCACCGATGGAATCAATGGACGAGAAAGGCAATATTGTCGGGATTGACATTGATATTGTGAAAGCGATTGCAGAAGCGGCTGGCTTCGAAGTAGAGTTTAAAAACGTAGGATGGGAGCCACTATTTCCAGCAGTAGATAATGGAGAAGTAGACTTTGCTGTTTCTTCCATTACGATTACGGAAGACCGTCAGAAAACGTATGACTTCTCAGATCCATATTTTAGCGCAAACCAACTCATTCTAGCTCCAGAAGATTCTTCAGTAGAAAGTTTTGAAGATTTGAAGGATAAGCGTGTAGCTGTTCAAATTAATACAACAGGCCATATTGTCACAAGAGGGCTACTAGGGGATACGAGTTCTAAAATTGTAGCAGCGGAAACAATGCCATTGGCGATTACTGAAATGATTAACGGCAACGCGGATGCTGCCGTTGGGGATAATGCCGTTATTATCGACTACAAAGCCAACAATCCGAAAGTGCAAGTGAAAACAATTGAAGATGCAAGTTTCGAAAAAGAGTATTATGGCTTAATGGTCAAAAAAGGGAACACTGAAATTGTTGATTTGTTAAATGAAGGCATTCAAATCATTAAAGACAACGGGAAATTGAAAGAAATCACTGGCTTTGATTTAGAGTAAGTAGCTCTCTACATCAAGCTATGATAGGGGAGTGATGGATTTGGATTTCTTAGATATACGCTGGGATATGTGGGAAATGATTTGGAATTATCGCGTACTGTTTCTGCGTGGAATTGGTGTTACAGTAGCGCTTACCATTATTGGCTATCTTGGGGGAATCGTCTTAGGTTTGTTCATAGGGATGGGGAAGTTGTCCAAAAGAAAATGGATTTACTACCCTTGTAAATACTATGTGGACTTTTTCCGTGGGACACCATTGTTAGTGCAGATTTTATTAATTCATTCGGCTATCATTCCAGGGATTTTTGGCCATTCACTGGGTCCTATTGTGTCGGGGGCAGTTGCACTGGTGTTAAATAGTGCCGCTTATAATGCAGAAATTATCCGTGCTGGTATTCAGTCGATTGAAAAAGGTCAAACGGAGGCTGCAAGGTCGCTTGGAATGACAAAACAGATAGCGATGAAAAGTATTATTTTACCGCAAGCTTTTCGCCGAATGGTTCCACCACTGGGTAATGAGTTAATTGCCCTCATGAAAGATTCATCACTAGTGACGGTTATCGCTGTAAATGATATATTATATGCGGGTAAAGTTGTAGCAGGAGCTGCCCAGAGATTTTGGGAGCCATATCTTATGGCTGCGATTCTTTACCTATGCTTAACCTTTATTTTAGGAAAGCTAATTTCATATGTGGAGAAACGTTTTAGTAATAGCTATGTTCCCACAAAAAGAAAGAACTTATTCTCATCACGGCGTTCTTAAAGTAGGAAGGTGAATATATGATTAAGGTCCAAGGGTTAGTGAAATCATTTGGTAAGTTGGAAGTGTTAAAGGGCATTGATTATGAAGTGAAGGAAAAGGAAATTATTTGTGTCATTGGACCAAGTGGTTCAGGAAAAAGTACTTTTTTACGATGCATTAATTTGCTGGAAGATATTACGGCCGGGGAAGTTTTTATTGATGGTGTGAAGGTCAATGATCCCAAAACGGATATTAATGCTATTCGTAAAGAAGTAGGAATGGTATTTCAGCAGTTTAACCTGTTTCCCCATATGCGCGTCATTGATAATATCACGATTGCTCCGAAAAAAATTAGGAAAATGGCTGCTGCGGATGCTGAGAAGCTGGCGCATCAATTGTTGGAGAAGGTTGGACTTGCGGATAAAGCGAATGTCTATCCCGAGCAATTATCAGGCGGCCAAATGCAGCGGGTTGCGATTGCTAGGGCATTGGCCATGCAGCCAAAGATAATGCTGTTTGACGAGCCAACATCGGCACTTGATCCGGAGATGGTGAATGAAGTGTTAGATGTAATGAAGCAGTTGGCGCATGAAGGCATGACAATGGTTGTTGTGACGCATGAAATGGGCTTTGCCAAAGAGATGGGTGACCGCGTGTTATTCATGGACGGTGGTTATTTAGTTGAAGATGGGACACCTGATCAGGTGTTCAATGCGCCGAAAAATGAGCGGACGAGGGCATTTTTGAGTAAGGTGTTGTAAATAAAAAAGCAAAGCCATTTCAGGTTGAACTGAAATGGCTTTGCTTTTTTAGGTTGTGAAGCTACTCACCATTTTTTATAAGGTAAGAACTTACCGTTCAATGTAACAACGACACGATCGCCTGCAGGGTCTTCTTTTTTATCGATATCCATTGTAAAGTCGATGGCGCTCATAATACCATCGCCAAATTTTTCGTGAATGACACCTTTAATAGTTGTACCGTACACTTGCAAAATTTCATGGAAGCGATAGAGCAACGGGTCGACTGGAACACTTTCATCCAATGAACCTTTTAATGGTATTTGTTGCAGTGAAGTTGAAATGGATGCATCTAATTCTAATAAGTTTACTAATTTATCGGCTTCTTCAGCACTCATCGTTGCTTGTCCCATAATTGCGGAGGCTGTCCAAACTGGGTGGCGCCCAACAGTTGCTGCAATCGCATCAAACGTTAATCCTTTATCCCTTTTTGCTAGTAAAATCGCTTCTGTTGCCATTTCTTTTGAAATATTCGTCATGGAAATTCGCTCCTTTAGTAGTAGAGGATTTGTTACTATTAGTTTACCATTTTGATAATTGAGGAAGCCATTAATTAGTGGATAAATGAGTGTTTTAAATATAGGTTTAAGGCGGAATTGTGTCTTGCTTAACTTGTTAACTGAGTTCAAACGTTTCAATCGCTTCATACTTTGGAGACTGATCCGGATGCACAGCAAAAAGTGAAAATGACTCGACTGACACTTCAATTGGCGGGATCTTCTCCTTTTGAATAGCAAGCTCATCTGTCGTCTTGCGTTTTTTAGCGATTGTCACATGGGGAATGAAGCGTTCTGAAATGGGCCGGTCCAATTGCTTGGCAATGGTGTGTTCAATCTCTCTTTGTAATGAAGATAATGCTTTTGATTCCCCTATTGATAAATAGACTACGCGTGGTCCAGCAGAGCTGCCGAAATAAGACAGACCATCTGCGTGCATGGAAAATGTCGAATGACGAGCAGCAATCTTCAAAAGCTCCGTTTTGAGCAGTGGCAGCAGCTCGCTTGGGACAGCGCCTAAATAGAGCAAAGTCACATGTAAATCCTCCAGATGTGGGATTATTTTATAAGTTGTCTCCAGTTGGTATTTCTGTTTAAACATTTCAATCGGATCTTTGAAAGTGGATGGAATGTTAATTCCAATGAAATAATGCTGCTGCATAAAGATTCCTCCTTAACCAGCAGGAACTTCTGCTGGTTCAAGTTAAAATAAATTTAAGGATAGGATAGCATATTGTTCAATATGTTGATATAATCTATATTATTAGAAAATGAATTCCGCAAATCGCAATTAGGAGGGAATATCATTTAAGCCATCTAATTGTGCTTATCTTGGTATTCCTTTTTAAGTACCAATTGATCGGAATAAAAATAGGAAAAGGGAGATGCAACATCATGGGGAAACACAAAATCAATATTACATTAACGGAAACGAAAAAACAAAAACCATTATCCGATCAATTGGAATTTGGAAGAGTATTTACAGATCATATGTTTATTGCGGATTATACAGAGGGGCAAGGGTGGGGGGGACATCGAATTGTTCCTTACGCACCGATTGCATTAGATCCTGCGGCTACTGTTTTTCACTACGGTCAATCTGTCTTTGAAGGTATGAAAGCTTATATTGGTGAGGATGGCAAAGTGCTTTTGTTCCGTCCAGTGGAAAATATGCGCCGTATGAATCAATCATGTGATCGCTTATGTATGCCGCAATTTACGGAACAAAGTGCAATCGAAGCACTGGAAGAACTGTTGGTGATCGATAAAGAATGGATTCCGACAGCTGAGGGTACATCACTATACATACGTCCATACATGATTGCAACTGAACCGTATTTAGGTGTGGCACCTGCAAGAAAATATCAATTCATCATTATTCTATCCCCAGTTGGATCGTATTATAAAGAAGGCATCCACCCGGTTAAAATTTTGGTTGAAGATGATTATGTGCGTGCGGTTGCAGGCGGAACAGGGATGGCAAAAACGGCTGGCAACTATGCTGCTGGTTTACGAGCGCAGGAAATTGCTGATCGCAAAGGTTATTCACAAGTACTTTGGTTGGATGGTGTGGAACGGAAATACATCGAAGAGGTGGGCAGTATGAATGCCTTCTTTAAGATTAACGGCGAAGTCATTACACCAATCCTGAATGGCAGTATTTTAGAAGGGATTACACGAAAGTCCATCATCCAATTATTGAAGCATTGGAATATTCCTGTCGTCGAACGTAAAATATCAGTTGAAGAAATTTATGAGGCGCATCGAGCAGGTACATTGGAAGAAGCTTTCGGAACGGGAACAGCGGCTGTTGTGTCTCCGATTGGTGAACTCAATTGGCGTGATGAAAAACTAGTCGTCAATAACGGTGATATCGGTAGTTTATCGGAGAAATTATATAACGAGTTAACAGGTATTCAATATGGTAAAATAGCAGATCCATTTGACTGGGTTGTTGAAGTAACTGAAACAGCTAAAGCTTAATAAGCAGTGAGCGGTAAGGGTAGCCCATTAGGGAGCTACCCTTTTGTTGTGCCAGCGGTTGGATGAAATGCATATAGTAATGATGCATTGATAGATAGGCAAAGTGGAAGGGGATTGCGTGGACAAATCATCAGAAAATACCCGACAGATTGTCGCTGGAAACAGTAAGGATCGGCAATTGGAACAGTATCGCGTGGATAACTTCGGTACGAAGATGACAACCAATCAGGCTTTGAAGGTTTCGAATGATGAGGAGTCGTTAAAAGCGGGGGTTCGCGGTCCGACGTTAATGGAGGATTTTCATTTCCGGGAAAAGGTGACGCATTTTGACCATGAACGGATTCCAGAAAGAGTTGTCCATGCGAGAGGCTACGCGGCACACGGGGAATTTGAATTGTATAAGTCTATGAAGGAATTTACAGCAGCGGGATTTTTACAGGAGCCTGGAACGATTACGCCGGTATTTACGAGGTTCTCCAATGTGGTAGGAAGCTCGGGTTCGGCCGATACTGTACGAGATGTCAAAGGGTTCGCGGTGAAGTTTTATACAGAGCAAGGAAATTATGATCTTGTGGGGAATAATATCCCGGTGTTTTTCATCCAAGATGGGCTAAAGTTTCCAGATTTGATTCATGCGATTAAGCCTGAGCCGCATAATGAAATTCCGCAGGCTTCCTCTGCGCATGATACGTTTTGGGATTTCGTGGCAAATAATCAGGAATCAGCTAATATGGTTATGTGGCAAATGTCTGACAGGGCGATTGCGAAAAATTTCCGCATGATGGAAGGGTTCGGTGTCCATACTTTTCGTTTCGTCAATGCACAAGGGGTCTCTAGATTTGTGAAGTTTCACTGGAAGCCTTTGCTTGGTGTCCATTCTCTTGTGTGGGATGAAGCGCAAAAAATCTCGGGCAAGGATCCTGACTACCAACGCCGGGATTTATGGGAATCCATTGAACATGGCAATTTTCCGGAGTATGAGTTGGGCGTCCAGATGATTAATGAGGAAGATGAATTCATGTTTGATTTTGATATTTTGGATGCAACGAAACTATGGCCAGAAGAGATTGTCCCTGTTCAAATATTTGGTAAGATGACGCTGAATCGCAATGTAGATAATGTTTTTGCAGAGACAGAGCAAGTAGCTTTTCATCCGGGGAATGTAGTGCCGGGCATTGATTTTACGAATGATCCGTTGCTACAGGGGAGATTGTTCTCTTATTTGGATACGCAGCTCATTCGACTTGGCGGACCGAATTTCACGGAGATTCCAATTAACCGCCCTGTTTGTCCATTTCATAACAATCAGCGCAATGGGTATAGTCGGCAAACGATTAATGTTGGGCAAATCAGCTATCATAAAAATTCACTGGCGGATAATACACCGTCGACTTCTACTGCGCAAGAGGGCGGTTTCGTTCATTATGCGGAAAAGGTAGAGGGCCGTGTTATTCAGGCGCGGAGTGAGTCGTTTAAGGATTTCTTTTCGCAGGCAAGGCTTTTCTGGAATAGTATGTCGCTTTGGGAGAAGCAGCATATTATTGATGCTTTTATCTTCGAAGTGGGTCATGTGAATAGTAGGAGTGTTCGTCAACAAGTGGTCGATATGTTTTCACATGTGGATCGGGAGATGGCTACGCTGATTGCAGAAGGCGTTGGCGTAAATCCGCCAACTGGTGAACAGTCGAGGGTCACGGCGTCATCACCGGCGTTAAGTCAGGCCAATACGATACGGCTTCCACAAACATTGAGGGTTGGTGTATTAATTGGTAATGATTTCAACGGAGCTGAAGTGAAGGCGGCTGTGAGAACGTTTCGAAACTATGGGGTCACCGTTGATATTGTTGGTGAAAAGCTAGGAGTTTTGCGAGGTACAGATGGACTCAAAGTAATGACGAATGCCACGTTTTTGACGACGGACCCTGTGTTGTTTGATGCGTTGTATGTTGTGGGGGGAACAGCGTCGAATCAAGCGAAGTTTAATTATAATATCGAGTACTTTATTGATGAGGCGTTCAAGCATTTCAAGCCGATTGGATTTGCGACAACAGGTTTGCCGTTTTTTGAAGCGTCGAATGCGAAGGCGGGACCGGGGATAGTGTTTGCGACTGATAATCCTGATTTTGATCAGGAGTTTGTGGGTGCGATTGCCCAGCAACGATTTTGGAGTAGGGAGGTTTATTAGGGAGGAAGGCAGTTCAATTCCTCTCTAATAAAGCCTCCGGCGGATGTCACGGATTTTTTAGGGGAGTTTTTCGAGCTCGCTCGAAAAAAATCCGGACACAATCACGCCTGGCGTGATTGATTATGATGAAATGCCGCTCCGAGTAGGTATTTGGGGCGGTGTTTCTTTATCTCGCTAAAGAGTCTGAAAATGATGTATACTGGATTGTATATGAAAAAAGGAGATGGCTATTTGTGATAACGACACTTATTTTTGATTTAGATGATACTTTGTTATGGGATAAAAAAAGTGTGGCGACTGCGTTTCGCAAGACGTGTGAGCGGGCGGCGCAGGTACATGATGTGGATCCGGCGAAACTTGAAGAGGCTGTTCGATTGGAAGCACGAGAGCTTTACGCTACATATGAAACGTATGCACATACGCAAATGATTGGCATTAATCCATTCGAGGGGCTTTGGGGCACGTTCGATGATGCAGGGGAATCCTTTCAGAAAATGAAGGAGATTGTACCGGGTTATCGCCGCGAAGCGTGGACGAAGGGCTTGCAACGACTTGGGATTGAAGATGTTGAGTTAGGTAGTGAACTGGCTGAATTATTCCCAGAGGAGAGAAAGAAGCATCCTTTCTTATATGAGGAAACTTTTAGCGTGCTAGACAAGCTGAAGGGGGCATATAAGCTTGCTTTGTTAACGAATGGTTCACCGAGTTTGCAACAGACGAAACTTGAGATTACACCTGAAATAGCTCCTTATTTTGATCATATTATTATTTCGGGGGCATTTGGCAAAGGAAAGCCAGACGTATCGATTTTCCATCATGTACTGGAAACTTGTGGGGTCACAACAGATGAAGCGTTGATGGTGGGCGATAATTTGATGACGGATATTTTAGGTGCGTCACGCGTGGGCATGCGTTCGGTTTGGATTAATCGTGAAGGGATGGAGTTGGCAGAGGGTAGTACGCCGACTAATGAGATAGATAATCTGGAGAAATTGTTCCCAATATTAGAGTCGTTAACGAAGGAAGAGGCCATCCGATAAGGAGGCTTCTTTTCTTTTGAATGAAAAATCGGTGAATTTTCGGAGTCGCTGGTAATCTCGCGTAACTCGCCGGTAAATCCCTAAACTCGCTCGTAATTCCACACCCATACCCAGCTCAACCCGATAAAAAGCCCACTTCACCGCCCGAAAGCATTCTCGGGGGTGAAGTGGGTTTCTTCGTTTAATATATCTTACAGGTCAATCGCAATAACGTCGAAAATATCTTCAAGTTCTTTCAATCGCTCAACATTTTCTTTTTCAACATGATGATCGACAGTGAGCATCATGATAGCATTGCCGCCAACAGTTGATCGGCCGACTTGCATTGTTGCGATATTAATATTTTCTACGGCAAGCAACGTGCCGACACGTCCGATTGCGCCTGGTTGGTCCTTATGTTTGATGAACAGTAGGTGGCCTTCAGGGCTAATGTCCACTAGGTTGTCGTCGACTTTGACGATGCGTGCACCTAGTCCGTTCAATAGCGTTCCAGAAACGCGGCGAACGCCGCTTGCTGTTGTGACTTCGACTGTCACTAAATTAGAGAAGCCTTTTGTCGTAGATGTTTTATGTTCATTCACCTTGATACCAAAACGCTCTGTCAAAAACTTGGCATTGACGTCGTTGACATGATTACCAAGATTACGTGTCAGCAAGCCTTTGAGCGTGTTGCGTGTCAATGGACGAACGTCTGACTCGGCAAGATCACCTGAGTAGTAAATGTTCACTTCTTCAATCACTTTATTAGACAGACGAGATAAGAAGATTCCAAGTTTCTCTGCTAAGTCAAAGAATGGCTCGATTTTAGCGAGTACTTCTTTTGATACAGATGGCAAGTTCACGGGATTACGAACTGTACCAGCGCTGAAGTAGTTGACGACATCGCGGCTGACATCAATCGCGACGCTTTCTTGCGCTTCAACGGTGCTTGCGCCTAGGTGTGGTGTCGCAATGACTTCAGGTAGCGTCAGTAGCTTGTGACCAACGAATGGCTCTGTTTCAAAGACGTCAAGTGCAGCTCCTGCTACTTTTTTCGAGACAATTGCATCGTACAATGCATCTTCGTCGATAATACCGCCGCGTGCACAGTTAATAATTTGAACGCCATCTTTCATGATTTCGAACGCTTCTTTGTTAATCATATGCTTTGTTTCTTTCAATAAAGGCGTGTGAACGGTAATGAAATCAGCAGCTCTTAAGACTTCCTCTACTGTCCCTAACGTAATGCCCATCTTCTTCGCTTTTTCTTCTGACAAAAATGGATCGTACGCAATGACGCTCATCCGTTGTCCTTTAGCTCTTGCAGCTACTTCTGCGCCAATGCGTCCCATACCAATAACGCCAAGTGTTTTATTTTTTAATTCCACACCGATGAATGATTTACGATCCCATTCGCCATTCTTTAATGAATTAAAAGCTTGTGGAATTTTACGCGCAAGTGACATGAGCATGGCAATCGTATGTTCAGCTGCTGAGTTTGTATTACCATCAGGAGCATTGACAACGATAATTCCTCTTTCGGTTGCTGCATCTAGGTCGATATTATCAACACCAACACCAGCACGTCCAATGATTTTTAAGTTTGTTGCTGTCTCGATGATTTCACGTGTGACTTGTGTTTGACTACGGACGATTAAAGCGTCAAAGTCTTTGATTTTTTCTGCAAGTTGTTCAGGTGTATTTGTTGTGTCGATGACAATGTTGAAACCTTCTGCTTGTCGTAAAGGGAAGATACCATCTTCGCTAAGTGGATCACTAATGAGTACGTTAAAAGCCATTTAAATCATTTCTCCTTCGTGTATATAGATTTGTTGTGCTGCTGCAACGCCTGTGCCTAGTGCGATATTCTTGCCGATTTCAATCATTTTGGTTAGCAGTTAATCACTCCTCCTATTTTAGGAATAAAAAAAGCCTTCCGTCCCTTACAAGTAATTGTAAGGGGCGAAAAGCTAGATTAGCTCACGCGGTACCACCCTGATTTACTGTCCACATTACGACAGTCTTCGTTAGCATGCTTAACGGGCATGGGTCGGATTGGCCTACTGTGAATTTCAGCCTATCTATTCCGGAGTGCTACTTTACGTTGAAATCACTGATTTGCACCATCCATCAGCTCTCTTGAGATCTCATCACCTAAAGCATGTCTCCATCATTACAGTTGGAATTGTTATTGAATTTAGAACTTATCATAACAAATGATAAACAAATGTCAAGCGTCTTTTTTGCTTTAGTGCGTTAAATCGCTAAAAAAGTTTTTTGTAAGCGCTTTATACTGAATTCATTCAAAAAAAGAGAGAATGGAGTCAGTTTGGTAGAGGAATTTTGTTAGTAACGGTATCATTTTGTATGACGATGAAATAAGGAGTGCATTCACATAAAAACATTTAATTCGATTCCATTATCTGTGTTGGATCTTGCGCCTATCAATGCGGGGAGCAACGCCAGTCAGTCGTTTAAAAATAGTGTAGAGTTGGCACAACATGTAGAAGACTGGGGATTCAATCGTTACTGGTTGGCGGAGCATCATAATATGCCGGGTATAGGCAGTTCCGCGACATCTGTGCTGATTGGACATATTGCTGGCGCGACAAAACGTATGCGTGTTGGCTCTGGAGGCATTATGCTACCTAATCACGCACCACTTGTTATAGCTGAGCAATTCGGTACGCTTGAATCGATGTATCCAGGGAGAATTGACTTGGGGTTAGGGCGTGCTCCTGGTTCGGATCAGGCGACGGCTTATGCACTGCGCCGAACTTTGCAAAGTACGGGAGATGATTTCCCAGAACAGCTGGCGGAGCTACAAGCGTATTTTGAACCGAATCGTGTAGCACGTGTTCGCGCATTTCCTGGCGAGGGTCTCGAAATACCGATTTGGCTTCTCGGTTCAAGTGGCTTCAGTGCACGGCTTGCCGCACAGGAAGGCTTGCCATTTTCTTTCGCCAGCCATTTTGCGCCGGCCTATGTATTACAGGCTTTGCAGCTGTATCACCAAAACTTTAAGCCATCGAAATTTTTACAAACACCTTATGCTATGCTTGGCGTTAATGTCATTGCAGCAGAAACGGATGAAAAAGCCCACTGGTTGGCGACTTCACAACAGCAGCAATTTCTGAGCTTAACAAGAGGTATGCCCACACAATTACAGCCGCCGATTGATAATATCAACGAGGTGTGGTCAGCGCAAGAACGAGCATCTATTGAGCAAACACTCGATTCGCGTTCAACAATTGTCGGCAGTCCTGAAACGGTTAAACGAAAATTGGAGAGCTTCATTCAAGAAACAAAGGCGAATGAATTGATCATTAACTCGCAAATATTTGATCAGCAAGCACGTTTGCGTTCGTATGAAATGATTGCAGAGATGATGGACTGAATTTATCAAATAAAAGAACCACGATTCATCATAGGATTGTGGTTTTTTTATTTATGTAATTAATTCAGAAAAGTTATTCAAGTAAGTTAGTATTGTGGTAAAATATAGTTGAAATCCATTGTTGCAAGGGGGAACTGACTTGAGCATTATGACAAAGAGAGAAGACGTTATTGATGATTATCATGGCACAAATGTGACAGATCCATATCGATGGCTGGAAAATCCAGATGCAGCAGAAGTGAAAGAGTGGGTGGATGCGCAAAATGAAGAGACTCAGGCTTTTTTAGCGACTTATCCAGAGCGTGAAAATATCAAGGAAAGGTTGACGAAATCTTGGAATTATCCGAAATACTCTGTGCCGCAAAAAGAAGGAGATTATTACTATTTTTATAAAAATGATGGTTTGCAAAATCAAGCCGTTTTTTATCGGACAATGGATTTGGAATCTGATGCGCTTGAGGTTATTATCGATCCTAATATGTTGAACGAAGAAGGAACGGCTGCCATTACCAATCTTGCATTTACGAAGGATGGTCATCGATTAGCTTACGGAATTTCATTGAATGGCAGTGACTGGCAGGAAATTCGTGTGCGTGACTTGCAAACGGGAAAAGATGAGCCTGACGTTATTAAGTGGTGCAAATTCAGTAGCATTGCTTGGAATGAAGAAGGCAGTGGCTTTTATTATAATCGTTTTCCAGAGCCGGGAACTGTGGATCCAGAAGATGAGAGTAATTATAATCGCGTCTATTGGCATATTGTTGGTACTGCGCAACAAGACGATGTATTGACGTATGAAGATACTGTAGATAAAGGGCTGTCTTTCAACCCGTTGTTTTCCGATGATTATCGTTATTTGATTTTATCAGTATGGAAAGGGACAGAAAATAAGAGTCGTATTTATTATCGTGATGAGCAATCTGATGAGGGTTTTGTGCATTTATTGGCAGATGATGATGGGGAATACACTTTTATTGGCAATGAGGGTAGGCTGTTTTATTTCACGACGAATTATCATGCGCCGAAGGAGAAAATCATTGCGGTGCAGTTGGATAACCCAGAGAAAGAGCATTGGGTGGATATTGTTGCTGAGCGCGAGGATGTTTTGACATTCGCACAAATTATTAATAAACAGCTCGTTGTTTGCCATTTGCATAATGCGCATGATCAGCTAAGTGTTTTTGATTTGGAAGGCAAGTTAGTAAAAGAAGTGCCGCTACCTAGTTTTGTGTCGCTGGTAGGTGTGTCTGGCAAGAAGACGGCAGCGACGATGTATATTGGTTATACGTCTTACTTAGTGCCGACGACGATTGCACGTTATGATTTTGCGCAGGATAAGCTTGAGCCTGTGTTCCAACAGTCGACGCTGTTTGATGAGGAAGGTTTTGAAACGACGCAGGTATTTTATCCGTCGAAGGATGGCACGCAGATTCCGATGTTCTTGACGCATCGCAAAGGATTGGAATTGACGGGCGACAATCGCGTGCTGTTGTATGGTTATGGTGGTTTTAATGTCAATTTAACACCAGCATTTTCGCCGTCGCAGCGTATGTGGATTGAGGCGGGTGGCGTGTATGCCGTTGCTAATTTACGAGGTGGTGGAGAATTTGGTGAGCGATGGTACAAAGCAGGGACACTGGAGCATAAGCAGAATGTCTTTGACGATTTTATCGCAGCGGCAGAGTGGTTGATTGAACAGAACTATACGAACAGCAAAAAGCTTGCGATTATGGGGGGCAGTAACGGTGGATTGCTTGTGGCAACCTGTGTCACGCAACGTCCGGATCTGTATGGAGCTGCACTTTGTTTAGTTCCTGTTACGGATATGCTGCGCTATCATAAGTTCACGGTTGGCCGTTATTGGGTGACGGATTATGGCAATGCGGAAGCAAATCCAGAGCATTTCGAGTTCATGTATAAGTATTCACCACTTCATAATGTCAAAGAAGGCGTCGAATATCCACCAACACTTGTGACAACCGCGGATACAGATGACCGTGTTGTTCCATTGCATGCGATGAAGTTTGCCGCAACCTTGCAGGCGGCACAGCAAGGTGAACAGCCAATTCTACTTCGGGTTGAGAAGAATGCGGGACATGGAATGGGTAAACCGACTGTGAAAATTATTGAAGAACAAACGGATATGTATTCGTTTTTATTTAAAACGTTAGGATGAAAAATGCCTGGCACCGATGGAATTTGGTGCTAGGCATTTTTTAATTGGAGAGTATGGGACCATTGGAGGTTACTGTAAATCGTTGCAAAGTTGGGCGATTACGTTATTTTGTTCGCGCAACGTGGATTTTGGGATACAATTTTAGCTGCCTTTGTAACGGCCGCTAAAACGTTTGTACTGCTTTGTCGATCTGTAAGATGAGGAACTCGTGCGTATGGGAGATTTTCACTTTTAACAACGTAATGAGGTCGTAAATTATTGAGTGCTATCGCCATGATATCGTTGATGCATTGCGGACAGTCACAAAATAGTTTCAAATTCACTTTTTGCCTATCAAGTGATTCATAGACAACTTCTTCCATGATGTTATGAAATCTCATTCCTCGTCGCCTCCCGTTGATTTTGTTATTCTTTGTGTCTAATTATATCATCGCGCATTTACTTTGCCACTAATTTGAATATTCGTGACAGTTATGTTCGGGACGACAGAGTAAGTGGCTGTCTAGTCAGTCTATTTACAATAATAAAGCAGGCGGAGAAAATAGTTCGTTTCTCTCTGCCTGCTGCTTTTATGGGGGTGGTCGGGCTTATGCGGTAGTAAATTCGTCTGAACGGTAGTAATCGCCCACAACTGTTCATTTTCTCGCTTTGTCTTGCCGTTCCCAAATCTGGAGCGAGGGATACGGATCAAAGGCCCATTCAATTCGCCCATTATATTTGTACATGCCGTAATGTAGATGGGGAGGGAAACGGCCGGAAGTACCTTCTTTCCCATAGCCAGAACTACCGACAAAGCCGATAATGGTTCTTGGTTCAACGATATCGCCGACTTTAATATCCTTATTGAAATAAGCTAGATGGGCAAAGTAGTGGTACGTATTATGCGTGTCACGAATACCGACTCGCCAACCACCGAATTCATTCCACCCCATTATTTCAATGACGCCATAGGAAGTGGATCGAACGGGCGTCCCATATCCGGCAAAAAGGTCAGTGCCTTCATGGATTCTGCGACCACCCCAGCCTCTGCTCGCACCCCATGTTCCTTTGTAGCTGTAATCGTAGTTTGTGGGAACTGGAAAAGCATGCTCATCCAACTCTAATGTTTCAAAGTGTTGGTATAATTTGGCGATGGCTATGATTTGGTTGACGGTTATTTCACGCCTGTAATAATCCCATAACGCCAATTTGAAATCATCTTCGGTTTGTCCATAAGCGCTTAAGAAAGTCGCCATTGTGGAGAGGATATCTTCTGGATTGTTTGGATCAGCAATGCCATCACCATTACCATCCTGCCCTTGTCCATCGAAGAAAGCGATAGATGCAGGGGATGTATCGGTTTTATTGGGATTGAGAGCGCCGACCCAATAATCCTCAGAATATTGAATGGCGATAGGTCCATCTCTTTTAGGAATATCAGTGCGCACTTGTTGGATATTACGCTCAAATTGATCAATAGCAGCCAAGTAGTACCAAGGAACGGCCATGCTATCAAATTGTAAATACAGCTGCATGCGCTGTTCGTTCGGCGTTTCTTCCTTAGCCACCACAACGGTGTAAAATAATAAAGATAACATGATGATATACGTCGGTAATAAAACCCAGTGACGCACGATAAAACCTCCTTTAATCCGTTTATATAGCATCCCCCAATCGGAATTATTTATGACCATTAAATTTTTTTGAGCCAAGTTCACTGAAAATATGAAATAATAGTTTGGGTAATGATACAATGAGATTGTCTTAACTTGAATCAGCAAATGTTTTTGCTGATTCAAGTTAAGCCTCCGGCGGATGTCACAAATTTTGAAGGGAGTTGTGGAAGGCAACCTAAGTTCGCCGCTTCCTGCGGCAATGGTTGCATACCCGCGTCCTGCGGGCACAATTCAAAATTTGGACGCAATTATGCCTCCGGCGTAATTGATTAAATAAAAAAATAGGAGTGATTTTAAATGGAAAAACTACAATCAATGGAACAATTTGAACAACTGAAAAATGAGGAGCGCACAATTTTTATGTTTTCTGCTGATTGGTGCTCAGACTGCCGTGTGATTGAGCCGATTTTACCTGGTATTGAAGCGGATTATCCGGAATATACATTTATACTTGTGGACCGGGATGAGTTTATCGATTTGTGTGGAGAACTTGATATTTTTGGAATTCCAAGCTTTATCGGCTTCCATAGCGGAGTAGAAGCGGGTCGATTTGTGAGTAAGGATCGTAAAACACAGGCAGAGATTGAGGAGTTTATTAATAGCCTTACAGCATAATTTAGCATATTTAGGGAATGGGAGAGTGCGCTATCTAAAACCATCACGTCCTGTGGCGCGGTGCGAACTTTGACTTAGCGTGGAAAAATCGGTCAATGCGTCTTGGAGAGGCACTAAAAGTATGATTTTAGGTAGACAAGACTTGCGCTGACAATGACTAGGGGGATTTATGAATGAAGCCGATAATTGGGATTACGCCAGATGTGGAGAAAGATGATAAGCACTTCTTGAATAATGATAATATGCAGGCAATTATCCGTGCAGGGGGAGTGCCCCTCATTATTCCGATAGGTAATGGGGAGAACATTGCGCAAATAGTCGGCTTGTTGGACGGCCTTTTGTTGACTGGAGGAAATGATATTAATCCGATATTGTTCAATGAAGAGCCACACACGCACCTGGGTGAGGTTTCGCCAAGTAGGGATTTGTTTGAACTCGAATTGGCCCGACAAATGCTAGCAGCAGATAAACCGATTATGGGGATTTGCAGAGGGCTTCAATTGTTGAATGTTGCCGTTGGGGGGACGTTGTATCAGGATCTTCATCAACAAAACGAAGGGCCGATGCTTCAGCATTTACAAAAGTCGCCTACTACGTATCCGAGTCATTTTGTTCAATTGGCAAAAGGGAGTTTGCTCGCGGAAATTGCAGGTAGTGAACGCATTCAAGTGAATTCATTTCATCATCAGGCGTTGAAAGATGTGCCTTCGGTGTTCAAAGTTTCTGCTAGCGCGAGTGACGGCATTATCGAAGCTGTGGAAAGCGTAGATAAAAAATTTGTACTTGGTGTCCAGTGGCATCCTGAATTGTTAGCAACAAAAGGGGATGCAGTTTCTCTACGGATTTTTGACAGGTTTATTGGTGCATGTGTGAAATAAAGGCAACACTTTGACTGAACTAAGCAACGTTTCCATGAAAATGCACAACGTATCGCAAAAAAGCCGAGCTCATTATGTGCTCAGCTTTTTTCATTCAAATATATCATCATCTTTTCAGGGAAATCCGTAAAAATAGCACTAACACCGACATCTTGCAGTGCTTGGGCATATTGCGCTTCATTGACAGTGAAAGTCCGTACTGGAGTACCACTTTCTAACACTTGTTGAATAGATGGGCGCAGTGCTGTCGGGAAAAACAGATGCAGGGCATCCGCAGGAATGGCCCGCATATAATCGAGGGGCTCCACCAAAACCTCCATAAATAAAGCAGCAGTTTCTAAGTGTGGTGCCAGTTGTTTTACAGTACGAATGGCTTCGTGATCAAAAGATGACAAGACGACTCGGGAATCAAGACCCATCTCGCTTACAATAGCTAGTACTTTCTCCACCATGCCCTCATACGGAAAGATATCTGATTTCAGTTCGATATTCAAATGATGGTGTGTCTCGGTAAATAGTTGAAGTACCTCGTGTAGAGTTGGGATCGTTTGCCCTGTGAAATCCGGAGAAAACCAGCTGCCGAAGTCAAATGTTTTTAATTTCGCAAGTGTCATGTCTTTGACATAGCCTGTTCCGTTTGACGTCCGATCAATTCTTTCATCATGGATGACCACAAGTTCACCATCTTTTGTTAGATGAACATCGAATTCAACGCCGTGTATAGCGAGGTGTGCGGCTTCTGTGAAAGCAGTGATTGTATTTTCGGGATGTGTGCCAGATGAACCACGGTGCGCGTAAATCTCCATATATGAACCACCCAATCGTTTTTTTATTTTATTGTAGTATGTATTGGAAAATGAAGCAAATGGCCATTGGAAAAGGGATGCTCTCAAATTGAGAACACCCCTTTATTTTGTCGGTAACATTAAGTTTTGAATGTAATTTTTCATCCCGAATGATCGGGGAATAATTTCCTTAGAAAGGTTTATCTTTCAGTGCCGCGGTCATTGTTCCACTGGGTGTTCTCTAACCTAAGCAACGCAAACCCTACCTACTTTTGCGTCCTTGCGACCCTATAGTCGCGCCAGTGTGAATAAGTATTTTCAAAAACATTCGTAGAATGCCAGATATTCAAGTCTTACAGTTACCTATTTGTTAACCGATTAACTATATCATGGAAAGTTTGGGCTGTCAAATGAATTCCGTAAATCAGTGCCATTCACTTAGCTGTTCGTCTTCTGCGATGACTTGCAAATCATCGGCGGTGATGGTGAATACCTGGTAATCGGAACGTTCAGCATAGCTTTCCGCCGCTTTTTTAACAAATTTCGGTGAGCCATCGTTCTCATCATCATAAATAATCAATATGCCATCGGAATTACGCAAAAAAAACTTATCTTTTTCGATAAATTGCCAGGGGGCTTCGTAAGGTCTTTTTGTGAGGCTTGTATGGAAATCTGCTAGGGCAACAATCCGGTGATATGTTTCTTTTTTCATGTCATTCCAATTTTTCTCCTGTTCCAGGAAGGGGGTGATAACGGCATATTTTAAATCGGTGTATTCTTTTTTTAAGTCAATGACAACTTCGGCAGCCCATAGTTCAGTGCCTAATTGTCCGCTAATAATAACCCACTCTAATCCTTCATCTATCAAGGTTATGAGTCGGTTCTCTAGTGCTTTTTTTATAAATCGAATGCCAGGATGTTTGTCGTCAAATATGCCAAGTTCATGTTGTTTGTAGCCTGTAACGACTAAGCGTTTTACGATATTGTTCACCTCCGACAACTACAATACAGTAGGAAACCGATTTTGAATGATTAATAAGCCTTTATATTACCAGAAATCCAATGCAGTGAGATAGTATTTTTGCTTATTGATCGACTTTCGAAATTTGTCCACTGACACCAAAGATCTTAATTTCATCAATTTCAACTGTGAGTTGTTCTATTTTATGCTCCAATGTATGAAGTGCGAGAAGTTTAGCGGCCAATTGTTCTTCGTATTCAAACGATTGGCTAAGTAGTTTTTTGATTTGTAGATCGACTTGCATAAGTACTTCAGTGTCTATCATAGGGGCGTTATTCTTGACTACCAGCTTGTCGTTTTGTTCTTGTATCGCCGATAATTTATGGCGAAGTTGTTTAATCATACTATTTTTTTCATCAATATCTTGTAGTAAATCCTGTTTCGCTTGATCAGGCTCAGAACGTTTTTGAGTGGAAATCGATAGTCGATTGATTGCCGACTGAAGTGGTTTATTTACCTCTTGAATATGATTCGCAAGCCTATATTCAAGTTGTTCAATCATCGTCAGGACGCTTTTTGTTTGCTGTAGGGTATCAATGGTTGCCATCTGTTTTTTTTGTTGGACCTCATACGAATGGATGCGCTCTTTATAATCACTCGTTCGCGTCACTAATTCTTTATTGAGTCTAAATAAATCCTCGGCGAGTTCATTTTTTTCAGCTGTTAATTGTTCATTATCATACGTTAATTTTTCTGCCAAGGAGTAGTAGTAATCACTTTGAACTTTGTTTACTTCGTTTTTATATTTAGCTAATTCGGCTTTTAAATAGATGATGGTTTGCTCCAGTTGTTGTGAGTTGTTATGTCTGGTGTTTTCACTAATCATGTCCATACCTCCTAATCGTAGCTATTTCCGAGGCAAATTAAGGTCTTTCCTTTAGGGACGTGATGAGTTCTTCAAAATCTTTTTGATTGTCTGCGATAATTTGTTCGAGTACTTCTACAATTTTCACTTGTGAATCGACTGAAGTACTCTGTTCTGCATTGATCAACAGATGGTTCATCAACATATTTAGTGTATCTTTTTCTAAAAAAATAAAACTATTATCATTTTCTTGTTTATCTTCTTTTCTGTTGTTAAGTTGGTCTTTCATAAACTGGCGTATTACTTGCTCATTTTCATGTAGATTACTCATTTTTCGACCTCCAGTATAGGAATGGTGCCGTTAAGATTGATGGGATTAATGACAGCGATGCCATCTTTCAATTGATCGCTATATGTAAACCCCATAATGCTACCGGCATAGGATTTTGTAGGAGACCATTTTATCTGGAAATTTGAAAATGAAATCGTCTCATTTGGTTCGATGGATGCGTTGCCTAAAGGTTTAAGCCAAAATTCCTCTGTGTTCGTTTTTTCATTTATTCGTTCCCACTCACTGGCATTTTTCAATGACTGTTTGAAGTTTTCATAAATATAGCGTCCGGAAAAAGAGAATGGAGACTCTTCAGGGACTTTTATGCATATATAAGGATTTGTAATTGGCTGACTACCAATATTATGTACATGATAAGACCCAAGGCACAGGCTCTCTTGTTCTGACTCGTGGGAAATATTTAAGGAATAAGTAAAATAGCTTATGATATTTATTTTGTTAGGGTTATTCAAATTAGCTATTTTTTTTTTAATTTCCTCTAAGTAGCTTGTTGTTTGTTGATGAAGTTGGGTAAGCTTTTGTTCCACTTCGTTATTCATTCTTCTTTCCTCCTAATCAAAAAATAAAGAGAGGGGGGACCCTCTCTTTATAATATGTTTGGTGCTTACTCATTATTACCATCAGCCGACATCAGTGGCAGCAATTGCCGCCGGCGTCGGGAAAAACAACTGAGCATTGTTGTGGACGTGTTGGCGGGGCACAACCTGATACGATATCGGCCCTTGGCTCACAGAAGTCAGCTAAGAATTCAACCGTAACTGGGAATGTCGATTGGATGCTTTGGCAAGTAGCTACAGAGATAGTGAGTGCTGAAAAAGTGATTGTACCTTCGCCTGCAATGAGCGTACCAGTCGTACATACAAAACAGTCTAGATTGGTGTACGTCACTTCAACGTCTGTTCCGACTGGCGCACATAAAGTGACTTGTTCACAACGAGAAACTGGGATATCCGCACTTGTCAACGTCATCCCATTTGGGAAAGTAAGGATAACCGTGACAACAAAATTCTTTTGAATATTAAGCTGTTGAAGGCATACGTTTTTTCCATCAATGCAGAATGGACGATCTTCGCGATGTAGGATAACGATTGGATTCGACGCGGCTGGAGCTACGTCACATGTAACGGTTGCACCTGCTAAACTTGTCGCTGTTGTAACTCCTGGAAATGGAATGGCTCCTGTTGGAGAAATATCAAACGACTTTTCTTTAACAATCCAGTCATATACCTTATCGACATTAATACAAATTAGTTCCTTGCCATCACACGGCTTTTTTTCTTGCATTTTTGCAGACACCTCCAAATTTTTTATCTTTCACCCGTAGCATATGATATGGATAAATGAGTGTCTGGGCGCGGAAATAACTTATTGGGATATTTTCAAAATTTCGTTTAGTAGAAAAGAAAGTAGTACAAACATTATTTTAGGAGAGATAGCGCCTCCTAAAATTCTGGCACTTTATCTTATTGATATTTGGCGTTAAAGGTGACAATTTGTCACGTAATGAAAGCCTGAGTAATAGAATAGGTATGTGTATGTACTGTAAAGGGGGAATAGTGATGGCAGATGCTAAGTTATACTCCGCTCAAGACATTGAAAATTTAAAACAGAAAATTGCAACCTATAGAGATACCTTAACGACATTGAAATCGGGAAACACAATTGATGACTATCTCATCATGAAAAGCGAATTGACCGGCTTTAAAATGCAAGCCTCGCATTTAGAAGAGGTAATGGGGAGACTTAATGACAAACAAAGTATGCAGATAGAGGAGTATGAGCAACAAATTGAAACTTTTTCACAACAGATAGGCTCACTTAATCGAACTGTCGAGGAGTTGAATAAAGATCTTTCAGTAGTTATGGATCAATTAGTAAATGATCGTACAGGAAATGTGAATACTTCTGTTGTCGGGCAGGACTCAGTGAATACTCATTATAATGCGGATGTTGTAGAAGTAACTCCTCAATTGGAAGAGAAAACTCCCCTATCTTCGATTCAGCAGCCGAATCGCCCACCCTCATATAAGCATCTGCAAAGTCTTATAGCGAGGGCTAATGATATCCAAGAAGTTCCGAGTACTGGAACGCCAACAGCAAGTATCCATCAAAAACCTGGTAAACCAAGTTTCCCGTCGATTGGTAGTCATCCAAATCAAATCTATAATGGTCTGAACAGGAATATAAATATGAAGTCCACCGTTCATTTCAATAATATTTCTACAAAGCAAGCCGTTCCAACGAGAAGTGACAATCTGGTCCCCCCTACACCACAAGCGACTGCAGAGCTAGAAAAAAATGAGGTAGTGATAATATCTCCTGAGGAAGCGCCTCATATAGCAGTAATTGAAGAGGAAGTGCCTCATATAGCAGCGATTGAAGAGAAAGTGCAACATATAGCGACAGTTGAGGAGAAAGTACATCATATAGAAACAATTGAGGAGAAAGTACATCATATAGAAACAATTGAGGAGAAAGTACATCATATAGAAACAATTGAGGAGAAAATCCAGCACGGAGAGAAAATGGAGAGGGAAACGAATCCAGAAACTTTAATTGAAAGACCTAATGAAATGAAGCGTCAACAACATAAAAACAAGGAAACATTATCACTGCTCAATTTTTTTCGGAGGAAATCTTAAGTATGCGTTTGGTGAACTACAAAAAATGAAAATCGCTGTACTCCATTATCTACAACCACGTTGACTTAGTGTCGGGATGGTTGTTTTTTCTTGAAAATCATGAGATGGCAATAGCTACTAGTTAGACGGATGTCTCACAAAATGTCCGTGATACTGTAACAAAATAAAAACTGCTAAACACAAGTAGTTGATAGCCCGTCCGCCCTGCTGCTGGCTTGAATAGGATAGTGGAGAAAGGAGGTGTTAATATGACTTGTAATCATGGATGTAATGGATTTCATCCAGGAGCTTGTGGTCCTAGAGCGGGTGGCAATGGTATGGTCAATTGTAAGAACTTTGGACCGTTTAATGCGATTGACGCAGCTTGTATAGTACCGCCAGCTATTACTGGTTCGGTCATTCCGTTCGCTTCAGGTTTGACTCCAGTTATTTTGACTACTATTGCCGGTGATTTAGTTAGTACCGGTAGTTTAGTTGGATTTGGTACAAATGTACCGACTGTGGGTATTCTTGGTACTACAATCGACTTGACTGGTCTGTTAAACGAAGCTTTTTCAGTTCCACGAGCAGGTACGGTAACAGCTATTTCTGCAGCTTTCACTGTAACAATTGCAGCTTCACTCCTCGGAACTACAACGGTCACTGCACGAATTTATCGTGCACCAGCGGGAAGTACGATTTTCACTGCTACAGATGTGGCTGTTAATCTGGCTCCGGATATTGGTCTGGTAGCTGTAGGCGGTATAGTTGAGGGAACATCCTCGAATTTCCCACCATTATCTGTAAATGCGGGGGACCGTTTGTTAATGGTGCTTTCAACAACTACAACGGGACTTCTAGGTGGAGTAATAACAGGTACGGCAAGTGCAGGTATCACGATTGCGTAATTGGTAGATGCAAAGATCAAGAGAAAATATACGAAACGAATGATTTCTTTCTGCAAGCCAGCCCTTTTCATGTAAACGGTGAAAAGGGCTTTTTGTATTTCTGCCGGGAATGACAGTTAAGTCAATATGAAAGTTGTTAATAAATCACAAGAAACGTTATTGATTGCGCAGAATTTTAACCCCAATGACATTTTCATAACAAAAAAACACCACCCTCTACAGGATGATGTTCACTCATAAACCTTATAGGTATAACATTTAAAGTAAAAGCCGCCTTTGCCGTACGGTCTTAGAAAGTTTTAAACCACCACTCCTCAAAGTGGGTGTTCGCAGAAATAATCCTGTATGTCCTCGTTATCGAAAGAACGAAGCGTGCCATTCCTATTTCTAGATAAAACTCCCGTTTACAGCTTAAAGGTTAAAACTTAATGTTGATACGAACAACGCAGCTTCTAAACATAGTGTACATCAATTGCGTTATGTTTTCAAATGAAATAGTTGGAAATATTGTGGACAAACACTTCAGCTATGCTTCGCTATTTCTGCTAATACAATCTCGGCGCCCCTTGGACTTAAATACATACCATTCGAATACATCTTATTGTCAGGTGTGATCTCGCCTGTGACGATACAAGCTTCGTTGACAGAATACTTTCGTAAAATAATTTTGTCCTCCTCTACAAATATCTCCATGGGAGAACCCGTATCTAGGTGGAGTGTGTTTCTTAATTCTTTCGGTATTACAATTCGACCAAGCTGGTCAACTTTTCTTACGATACCCAAGCTTCGCATAATACTCTGCTCCTTTAAGTTGCATATTTTACACTACTTATTTATATTATACTAGAAAAAAATAATAAGTACAAAGAAATTTGTAAATTCTAATAACTATAAAAGTATCTAGGGATATGTTGTTTTGTAAGCTCTGTTTTTTCTAATTATACTATTTCACTGTCAGGCACTGTAACAACGATTATACTAATAGAGTACCACATTTTGAATAGAGGAGAGCGAGCATGACAGGGAATACACACATCGTAGGCGGCATTGCAGCAAGTCTTGCTTATGCACAAATTGCCAATCATGACCCGGTTCTAATGTTGGGGGCAGGGGTGATTGGCGCATTACTGCCAGATATTTGTCACAGTGGCAGTAGGATTGGACGGAAACTACCGCTGTTATCAAAGTTGATCAATAAGGTATTCGGCCATCGTACATTTACACATAGTTTGTTATTTTTGGTGGTGGTTGCAGCATTATTGAATGCATTTATTCCGAATGAGGCAGTGAAAGCCGGATTTTTAGTCGGGATGGCTAGTCATTTTGTGTTGGATATGGCAACGAAAAAGGGGATTAAATTATTATTTCCACTTCGCATGACAGTCCGTTTTCCAGTAACAACGAAAACAGGCAGTAAGATTGAGAGTATCGTATTCGGTGTTCTCGCACTACTATCTTTTTATTTTGGATATGAGGCACTTAGCTTTTATTTCTAAAAAGATGATGGCGCAGCTATTTTTTGTTAAAATAGAAAGGTTGAAAGTGAGGGCATATGTAAAATGGCGATACAACAATTAAAAAAAACAATCGTATTTGAATATATCCAGATTATCCTGGGGGCTGCGCTGGTTGGACTAGCCTTTAATATATTCTTCCTGCCAGCACGACTCGCGGCCGGTGGTGTTTCAGGGATTAGTACGATTGTTTACGAACTTTTTTTATTCAACCCAGCGTATGTACAGTGGCTGATTAATATTCCTCTTTTAATCCTTGGGGTTGTCCTTGTGGGTAAGGAGTTTAGTTTGAAAACACTTGTTGGTACATTTTTTGTTCCGTTTGTCATTTGGTTGACGGCAGATATAACACTTTCCGTCGATAATCCATTGCTGAGTGCAATTTACGGCGGAGTCATGCTTGGTGTTGGGCTTGGTATAGTTTACCGAGGAAATGGCTCAACAGGCGGAACTGCTTTGATTGCGCAATTGGTGAAGAAGTTCACAGGACTATCAAGTGGTTTTGCGCAACTGCTCGTTGATGGGCTCGTTGTTCTTACATCAGCATTTGTCTTTAACTTTGAGCTTGCGTTGTATGCGATGATTGCCATTTACGTGACAAGTAAAGTGATTGACTTTGTCCAACTGCAAACGTCCCCGACGAAGCTAGTGATGATTATTACGGATAAAGAAGAGGAAGTCCAAGCCATTATTAAAAATGAAATTAACCGTGGTTTAACGAAGATTAAATCGATTGGCGGCTACTCGAATCAAGAAAAGACGATGATTCTTTGTGTCGTGGAGCAATCAGAGGCTGTGTATTTTAAAAAGGTGCTTCAAAAGCTTGAACCAACTTCATTTGTCATTTTCTTGAACGCATCAGAAATTCTCGGTCGTGGTTTTTCAAGAGCGCAAGTGGATGGAGATGTAGAGAAATAGCTATCGCAAAATAACTCACTACGTGATAAACGTATGTGGGTTATTTTGTTTATGGGATAAATGGAGGTTTTTTTAATGAAGTTGTTGAAAGGTACAAGTAGGAATAATTACTTTATCTGAACTCAGATAAAGCCTCCGGCGGACGTCACGGATTTTTAGGGGGGCTTTTCGAGCAAGCTCGAAAAAAATCCGGACGCAATTATGCCGGGGCATAATTGATTAAAGGGAGGAAAAGCAATGACATTTACAGTAGAACGGGTTGAGGATTTACAGGCGATTACAATTTCTCATTTAGTCAAGGAAAGTGAAACGGAAGGCTATCGTTTTTTATCACGTTTGGTTAACGATTTTCAAGATGGTACTAATCGGTTTAACAAACCGGGGGAGGCCTTATTCTCTGTTCAAAATGAAGCTGGTGATGTTGTTGCGATTGGTGGTGTCAATCAATCACCTTTTTCCGATGATACACAAGTTGCGCGTTTGCAAAGGTTTTACGTGTTAGACGATGCAAGGCGGCAAGGTCTTGGATCTCTTTTGCTCAAACAAATTATCGACCATTCTCGTGGTGTTTTTAATGAAGTGACTGTTCGAACAGAATCCTCGAAGGCAGATGCTTTTTATCGATCGAATGGCTTTGAATTAGATAATTCTGCTTCAGAAACGACGCATGTGATGACGTTGGGGTAAATTATTGGGAGAAATTGAGGAGTTTTATGAATGAAGAAATGGAAAACGATCAAGTCAACATATCATTATAAAACCCCGTTTGGCAACTTAAGACAAGATACATGCCAGTTGTCAAACGGTGTCATCATTGATGATTATTATGTTCAGGAATATGCCGATTGGGTAAATGCGGTTGTACTCACGAAAGATCAGCAAGTACTTTTGGTGGAACAATATCGGCATGCAGGTCAGGATTACTTTTTGGAGATTCCAGCTGGGAAAATTGAAGAAGGCGAGTCTCACGAAGAGGGGATCGTCAGAGAGATCCGTGAAGAAACCGGTTATATTTCAAAGACGAAACCGATAAAAATGGGTGAGTTTATGGTGAATCCAGCTACTCAAACGAACAAGATAGTTACTTTTTTGATTATGGATGCCTATAAGGAATACGAGCAGGAGTTAGATGAAACGGAAGAGATTGATGTGAAGTTGTTTTCTTTTGATGAGATTGAGAAGATGATTCACGAGCAACAAATCACTCAACTTTTTTCAGTGAGTGCTTATTATATGGCCAAGGATTTGTTGAGGGAAATGGGGAAATATGATCTCTGATTTAGAAAATCTGTGAGTGGACAGATGAAATGGGGTTGCTGATGCTGAAACGGAAATTCGGCAGTAGATATGACTGGAAACGTGTAAAGGAGAGGGCGTATACTGAGCTTTTTATTGAAACGGAAGCTTTTAAGGGCTATGTGACTCTTCTTCATATGAGGGAAGTAAGGGAGCCCCTTTATATGAGCTATGAAGGTAGGACGATTTGTCTTGCCGATCACGGCTATTATTGGATGTAACATTTTCCGGAAGGACAGCAATATTCGATTACGACAGTGTTCGATTCTACTGGAAGTATTGTGCAATGGTATATCGATATTTGTAAAGAGATAGGCTACTGCACGAAAAATGGCCCGTGGATGGATGATTTGTATCTGGATCTTATTGTATTGCCAACGGGGGCAGTGATTGAAAAGGATATTGATGAGTTGGAGGCAGCTTTAACGAACAATGAGATTTCCGGTAGTGAATATGAATCTGCTTGGGCGGAGTTTAGAAGGCTGAAAGTTTTATTGGCAGAAGAGCGTTTGAAATTAAAGGAATTGACGGTACCTCATTTCAAACTACTAACTCAAATGCTGAACGACAAGGAAGGGGATAGTTGATGTGTTCATTCGAAAGGCGGAATTAGCAGATGTGGTAGGTATCGCGAAAGTCCATGTGGATGGCTGGCGGACGACATACAAGGGAATTGTGCCAGATGCGTATTTGAATAATTTGTCGTATGAAAGTCGTGAGCAGATGTGGATGAGTGGTGTAAAGCAGAATAACGTATACATAGCAGAAGATGAGGACGGTCAGATTGTGGGATTTGCTTCTGGTGGTAAAGAGCGTACTGGTAAATATGAAGCGTATGTGGGCGAGTTATATGCGATTTATCTATTAGAAGGGCAGCAAGGGAAAGGGCTAGGGCGAAAGCTTATCCAGATAGTCGTGGACGATTTGAAAGAGAAGAAGCTGAACTCGATGCTTATTTGGGCACTCGAAGAAAACCCTGCTTGCCGTTTTTATGAAAGGCTTGCTGGAAAGCCAATTGACACTGCCGAAATTGAAATTGAAGGCAAGGAGTTGAGTGAAGTCGCCTATGGATGGAATGACCTTGCTAATTGGAGGGGATGAGAATACTGATGTTTATTCAAAATGAAAAAGATGTCATTGCCCTCATTCAGGAAGACGAATGGATGATGGACCTATTAGCATGCGCCAAATCATTGAATTTACCTGATTGGTGGATTTGTGCGGGATTTGTTCGATCGAAAATTTGGGACGCGCTGCATGGTTTTGATGAAAGAACTCCAATGCCTGATATTGATGTGATTTATTACGATGCAGAGAATGTTGAAGAAAGCGTTGAAAAGAAACATGAGGAAGTATTGAGAAGGCTACTTTCAACTATCCCTTGGTCAGTCAAAAATCAGGCGAGGATGCATATCGTAAATAATAGTTCACCCTATTCTTCATCTGTGGATGCAATCGGAAAATTTCCTGAAACGGCAACAGCTTTGGGTGTGAAGTTAGATGAGAGAAGCAATGTCATCTTGACGGCGCCTCATGGTATACAGGACGTTGTCAATTTGATAGTGAAACCGACTCTTTATTTCTTGGAATCGGAGGATCGAATGTTGATGTATGAGAAAAGGGTTAGAAAAAAGAATTGGCAAGCTACTTGGAACAAAATTGAAGTGATGGACTTTGGGCCGATTATCTAGGAGGATATGTATGGATTTTAAAGTGAATTGTTCTTTATTTACAAGTGCGATGTCTGATATTAATAAAGTTATTTCAACAAGAAGTGTTATTCCGATACTTTCTGGAATAAAAATAGGGGCCAATGAAAATGGTTTAACGTTAACAGGAAGTAATTCGGATGTCTTTATAGAAAGAACAATTCCTTCTTTAATTAATGGGGAAAAGGTTGTGGAAATAAGCGAGTTTGGGAGTGTTGTTGTTCTCTCCAAGTATTTAAATGAACTACTAAAAAAATTACCTGATGATATTCATATGAAAGCAGAATTCAATGGTTCAATCACAATTAAATCCGGGAATATTGAAACGAGGCTAAATGGTTTTGATTCGAATGAATACCCAAAGCTCCCGGAGATGGATTGTGACAATAACGTGAAAGTCCCGTTTGGAAAATTAATGGAGGCTATAAAAAAAACTGTGTTTGCAGTTTCTAAAAGCGAGTCTAGACCTATACTAACCGGTGTGAAAATGGAGTTTGAACAAAATAAGCTAATTTGTACCGCGACGGACTCACATAGATTAGCGCGGAGGGAAGTACATATAGAATCGGACATACAAGAATCATTCGTCGTTCCAAGCACGAGCCTGTCTGAATTGATGCATCTAAAGGAGTCTGAGTCTTCAAACGTTGATATTTATTATACAAATAACTTTATCGTATTTAAGACTGTTAACAGTTCACTTTATTCGAGGTTAATAGAAGGTAGCTTTCCAAACGTCCAAGCCCTAGTACCTTCAGAATCAAAATCTACGATAACAATTAACACGAAAGGACTAATGGAGGGAATTGACCGAGCTTGTGTATTTTCGACTGAATGGAAAAATAACAACGTGAACTTAAAAATTGTAGATGATGCAAGGATTAAAATAGCATCAAATGCTACGGAAGTTGGAATGATTGAGGAATATCAAGAAATAATAGAAATTGATGGGCAGGACGACATCCAAATGACTTTTGATGGTCGCTTTATGCTAGATGCACTGAAAGGGATACAAGAAGAAAACGTGACAATAAGTTTTGGTGGCATGATGAAGCCAATTGTCATTAAGCCGCAGCACAGCGTGGCTTGTTTGCACCTGATCTCGCCATTGCGGACTTATTAAAATAAATGTAGTTAAACGGTATCTATAGATAATGCAAGGCTAAGTGAATGCAAAAAACATGTATTCAACACGAATGGTAGAGGAGAAACAGTAATGTTGACAACAACACTAGAAAGTTACCTAGATGATAGAATATCGGAGCTAACTTTGGAAGTTAGGCAAGAGATGTTGAGAGAGATTGGCAATCCAGATAGTTATTTGCGTGATCAATTAATATATGGGAGCTTCGGAAAGTTGATTTTTTCGGAGCAATTAAATGCCGAAGAAATTCAAGCTTTACTTGGAGCAGTCATACAGGAAGATTACCTTTGCTATGGACTTGGTGAGTCTGGAACAGATTCTGTGTTTACACGATCCTTTTCTGCACTTGTCATAGCGGCGACTATCGAATACGACATAGAGAAAAAAGTTGTGCAACAAGATCTGGTGCAACAGACTGTACATACTGTTATTCACTATATGATGGAAGAAAATGATACACGTGGTTTTATTGAAGGAAAGGGATGGGCACATGCCATTGCACATGGTGCGGATGCATTGGATGCCTTAGCCAAACATCCTTTCCTTCCAAAAGAAGACGTCAGTCGAATTCTTCAAGTAGTTCAACATTGCTTATGTAGGCGAGTGGATTATTTGGATGAAGAGGAGGAGCGGCTGGCAATCATCATCGCTTCCTTGCTAGAGCGCCAGAATGCTGAGCAGGATATCCAAGCCTGGATTGAAGGATTGACTAGAATGGTCGAGACGCAATTGGATGAAAATGCAGGGGCAATTGATGCCTATCATACTAAACGGACAGTAAAGAATTTCTTGAAAGCTGTGTATATCATGCTGAATTCAAAAGAAATTGGTGTAGAGAGTAACAAGGATATTTTTCAAGTTCTAGAAAAATGGATGTACCTTCGTTAGAGGCCATCGCAATTATCTTTACCTAACATTGTGCATAGTATCTAGTCAATAACCCACGACTGAAGTCGCAGGCTTGTAAGAGCCTTAATTGACTAGCCTAAGTCTTTACTGACTACGTTGTTTGTGTCATGACACCATAGAATGCCAACTCTAGTTCTATGCAACTGTCGCGTGTGGATTAAAAGCTCTGAGGGAAAGGAGCGGTGTTCCACGTCAAACAAGCACTTACAACATTGGCGAAGAGTACTTGACTCGAAGGAGGTAAACGATATGCTCGTTTACGTACTGAACAAACATGGACAACCGCTTATGCCTTGCAAGCCGCAAAAAGCGCGTAGGCTACTACAACAAGAAAAAGCGAAAGTTGTCCAACGAACACCTTTTACCATTCAATTGCAATACGGCTCTAGCGGTTACAAACAGCCAGTATCACTCGGCGTAGATGCCGGAACCAAGCATATCGGACTTTCAGCTACAACAGAAGGCCATGTCTTGTTCGAGGGTGAAGTCAGGCTACGTACTGATATTCAGGAGTTATTGGCAACTCGCAGAGCTTTGCGAAGTGCTAGACGAAGCAGGAAGACTCGCTATCGTCAACCACGCTTTCTCAATCGTAAGAAAAATAAAGGGCGGCTCGCTCCATCCGTTCAAAACAAAGTAGATATGCACACAAAGATGATTGCCAAAGTGCATAAGCTTCTTCCGATTACGCATGTAACGATTGAAGTTGCGCAGTTTGATATTCAAAAGATTAAGAACCCAACTATTTCGGGTGATTTGTATCAAAAAGGAGACCAACTTGGCTTTTGGAATGTAAGGGAGTACGTATTCTTTCGCGATAAGCATGTATGCCAACATTGCAAAGGCAAAACAAAAGACAAGATTTTAAATGTTCATCACATCGAAAGTCGAAAAACAGGTGGTGACGGTCCAGATAATCTATTGACACTTTGTGAAACGTGTCACAACAAGATTCATCAAGAAGGAAAAGAACATCTGTTTACGCGTAAAAGTGCTTCGTTTCGTGATGCATCTCAAATGACAGTGTTGCGATGGTTTATTCATCACCAAGTGAAAGAACTGTATCCTCACGTTCAATTAACGTATGGATTCCAAACAAAAAATACACGTATCCATTATGGTTTAGAAAAAAGTCACGCTGTGGATGCAAGATGCATCAGTGGAAATCCGCTTGCGGCTTCATCTAGCAATACCTATTTTTTCAGACAAGTACGAAAAAACAATCGCCAGCTACACAAAATGACCATCGCAAAAGGTGGCTATCGAAAAGCCAATAAAGCAGAACGATTCGTTAAAGGTTTTCAACTGTTTGATAAAGTTCTTTTTGAAGGAATCGAATGTATCGTGTTTGGTCGAAGAAAAACAGGTTATTTTGATTTACGCACAATAGATGGGGTAAGTATACACAAAAGTGCAAGCTTCAAAAAGCTACGAGTAGTCGAGAAAGCTAGTACGCTGCTCGTTCAAATAATTTAAAAAAGGGAGGTGCAGGCTGGCGGAAACTCACGACTGAAGTCACGAGTTTCCGCCAGCCCAAATCTTTATGAAACTAAATCCAGGTTAGGAAAGGTGGAGGACAATGTATTATCCTTATGTACAGCAATTCACTAGCCAGCAACGCCGAGTTATGACGGTTACGGGAATTGGCAATCTCTCGGTTGCACCAGATACTGTTCAAATTCAGTTAGAGGTACGTACGGAAAATAAACAACTGAGTCAAGCGCAGCAGGAAAATACTGCTGCAATGAATCAAGTCATTGCGTCATTATTACAATTAGGAATTAGCAGAGAGAATATCCAAACGGTTTCTTATAATGTTTCCCCTCAATATGACTATGTTGAAGGCAAGCAACTGTTTAGAGGCTATGAGGTAACAAATGCAATCACTGTGAGAATCACTAACATTGGGCAGGTAGGAAATGTGATAGATGTGGCTGTTCAAAACGGGGCGAATAACGTATCCAATATTCGGTTCACGGTTGGAGATGAACAATTGTACTATCAACAAGCATTGAGCCTTGCATTAAAGAACGCTTTGGCAAAAGCACAAACGATGGCTGATACAATGCAACTTCAGTTTGATACTACGCCGATTAAAATTGTTGAGGAGCATAGGGCGGAGTCGGTAGCACCACGAATGTATGCAGCGAAAGAAATGAGCGTATCTATGCCGATTGAACAAGGAGAAATTGTGATTAACGCTACGGTAGAGGTGCAATTTCAGTATTGAAGTATGCCCGTGTCGGATGATGGAAAGGTTTGAAAAGCGCATCCCGCATCGGGTGCGACTTGATTAATAATGAAAGCTCATTGATAACATTATTAGGGGGGTACTTTTGAAAACATTTGAAGAACAATACTTGTCGATTGTAATTACCCAATTCGCTCATTTTAAAGAACGTGCAGAACAAGCATTTAGCCAACTATCTAATGATGAATTACATTGGAAACCAAGTGAAGAATCCAATTCGATTGTGATAATAATAAAGCATCTAAGTGGAAATATGCACTCGAGATGGGTAGATTTTTTAACGACGGATGGGGAAAAATCATATAGAAATAGAGATGATGAATTTCTTGATGAGCGGTTGTCTAGAGAAGAGCTGATGTATAAATGGGACTCAGGTTGGCAACTACTCTTTCAAACATTGGAGAGTTTAGTAGAAAACGATTTACATAAAGCGGTTACCTTGAGGAACCAACAAATAACCGCTTTCAGTGCAATTCAGACGGAGATAGCGCATATCAGTTACCATCTAGGACAAATTCTTTACATTGGCAAGCAAATTAAAGATAAAGAATGGACAATTTTGAGTATAGCTAAAGGGAAATCGAAATAATGTTTTTAATAATTGTATATTGGAGGGATTTCACATGGGATTTATACAAGAATTAGGGGAACTTGTTCATGATTGTCCGCATACTATGCCCGGTGCAAAGGTGGAACTTTTCCACCGAATCAAATCCTATTTGGAAACATATCGTCATGATTGATTTCTCCTAGGTTGGAAGTGAAAAGGATTACGTTGATGAGCGTGATGTTCGGTGGATAAATCGAATAGTGGTGGGGCGTTATGGCGGTAATTCATCGGCAGGTCAAACAAAGAATGAAGACGGTTGTATCATCTGGCAAACTGACGACTGGGAATTAGCCGCTATTCTCGATGCACATAAAAGTGCCGAAAGCGCGGAACTTGTTATGCGTACATTCGCACAGCATAAAGACGGCTTGTCAAAGATTTTATCAATTGAAGGACCTCCAAAGTTTAAACAATTGGAAGACAAGCTACTTGAAATTTTTCAATCCGATGAACTTTTGGCTGCATGTAGAGATGTCACTGGAGAAACAGCTTGCCTTGTCGTCGCAAGGAAAGATAACTACTTATGGTGGTTTTCCGTAGGAGACTGCTTGGTCTATTTATTACATCCAGAATTAATTGCCCTCAACCAGTTTCAACTGAATCAAAGGCAGTTCTTCGAATGGATTGGGCAAGTGAATACATTTGAAAAAACTGTTCCATGCTATACATCTGGAACAAGGGAATTGAGAAAAGGGACAAATGTCATTTTCATGACAACAGATGGCTTGGTAGAATGTCCGGGTGAACCTTATGCAAATCCGCAAAATTTGGTAGAAGTGTTGAATGCAGAAGCACTCGATGAAAGTATTTCACGGATGTTGATGGAGATTGAAAGGCGAAATGTATGGGATAGCACGACAATTATCTCTTGGACTGCGGAAGTGGAGAATGAAGGGAGCATCCCGAGTGATTATAAGGGTGAAGTCCAATGAAGGAAATACGACCTATTTTTGAATTAGGAAATAGTATTGATGAGCTAAATAGAAAGTTAGCTGAAGCTGAAAGCGAAAGTGCAAATCCATTGACTCAAAAAAAGACTCATCAAGAAGTAATGAAGCGTTTAGGAGAAAGAATAGATGACTTCAAATCACTTATTTAGAATACCCCGCATCAGCCCTATCGCTGCGCGGGGTATCGTCTTTTTCATGGTAGGTTAGGTGCTATCCTCGCAAAAAAATGTGTCACTTTCTTTTCCGCTCGTTTGGAATCATGCGCTCCCGTTTGGGTTTAAAATTGCTCAATTCTTCAAACTCACGTGCCATTTCTTCTTTCATATCCCCCGGTTGAATCTTTTGCCTTTTCGGCGTTTGGGGTAATGAACGCGAATTGTTAGTGCTACCTTGTTTGTTGTCTCTTCCCATGAAAAAAACTCCTTTCAAACATGTAGTACGACGTTAATATGGCATAATAAAAGGGTTTTATTCAAGGGAATTATTTTTTATCGCGTGTTATAATATAAGAAAATTCACTTAATAGAAAAGAAGAGTTATACTAACAATAGAATTATTGAGGAAGGAGACGAGCTAAGGGACTGGTGAATCAATCAAAAACAGGAGGGATAGTATGCAAAAATCAATCATGAAGTTTCGAATTCTATTTGCATTGGCACTTGTATTTCAATTAATCGCTTTACCAATCAGCTCATTTGCCCAACAAGCAGAGGCAACAACACCTATCGAGTATTTGTCGCTGGGTGATTCCCTGGCATATGGACAAGACTCGAACGATGACTATGGCAAGGGCTATCCAGATTTTCTTGCAGAAATACTAGAGGAGGCCAATCTATTAAAATCGTATAATAACGATTTTTCTTTCCCTGGCTTTACAACAGATGATGTTTTAAATGGACTGAAGGAAAAAGCTGAACTTCGCGAACTTGTTAAATCAGCAGATTTTATTACACTAAGTGCGGGGGCTAATGACTTATTTGCTTATTTTAAACTTGATAAAAGTACAGGGAAAATAGACTATAATCTTGTGGAATTATTAGGGGCTGTCCAGCAAGTCCGTGTCAATTATCACTCAATTTTACAAGAAATCTACACTATCAATCCAAAAGCTCAAGTATATATTATGGGAGGCTACAATCCGTTTCCCTATATTACAGATCCTACGTTAAAACCACTCGTTGGACAGCTAGTAGGCCAGCTAAATGGAGCCATTCAACAAGGAATAACAGGAACAACAGCCGTTTTTGTCCCAACAGCTGAAATCATAGATGAAAACTTTACACATTATCTACCAAATCCATCAAATGTTCATCTTAGTGAGGCAGGCTATCAGCGAGTAGCTGAACAATTCAACAGCTACCTACAAGACAATTATCCATGGACTTCGGAAATTAAGTATAAAGAAATACCGAAAGAAGGAACTTTTTCGAGCGATAAGTATTGGACGATATCACTATCAAAAGCAGTGGATATAACAACTATAGAACCGACTACTATCTATGTACATGATGCAGAGGCTAATGTTGTTCCGGCTATTCTTGAAGGTGAAGGACAAAAAATTATCGTTCGAGCTCCTGAGTCAGGTTATGCACCAGGTACCTATACGCTTTATGTCACAACAGGTTTGAAAGATCACCAAAATAATAATTTGAAAGAACCAGTTAAAATGACATTTGAAATTGAGTGATAAATCAAATGAATAAAACTACCAAGTTTGTTCGAGTAAATGGGATAGTTCAGATGATTATTACTTGAAAAATAAAAAGACTGTTTACAATAAAAAGTTTAAGCGTATAATGGAATCTAATTGAATATTCTTATCAAGAGAAGCAGAGGGACATGGCCCGATGAAGCTTCAGCAACCTCTGACATGGTCAGAAAGGTGCTACCTCCAACAAGATTATTTATCTGAATTCAGATAAAGCCCCCCGGACGTAATCACGCCGAGGCGCGATTGATCTTGAGAGATAAGAACTGAGAGCCTAAAGCCAATCCTCTTTTCTTATCAAATAGAAAAGGGGATTTTTTTGTGCTCGACATACATAATAGAATGAAAAAAGGGAGAGATGAACGATGCCAATCAACATACCTAAACAATTGCCGGCAGGAGAATTATTGAAAAAGGAAAAAATATTTGTCATGGATGAGGAGCGCGCGACGTCCCAAGACATTCGTCCAATGAATATTATTATTTTGAATTTAATGCCAGAAAAAGAACGCACAGAGCTACAGCTTTTACGCTTATTAGGCAATACACCGTTACAAGTGGATGTGACGTTTATGAACATGGCCACCCATGAATCGAAAAACGTTAGCAAGTCACACCTAGACAAATTTTACACAACATTTGAGCACATCAAACATCGTCGTTTTGATGGCATGATTATTACAGGAGCGCCGATTGAGCATTTGCAATTTGAAGATGTGAATTATTGGGATGAAATGAAGGAGATTATGGACTGGTCAAAAGACAATGTGACGTCTGTGCTGCATATTTGTTGGGGCGCACAAGCAGCATTGTATCACCATTATGGAATTGATAAATTTGATTTGCCGAAGAAGTGCTCAGGTGTATTTACACATCGTTTATCTGACCCGACAATCAATTTAGCACGTGGATTTAATGATGAATTTAGAGCGCCACACTCACGTTATACAGCTGTTTCAGTGGAGGAAATCGAAAATGATCCGCGCTTGCATTTACTGGCCAAGTCTGAGGATGCTGGTGCGTTTATCATCATTTCCAACGATGCAAAACATATTATGATCACGGGTCATTTTGAGTACGATGCAACGACGCTGGCAGAAGAATACGCACGTGATCTTCAAAAAGGTATCCATATTGATCCGCCGGTAAACTATTTTCCAAATAATGATCCAAATGAAGAGCCATTAAATACATGGCGTTCACATACTCATCTGCTATTCTCTAACTGGTTGAATTATTATGTCTATCAAGAAACACCGTATGTTTGGGAGTAAACCTTTGCTAACCGCTTTGCCGTCATTTGCATAGGATAGTACGACAAGGGGGCTTAGGCAAATGGGGTTATTTATTAACAGTCAGAGTCATTTGGACGTTTTCAAAAATGAGGTGGATCTTGTTGAGCCTAATCAGAGCTATTCGAAAATAGATTCGTTAACGCAGTGGATGCAGGAGCAGCAGGAGGCAAATGCTTCGCTTCATCGTCATATTAGTGACCTTGAAATGCTTTTAAAACAACAGAAAAAGGTACAGTCGAATCAATTCACGACAACCCGTAACCGTTTGAATGAACTACAAGCCAATGACTTTCAGCATGAGAAATTCGAAAAAAATGTTATGAAGTCGTTGACGAAATTAGATAATCAGCAGCAAGAGTTCCATCAGATGTTGGCGGATGAACAGGCAGTGGATGAGAAGTTTAGAGTGCAAGTCAGTGAAACATCGAAAGAAATTGTTATCAAAATGAATGAGCAATTGGACCATCAACATCAATTGGCCGAACGCATATCACAGCAAGAGGACATTCAACAAATCGTCATGAGCAGGCTGGACAATCAAGAAGGTGTGACAGAGAAAATGGTTAGGCAACTGGACCATCTACGTGGCATACTGTACGAACGTACTAATTTTTTAACAGAAAAAATAGAAAACAGCTATACGATGACAGCTTCTTATCTAGCAAAATTGTTGATGAATCCTGAACAACCAATGACACGCTTTTGGATAAATTCAAAGTCGGAGGAGAAGCAGAAAAGTTCTGATTGAAATAGTGTTCTGCAATTTATTAACAGCATAGTCAAGTCACATCTTTCCCCATTTCGAATAGAATAGTAAAGATTGTATAACGATTGAAGGGGAGGGGAATGGTTGACGCATCAAAATCGGCAAGATCAGCATCAATACTGGTCTAATCATTGGCAAAACCCACAATACCGTAGGATTACTATCGACCAAGCGATGGCGATTGCCTTGCAACGTGTACCAGGTCAAGTTGTAAAAGCGGAACTGGATTATGATGATGGCGTGTTAGTTTATGAAATTGATATTAGAACAGCAGAAGGTCATAAGTATGAAGTGAAAATTGACGCGAATACAGGGGCCATTCTTAGAGTAAAACTCGATTAAGAGAAAAGCCACGGCGGTAAACGATACCGTTCGCGGCTTTTTTGGGTCGGATTTCTTTAACCTCTCCATGTATAGCCACTTAGCAATAGTGGAACACTTTCTATATGATGGGAGTGTGAATTCTAATGATTATGGATGAGTTATCGAAGATTCATTTTTGGGAAACGTTACTGAGGACAACACTTGCATTTATTGTTTTACTTATCATGGCAAGGGTGATGGGAAAAAAACAGATTTCTCAGCTGACATTTTTCCATTATGTGACGGGCATTACAATTGGTTCAATAGCAGCAGAAATTGCAGGGCAAAACGAAACGCCGTTTGTGGATGGAGTCATTGCAATGATTTGGTGGGCGCTATTAACGTTGCTCATGAGCTATATTGCGCTTAAGTCAAAGAAAGCCCGCATACTCCTAGACGACAAGCCAACGATTGTCATGTTTGAGGGAAAAATTATTGAGGAGGCTATGAAAAAATCACGACTCCATTTGAATGATTTGAACATGATGCTGCGGGAACAAAGTATTTTTTCTATTAAAGATGTTCATTTTGCGATACTGGAAACGAACGGTAACTTGAGTGTTTTGAAGAAAGCGGGTCAGGAGCCTGCGACCAAAAAAGATGTCAATGCTCCAGCGCCTGAACCGAAATATATTCCATCCGAAATCATTTCTGATGGAGAAATTATTAAAAAGAATCTGACTGAATTGAATTTAACGGAAGAGTGGGTATATGCTCAACTGAAAAAACAAGGTATCGGTAAAGTTGAACAGGTGTTTTATGCTGAAATCCAAATGGATGGAAGTCTTCATATAGATTTGGGTTCCAAGGAGGATAAGTAGAGAAAAGCGTCATAAATCGGTTCACCAACCGTGTTTATGGCGCTTTTGCTCTTTGGGACTATAAGATGGCGTACTCTTTAATAGTAGACACACCTGATTCAATCGCAGCTTTACCAACTGCTTCTGCCACAACTTTTACAACCCGCTCATCAAATGGATCGGGAATAATATAATCGTCCCTTAGGTCAGAGTCGTCAATTAGTGAAGCAATGGCGTAGGTTGCGGCCAACTTCATGCTTTCAGTTATTTCACTTGCACGGACATCAAGAGCTCCGCGGAAGATACCAGGGAATGCTAGGACGTTATTCACTTGATTTGGATGATCAGAGCGTCCTGTTGCAATAATGCGAACCCCGTATTCCTGCGCTTTATCAGGAGCTAGTTCTGGATTTGGATTCGCCAAACCAAAGACAATTGGGTCATCATTCATGCAATCAATGAGTTTCTTTGTCAATAAATTCGCGACAGAAACCCCGATGAACACATCTGCCCCCGTCATCGCATCCTGTAAAGAGCCTGTCAGGCCATCAGGATTTGTGAGAGCAGCGATTTTATGTTTGGTAGAATTCATACCATTTGGGCGTTCTTTATAAATAACACCTTGTGAATCGCAAACGGTAATTTGTTCAAATCCAATTGAGAGAAGAAGTTTGGTAATTGCAATCCCGGCTGCCCCCGCGCCATTAATTACAATTTTAACCGATTGCATGTCTTTATGGACAACTTTTAAAGCATTTAATAATCCTGCCCCAACGACAATTGCAGTGCCGTGCTGGTCATCATGGAATACAGGAATATCGCATTCTTCACGTAATCTCTTTTCGATTTCAAAGCAACGTGGCGCAGAAATATCCTCCAAATTGATGGCACCAAACGTAGGACTGATTGCTTTAACGGCTTGGATGATCCCCTCTACATCCGTTGTATTTAAGCAAATTGGAAAAGCATCGATATTTGCATATCTTTTTAACAACAAAGCTTTCCCTTCCATGACGGGAAGTGCTGCTTCAGGCCCAATATCCCCTAAACCTAAGACAGCTGTCCCATCTGTCACCACCGCAACTAAATTTCCCTTGATGGTATACTCGTATACCGCTGTGGGGTTTTTGGCGATTTCTAAACAAGGTTCAGCTACTCCTGGAGAGTAAGCTAAACTTAGGTCCACTCTGTTTTCAAGTGGAACTTTAGACACGGTTTCCATTTTCCCCGTATGAAGCCGATGCATCTCTAATGAAGACCGGTAATGATTCGTCAATGAACATCCCCCATTCCCTACAGTATTTTATTGAGTAATAAATTTTTACCATGAAATCGAAAAAAACACAAGTCAGAAAATTTTGTTGAGTTAGAAAATTTATCGAGATGAAGCGCTTCCATTGGCTTTGTTATAATGTTTTCAGTGACTATAAAATTCTGTAAAATAATTTGTCGTTTTCCTGATTTATGTTACCTTATTGAAAGAAATGAGGTTATACTATTTCTTGAATGAAGATGATATGTGATGAAAAAACTGTCGTTATCGGTTTGTTTTATCCTATTGTTATGAAGTTTAGAGATAGAGTTGTGATAGAGGGTAACCTATTTTTGAATGAATCGACAATGGCTAAGCCGCTTGCTTTATAATGGCAGACAAGTTAAAATGAATGACAGTCAGTCATTCGTGTGTGAGGGGGATTAGTAGATGAATAAAAAAGAGATGATTGTTCATGCCTCGATTGAAGTTTTTCGTGAGCAGGGCATTGAAAAAACGAAGATTTCAGATATTGTCAAAGCAGCAGGGATTGCACAAGGTACGTTCTATTTGTATTTCCCGTCTAAATTATCACTGATGCCTGCTATTGCAGAAGTGATGGTGGTGAAGACGATGGCTATCGTGCAGGCATCTGTAGAGGAATCAGCAACTTTTCCAGTGCAGCTTGAGCAGCTTGTTGAGGCCATTTTCCAAGTGACGCATGATTATCATGAAATACAGGCGCTCATCTATTCAGGCCTCGCTTCAACAGAACATTTAAAAGAATGGGAAACGGTCTATGCACCTTTCTATCAATGGATTAGTGAGCGATTACAGGAAGCCAAGGAGGCGGGGATTATTCGATCATCCATTCATGCCGATCGCACAGCGAAAATGATTATTGGACTAGTTGAATCAGCTGCCGAACAAATATATTTATACGATTCAGAGCAAGAGGATCAAGCCTGCATTCAACAGGAGGAAGTGAATGATTTTTTACGACATGCGCTTGGGATGGTTAAGTGATCCCAGCTTTATCGAGTTAAATGAATGACAGTCAGTCATAAAATAAGGAGGATTATTAAATGAATAAGTCGTGGTTCTATGTCGCGATGACTAGTTTTTTTGAGTTGGTGTGGATATATGGTTTTAACGTAGCAAGCGCTTGGTGGCATTGGATTTTTATCGTTGTATTTATTGCAATTGATTTTCATTACTTAACAAAGGCTTGTGAAAATTTACCGACGGGTACAGTTTATGCGATTTTTGCAGGGATTGGAACAGTAGGTACGGCCTTAATGGATGTATTTTTCTTTGGCCACAGCTTGAGTGCAGGAAAAATATTCTTCATAGGGGTTTTAGTGATCGGTGTGATTAGCTTAAAATTAGCTGATGATCGAGAAGAGAGAAAAGTAGCGAAGGGAACTGTATAATTATGGGTTGGCTATATGTTTTACTTGCAGCAATTAGTGAAATTATTGGTGTCGTTGGATTAAAGAAATACAGTCAGAAAAAAACTGCGAGCAGTAGCTTGCTGTTTGTCGGTGGGTTTGGTGCTTCTTTTGCCTTTTTATACATGTCTTTTAAGTACTTGCAAGTGAGTATTGCTTACGCGGTATGGATTGGCATAGGTACGGCAGGAGCTGTTCTTATTAATATGTTTTTCTTTGGAGAATCAAAAAGCACGGGACGCATGGTAAGTGTCATGTTGATTGTAGCAGGTGTTGTAGGATTAAAATCATTATCATAATTTGAAAAACGAAGCCGAAGTGGCCTCGTTTTTTTATAGCCTAGAAAATTATAAAATTCTCGTACTGTGGATAAGTCGGAATAGGGTGATTTCTCGTCTAGGCTCCAGCGCCTAGCCCCTCGAGTCGCTTCGGTCTTGCTAGTAAAGGCAAAGGGCCGCCTTTACTTTCAAGCCCTCCAGCAGGGAAGGATTGAAGTTCATCCTTCCTACTTGTCGGGGCTGAACAAGCGCTTGCGCTTTTGTTTTGTCAGATTTACCGGTGAGTCTATAGAAATCTCCAAGTAATTTTAGATAATTTCCCACTTGCGTTGTTCAGCAATCGCCTGTAAGCGAGGTTCGGGCTGCACGGCGACGGGATGACCAACGAGCTCAAGGACGGGGATATCAGAAAAACTATCTCCATAGGCAAAACTATTTTTCCAGTCGATATCTTTCCCTTCCAGAGCCTGTTCAATTTTCTCGTTTTTTCGTGGACCATGAACATGGTGAATCGGTGCTTGATAATCGATATCTGGTCCATTTAAAGGGACTTCCGTACCGATAATTGTATCGAATTGTAATCCCTTTGTGACCGATTGTAGCAGGGGCGTATAGGCACCAGAAACGAGCATCACATGGACATCGTCGGCAATATGCTGTTCTAATCGTGATAGTACATCTGGATTGAAGCCCTGTCGTACTTTCTCAGCCAATTCCCCGAAATACTGATCGAGTTCTTCCTTTGATTGTCTTCCAAGTGCATCCAAATAGATTTGCATAGACTGTTCCTTCATCTTAGCCTCAGGAACAAGTTTCATTTTATGCCCAATGTAAGGTTTAAGAATCGCCCGGTAAAACTTTTTGAATTTTGGATGGTGAACGGGATGGTGTTTTAAATGGTCCATTAATAGCTGAAAGGTTTCTTCCGCATAGAGCGTTCCGTCAAAATCGAATATAGCAACTCGCATAATAATCCCCTTTTTCTTCCGTCATATCAATCACGCCCCCAGCGTGATTGTGTCCGGATTTTTTTCGAGCACGCTCGAAAAGCTCCCCTAAAAATCCGTGACATCCGCCGGAGGCTTTATCTGGATTCAGCAGGAGTTTGGACTCGCTTTGAATGAAAAGCTTTATTATATCCATCCAATTCTTCATAGAAGGGGGGCTTTTGCTGAATTCAGATAAATAATTCTCTTGTTCAATCATACAGCGTTTGTATTGTGGAGGCAATTTGAGGATAATGGAAGGAGAGAGCGAGGAGTTTTATTATGCAGAAAAACCGTGAAAATTCAGTAAATAAAAAAGCAGATACATCTGTTTACACAGTAAAAGAATCGGCGCAGTTACTGCCCTTTTTATTGGAAATGATGGCGGGTAGCGGGCGTAATGCGGTGAAATCTATATTGACACGTGGGCAAGTGACCGTGGATGGGAAAATGGTGAAACAACATAATCATCCACTTCAGCCTGGCCAAACTGTTGAAATTGTTAAAAATCAAGCAGCTCTAAAAGGAGAAACACTAGTAGGCGTAAGTATTCTGCATGAGGATGAAGACATCATTGTCATCAATAAAGATGCAGGTTTACTATCCGTTGCTTCGAAAAATGAAACTGAAATGACTGCCTATCGACAAGTACGGGATTATGTCAGCAATGGTAGTCCAAATAAGCGAATTTTTATTGTACATCGACTCGACAAGGACACATCTGGCGTCATGCTATTTGCTAAAAGTGAAGAAGTGAAGGAAGCCCTCCAGGCTAATTGGGCTAAAGTAGTGAAGGAGCGTGTCTATATTGCGCTTGTAGAAGGGACTGTGCGCAAAAAGGCAGGTAAAATTGCATCGTGGCTGAAGGAAAGTAAAACGTTTAAAGTGTATTCAAACCCGACAGACAACGGTGGACAACATGCCGTGACGCATTACAAAACACTACAAGCTAATCATCAATTTAGCTTATTAGAAGTGGAGCTTGAAACAGGCCGTAAAAATCAAATCCGCGTCCATATGGAAGATCTAGGACATCCGGTTGTCGGTGATAAGCGATATGGAGCCACAGGCAATCCTATTAAACGGTTGGGCCTTCATGCAACTAGGTTAGTGCTGACGCATCCGCGAACGGGAGAGCTCGTTCGGTATGAAGCGGATGCACCCAAGTCATTTTACACAAAATCAAAATAAACTGCATAAGAAAAGGTGCTCACTGTTCAAAAAGTGAGTACCTTTTCTTTGTATACTATTGAACCGTATGATTGGGCATCGCGGGCTGACCAACTGTGGAGAACGAGTTCAGCAACTGCTGCATATCTGGCTGGGCGAGCTGTGGCATCTGGTAATAATGATGCTTATTTTGATAAATCGCCAATTCGTAGGCCATTTCTATACAGTTCGGTACAGAGTCGGCGAGGACACGGCGAACGACTGGATTACAGGTTTCAGTTGCGGCTACCGTTTTCATCGAAGCGCCAGCTTTTGCAGAGGCGAGTAAAAAGCCTGAAATGATTTCATCCGACAGTTCTGAATCGGATTGAATAGGCTTTTTTGGTTGAGATGGCTTCATACCATAGATGAAGTCATTGCCTTCTTTCATCTCATAGCTGCCTGTTGGATGGGAAGGATCCAGTCCGGTTTTAAAGGCCTCGACAGTAATATTATATTCGTCTAAGGTAAAGCGGTATTGGCGATCCAAAATATCCAGTAACTCTGGGTCTTTGACATATGGACGTAATAAGATAGCTTGGTTAAGTGCACCGACAGTTCCTGATAATGCTTCATGGACATCGAATAGCTCATGACCACCATGATTCATCTGTGGCGGAACAGGTCCCGTGTGCATATTTTCACTTGTTTGATCGAATGGATTTTGCGTCATTACATATCCTCCTAGAAATGCTTATTTTATCGTCAGTAGTATGAGTGGTGTTATGAAATCTATACGTCAAAATTGATGCATATTTATCGTCCGACAAAAATAGATTTAGATAGAGAACATTTTTATTGGGGAGGAATAAAGTTCAATCCCTTTTTGATAAAGCCTCCGGACACAATTAAGCCGAGGCCTAATTGATTAATGAAAGGCAGATGATAAGCGTGCAAATTCATGTAGTTCAAAAAGGGCAAAGCTTATATGGTATTGCCCAGGCTTACGGCATTAGCTATCAAGACATTGCAACCGCTAATGAAATTCCGAATCCCTCTCAGATTGTGGTAGGGCAAGCGCTAGTCATCCCCATTACAGGTAGTTATCACTGGGTTCAGCCGGGTCAATCACTTTATCTCATATCTCAATTATACGGCCTGACGGTTAATGAATTAGCAACCATCAATGGCATCTCTCCATCCAGTATTCTTCAAGTAGGGCAGCGACTTTATATTCCACCAAGACCGAAGAAACTGGCGGAGGCATTGTTATATGTCGAGCCGAGAACGCCAGTAGCGCAATCGATGATTGATGAAGTGAGAAATCGTGTTTCCCAATTAACCTACCTTGCCATGTTCAGTTACGAGGTCCAACGTGATGGCTCAGTAAAGGCACCGTCCATTGCTGATATACCGAGCATCGCTACAGCAGCAGGAGTAGCAAATGCGCTGGTTGTTAGTAACTTAGAGGATTTTGCATTTAATGCAGATTTGGCCCATGCAATTTTTACTGACGAAGCGGTCCAAGATCGTTTATTCAGCAATCTGATTCAAATCGCCAATGAAGTTGGCTATAAAGACATTCACTTTGACTTTGAACTTTTACATCCAGAAGATCGTGAGCTCTATAATAATTTCCTCCGAAGGGCGAGGGATCGTTTTCATCCAGCTGGGCTGACGCTATCGACTGCACTGGCTCCTATGACAAGTGATATTCGCACCGGAATTTACGGAGCACATGACTATAAAGCACACGGAGAGATTGTCGATTTCGTTTCCCTTATGACATACGAATGGGGCTATACGTATAGTGATCCGCAAGCTGTTAGCCCAATCGGTCCTGTACGAGATGTTGTAGAGTATGCAGTTAGTCAAATACCCCATGAGAAAATTTTCTTAGGTCAAAATTTATATGGCTATGACTGGTCTTCCCCTTATCCAAGCCAAGGTGGATCACCCGCTAAGGCACTTAGTCCTCAACAAGCACTAGCAATTGCAGTTAGGCAGGAAGTGGATATTAGCTATGATTATGTCGCACAAGCTCCCCATTTTAGGTATACGGACGATACAGGTGTACAACATGAAGTATGGTTTGAGGATGCACGTAGTATCCAAGCCAAATTCGATTTGGTCAAAGAGTTTGGTTTACGCGGCATGATGTATTGGAAGCTTGGCTTAGCCTTCCCGCAAAACTGGTTGTTGTTGACCGATAATTTTACAATACGAAAAATAAAATAAAAAAAATGAACCGCTGTAAATTATACAGACGGTTCATTTTTACATATATCATTCTTTATTCATATAATTGATGAAATTTTGAAGAAGATCGATATCCGGGTTCAACGCTAGGACAGGTAAGAAAGCGAAGGTCATGAGTAGCATGACGACTCCACCTATAGATACTCGGAAAATTTTGCTGATCTTCATAGCTCTCTCCCTCTTTCTTTTAGTTATTGATTTTCAAACAACTGTCCTTTATGGCGAGTAGTCTGATTACTTAAATAATAAACCGTGTCTGAAGAAAAGTAAATATTTTTTTAATTCTTTATACATAAATAGGACACAATATAGTATAATTATTGATTATCCCTAAAAATTATGTTGTATCTCTTACAATTTTCGGAGATAATATTTAAAAACAAGTAAATTTTTTGAACTATCAATATTCGATTGATATTGGAGATTCACTAAGATTCTCCTTTAACATATAGCAATTTTTATGAAAGGGATGAGCGAGAATGACTAAATTGGATTCAATTCATACTGATAATAAAAAAAGAGCAAATGATTACGTTCATGAAGTATATGAATTAGTGAAAAAGCGCAACCCAGATGAAAAGGAATTTCTGCAAGCGACAAGAGAAATCTTCGACTCCCTTCGCCCCGTTTTTTCCAAGCATCCCGAATATATTACAAATGGAATATTGGAGCGCATTACAGAACCGGAACGCATTATTACTTTTCGTGTTGCATGGGAAGATGATCAAGGAAAAGTCCATGTGAACCGTGGTTTCCGCGTTCAGTTTAATAGCGATCTAGGACCGTACAAAGGTGGTATTCGCTTCCATCCTTCTGTCAACAGCAGTATTATGAAGTTTCTTGCTTTTGAACAAATTTTCAAAAATGCTTTAACGGGTCAACCAATTGGAGCAGGTAAAGGTGGTTCTGATTTTGATCCGAAGGGAAAATCGGATCGTGAAATTATGCGCTTTACGCAAAGCTTTATAACAGAATTGAGTAAGTATATTGGTCCGGATCGAGACGTTCCTGCGGGAGATATCGGTGTTGGAAAAAGAGAGATTGGTTACATGTTTGGGCAGTATAACCGCTTGAAGGGCGGCTATGAGGCTGGTGTTTTCACTGGGAAAGATCCAAATCATGGCGGTAGTCTTGGGCGTAAAGAGGCAACTGGCTATGGAACTGTCTATTTTGTAGAAGAAATGTTGAAAGAAAAAGGCTTGAGCTTTGACGGGCAAACAGTTATCGTTTCGGGCTCAGGGAATGTGTCTACCTATGCGATGGAAAAGGCCATTCAGCTTGGTGCGAAAGTAGTCGCATGTAGCGATTCAGGCGGTTATATTTATGATCCAAATGGCATTAACTTAGACACGGTGAAACGTTTGAAAGAAGTCGAGAACAAACGAATTTCTGAATACACCAAAGATCATTTACAGGCAGAATATCATGAGGATTGTTCAGCCATTTGGTCTATCCCTTGTGATATCGCTCTTCCATGTGCAACACAAAATGAAATTGATGAGATTGCTGCACGGATGCTCGTTGCGAATTCAGTGAAGGCAATCGGGGAAGGTGCCAATATGCCCTGTACACTTGAGGCAATGGCATTGTTCCAAGAGAATAGTGTATTATTCGGCCCAGCAAAAGCAGCTAACGCGGGTGGTGTGGCTGTTTCAGCAATGGAAATGTCACAAAACAGTATGCGCTTGTCATGGACAGCAGAAGAAGTTGACGAAAAACTTCATCTTGTTATGAAAAATATTTACGTAAGCTGTGTGGATGCAGCAGAGCGCTTTGGCCATCCAGGCAATTTAGTCATGGGCGCCAACATCGCCGGCTTCTTGAAAGTCGCAGATGCGATGGTTGCGCATGGTCTTAGTTAAGATATGTTGAGGTAAGGAAAACGTCTACACAAATTGTTTATTGTGTAGGCGTTTTTTACGTTATTTAAATTTACACTGATTTCGTCATTCAATTAACGTAAGGAGTTCTTTCTACGTAATTCTTTTGGTCTGATTGATGAAGTAGTTATTACTAATCATTTAGTAAAGTTAGGTGTATTTTCCCGAAAAAATTTTGAGTAAAAGTATTGCTTATGGTAGTATGAAAAAATGTGAATAGAGGAAAGTTTTGGCCTAATTCACGATTGGATTGTAAGGGGGAAGAAGTAGATGGAAGAAACAGCAGTGAAGAAAAAATCGTTTAAGGCGCTGATTGTTGCACTTGTAACAGTACTTGTTTTAGTAGGTGGAAGTGCATCCGCATTTTTTCTATTGAACAAATCATCAAAATTACAATACTTTTTAGCAGAGGCGGAAACCTTTAAAGAGATGAGTACGCTAGTTGAAGAACGTTATAAAAATGAATTGAATTGGATGAAGGTGCAACAAGAGAAACCAGTAGAAACAAAGTATGATTTGTCTGGTGAGTGGAATGATCCATCTGTTGACCCTATGATGCAGGAAATTCAAAGTATCGTTAATAGTGTCACATTATCTATGAATCAAGTATATGATCCAACGAAGAAGGAGCTTGAAACAGCATTTAGTGGAGAGCTTGGCGCTGTCTCTGTCGATTTCGGTTCAATCTTTGCAACTACTGAAAAATTAGTTGTAGCATTGCCATTTTTGAATGAGCTCATTCGATTTGACGATAAGGATTTCAGGAAATTGATGAGAGAGTTTGATGAGAATTTTGAAGGCAATGAAAATCTGGGATTACCCCAGCTGTTCGAAAGTAGTTCTTCGTCAATGGAAGAAGTAAATGCCTATATCGAAAAAGAGTATATTGAATTTTTAATAAAAGAGCTTCCAGAGGATGCTTTTACGACTGACAAAGAAGAAATACTTGTAGTAGATGAAAAGGTGAAAGCTAAGAAAATCACGATGAATCTTAAGGAAGAGCAAGTGAAAAACTTGTTGAAAAGTTTATTAACAAAAGCCCAAACAGATGAAAAGCTGAAAGAAATCGTTAAAGATCAATTGGGTGTGTCTGCATTTGCAGGGGATTTTTCACCAAGTGATCTTGCAATGGTTGTTGAGGAGTTTGACAAAGGCATTGAAGCAGCAATCGAAGGTGTGGATTCTTTGAGCATACCAAATGGACTTCAATCGACGATTTGGCACCAATCTAATCAAATAGTTCAACGGGACTTTGCGTTGACAATCGGTTCTCATGAGGATGATTTGGTCACTGTTAACGTGACAGGTACACAATTATTAGAAAAAACAGCCCAACAATGGGATTATAAAGTCGCTTTGACGGATTCCTTTGGCGATGAAAGTACGATGAATATCAATGGGGATTTAGCATGGAAAGATCAACAGGCGGATGATTCAATTGTTATTTCTGTAGAGGATATAGAATTTAGCTATCAAGGTAAAGAAGAATTGAATGATAACAAGCGTACATTTACCCGTACTTTTGCTTTTACGGATGGTTATAGTGAGCCATCTCTTATTTGGCAAGGTAACGCTACACATGATAGTGATAACATGATAGCGAATCATGAATTTAAATTTAGTGAACGAGGTATAGGGGAAGACTTGTTCAGTTTACTATTGAAACAACAAGGAAAAATTGTGAAGAAAGTAGATATGCCTGAAGAAACGGACAGTACTGTGAATATTGGTCAAATGGATCGAGGGCAGATTGAAAGCTTTATAGAATTAGAAGTGGCACCCAAAGTAGAAGAGTGGTTTTATGAATTGATGGGTGAAGTTGAAGGCGAACTTTATTAACTTGATTCAGCAGAAGTCCCCCACTTCTATAAGTGGCGGGATGAATGCCAGAAGAGCATTTCAATCAGAGGGAGTTCAAACTCCCTGCTGATTAAGGAGGAATGAAGTTCAATTCCTCCCTGTTAAGCCTCCGGCGGATGTCACAGATTTTGAAGGGAGTTAATTGCGAATCGAACAGCAAAGGGTTCGATTTGCCGTATTTCTGCGTTTTTTGCAGAAATTAAGGCACTTAGATAAGCGCAATTCAAAATCTGGACGCAATTACGCCGAGGCGTAATTGAGTGTGAATGAATAGGATGGAAGTGGGTTGTATGCTCTCCGTTAGAAGATTATTATTCTTTATGCAGCAATATACGAAGCAATTGAGGAAGAAGTGGGCGACCCTTCTTCTTCTTTTTCTATTTCCTATATTGTTGATAGGCCTATTATTGGGGCTTGTAGTTGGTTTACTAGTGCCTGACGAGCATTCGCCGATTCGTGTAGCACTGGTGGATGAGGATGGTACAAAAGAATCGCGGTTATTCGGCAGTTTGTTGGCAGAAGTAGCCTCAGGTGATGCAGTGATTCAAATTATTGCCTTAACGGCAGAGCAGGCACAACAATTGATGGTGCAAAATGAAATTAGTACCTATTTTTCATTTCCCGAAGGATTTACAGCAGATTTGTATGAGGGGGAATCTGCGGCAATTCCAATTGTTGGAAATCCAGCTAGGCCTACGGATAGTTATTTGGTGAAAGAATTAGTGGAAAGTATGGCGCGTTATATTGGAGCAGCGCAGGCCAATATACTAACAATCAATGATTATGCTAAAAAAATGGATATGCCGAAAGAACAGCGGCAGGAGTTGATGCTGCAGCAATTTATGGATTTCACGTTATATACACTCGGCAAGGATAAGCTACTGGATAAGGTAGTGCTGGAAAATGTAGCAACGTCTTCTCCTGTGCATTATTACGTGTTGGCAGGCTGGTTTATGAGCTTGTCGATTTGGGCGCTTGCTTTTTATATGATTTTAGGAAAAGAGCAACATCGGGCGATGCAAATACGTCTGACATTAGCAGGGGTGATGTTATGGCAACGCATTTTTTCACGGGTGGTTGTAGCATTGGGTGGCAGTTTGATCTATGCAACGATGCTGTTTGGTGTTGTTAGCCAGTTTGTGCATTATGATTTGTATTTCATCGACTATGTACGGTTTACGTTGTTTACAGTTCTGTATACTTTATTATTGCTCTTTGGAATCGCGTTGCTGGATATTTGGGTTTCATCGCAGAAAATGGTTTTACTTTTGCAGAGTGTTTGGACTTTCGTCATGATTGTTACAAGTGGTGCAGTCATTCCGACTTTGTACTTTCCATTAGGTATGCAGCGTGTTTTGCCGTATTTCTTTTCCTATGACAGTATGAATTGGATGATTGATATTGTGCTAGAGGGACGCAATTATGCGGATTTCACATCGCTAATTATTGTTGTTGCTGGCGGTCTGCTTATTGTGTGGATATCGGCGGTTGCTAAAGAGAGGTGGATCCGATGACGATAATTGTTTCCGCTCGACTGATGCGCTGGCGTAAGGAATGGAAAAGTCTAGTGTGCTGGTTGCTATTGCCGATTGTATTGACGGTGCTGGTAATGGCAAGTGTAGGTGCGTGGCAACAAGAGATGAAGGTGCCGATTGCGCTTGTTGTGGAAGAACAAACTGAACTGGTCGAGCAGTTGGTTGCAAATATTGCAAGCACAGAACTTCTACATATTCACTTTATGGAGTTAGACATGGCACTTCACAAGCTTGAGCAGCATGAATTAGATAGTGTATTTGTTATACGCGAGGGCTATGCGGATAATATTCTCGCAGGGCGGCGCAATCAGCTGATTGAAGCATACTCATCGAATCGCTCCTATGCTTATCAGGCTGTTGTTGAAACGATTACGTCGTTTGCCCAACAGGATGCCGCTCGCTCGAAGGCAGCATTTGTCATTAAGCAATTATTCAAAGAGGCGCAGATGGAAGATGAATGGAATTACATAGAAATTATCGATAGCAGTCAAGAGCGACAACAAAATGAGTCATTGCTACAGTCGAGCTTTTCTTATTTTGATAAAGACAGTGAAGCGGTCGAACAATCATTTTCAATTGTACCTGTATGGGGGATGTGGGCGTTATTTGCGATGATTACGGTATTTTTCCTGTTTGACTGGGTGTTGAAAGAAAATCGAGTGGCTATTCGTTCACGGTGGCAATTTACATCGATGTCATTTGGCCAATATGCAATAGGTACATTTGTGCTGTATACGCTGTTGTTAGTTGTAGTGGACTTGTTTACCGCAGTCATTTTCTTGAATTTATTTGATGAAAAAATTACGCTTCCAGTTGTCATATCACTTTTCACTTTCAGACTAACGATCAATTTGCTCGCCTTTTTGCTAGCTAGTGTATCCAAACAATTATTCATGTACTATGTGAGTGGTATAGCAATCGCACTGTTACTCGCAGTGGTTGGCGGGGCGATTGTACCGCTTCAGGGGCTGGCGCGGAAGTGGCCATGGCTGGAAGCACTCAGTCCAGTTCACGCATTATTGAGTGGAATGATTCCGGCTGTTTGGCTTACAGTATTAGTAGCTTTATTCACCATATGGTTATGGAAAGGAGTTAAATCGTATGCTTGAAGTGTCTGGGCTACAGAAAAAATATAAAGACAAGACAGTTATCGATAATATGTCTTTTCAAATGAAACAAGGGGAGATTATCGGACTCGTTGGGGAAAATGGTGCAGGTAAATCAACGTTGCTACAATTATTGGCAACAGTGATGCGACCAACACAAGGAGATATTCAATTAGCAGGTCTTTCCTATAGAACGGACATCAAGAAAATTCGGCAGAAGATTGGCTATGTCCCACAAGATATTTCAATTTGGGATGAATTTACGGTAGAGGAAAATATGCTGTTCTTTGAAAAGCTATCATGGAAAAGGCGGACACGAGAACAGTGTCGACAGTTATGCTTGGACATGCAATTGACACACTGGAAGGAAGGTGTCGAGTTTTTGTCAGGTGGTATGAAGCGTAAATTGAATTTGGCTATTAGCTTACTACATGATCCCGTATTGTTATTATTGGATGAACCGACAGTTGGCATCGACTTGAAATCGAAGACGGAAATCGGAGCGTATTTGCATAACCTAGCGAAAAACCAAGGGAAAATGATTATGTACACATCGCATGATATGGATGAAATTACAAACGTCTGCGATCGGGTATATGCCATTGGCAAGGATCCGTTTTACTTGGATTTATTACAGAAAAAAGCAGTGGAGGTAGAGGTGATTACATGAAAGTATCGCAGAAAATGATTCTGCTAGCATGCCTTCTAGTGGTTGCTGTCGGCATTTTTGGCTGGTGGCGAACGGGGAAATGGATAGAAGCAGGTATGGAGCCAGTAGCAGACGGCACAAATGATTATGCAATTGTGTTGGGGGCAAAGGTGAAACAAGATAGTTTGTCGTTGTCTTTGCGTTATCGTTTGGATGCAGCAATAGCTTATGCCGATGAAAATCCTCATGTGACACTGATTTTATCGGGCGGGCAAGGCTCGGATGAACCGATGAGTGAAGCGGAAGCAATGAGGCGGTTTTTAATGGATTATGGCATTGAAGAGAGTCGGCTGATACTAGAAGATGCATCGACTTCAACCTATGAAAACCTTCTTTACTCGAAGAAACTGCTACCGTCTGATGTCGATTCCATCACGATTATTTCAAGCGATTTTCACTTAGCAAGGGCACAGAGGATTGCGGAGATTTTAGATTTGAAGTCCGATGTAGTCGCGGCTAAGACGCCGAAAGTAGTAGAGGCGAAGTCAGTGTTGCGAGAGCGCCTTGCGTTGGTGAGGACGGTTGTTGTGGGCAGATAGGGGATAATAGTTGGTCAGTAGAAAAAGTGGTGATTCAATCACGAATCATCGCTTTTTTCTCTTGGCTTAAAAATAAAAAAACGCCTGGTGACCAAACCAGGCGCTGCACTACATGCGATATAAAAAATATACTTGGATTGTACTAATGATTAGCGTTATTTGCTCTTAATGCTTCAACTTCATCTAAAGTTAAATCTGTCAGCTCCATAATTTCTTCGTTGCTTTTTCCTTTCTTCATCATTTTTTTCGCCACTTTTTTCATGCCCTCTTCAATACCCTGTTCTATTCCTTTTTCTATCCCTTCTTTTCTTCCTGCCTCAAGCCCTTTTTGATGTCCTTCCTTTTCGGCAAAATACTTAGCATCGTCCAACCTAGCTTCTTCATCCATAATGTATTTCAAACGTGACTCATAAGCCAATACCTCTTCCCGAGACCGACTAAGATCCTGCCAAACTCCAAATGCATCCTGTAAATTTTTGTCCTCCATCGCCAGCATCTCCAATTCCTCATAAATTTCGTTGTAGACTTTCTTTTTTCGTCCATCTACCATCCCGAGTAATAACAGCCATCTAGCAAGAACATCATCCCAAGGTTTTAACTTCTTTTCATACCACTGTTTGATAAATTTATTCATTTCAATAAAGTGAATCTCCATAACATCATCCATACGAAACTTTTCTTCTCGTTCACACAGATGGAAAATATTATGGAATTTTTCCGTTTGATTAAACAAGCCAAAATTACAAATGTTAATCGTAATCGTTGGCAATAACGTATGATACCCTTTGCCTTTTTCAAGTTGTAAGTTGTACACACGTGCCCAATAGTACAATGTTCGCTTCACCATATCATATTGATTAGCTAATTGAACTTCAATATTTATAAGTTCATCTTCTTGCGTTCTCACTAAAATATCCAATCGCGACTGCTTATCACTATGGTATTCTCCGCCAACTTCTTGGCTTGTAAAAGCTACTTCTTTAATTACCTGACGACCCGTACGCTGTAAAATCGCATTCAAAAAGACAACTGTTATCTTTTTATTTTTCTCGCTGCCAAATAATTGTTTGAAGCTGTAATCCACCTTCAAATCCATGAATTTTTCCAATGGAATCCGGCGTAGTGCCCGTTCACTCATCGGATGCCACACCATCTCTGATAATTGTAGTATAACATGATTTAGATGCGAATTTACTGTGTTTAGCCATGATAATGAACCCCCTTCCTCTCCCTTTTCAACACCATATCCCAAGAGTGAATAAAAGGAGATTGTTGTAAATGAACACACAATCCGATAGCTTTATTTTGGAGTTTGGATAACAGCCCAAATTTGAATTATGACCTTGAAATCCGAATCAGATTTCAGATTTGAAGCTATGAGAGCACTAAAAAATATTTTTTCTTTCAATCAAATGATGTATCCGATTGCTCCATTTCCCTCTATATAAAAAATAAAGGGGAATGACCACTATGACAACGTACTTAAAAGACTACGCACATTTCACAAACACACAGGATATGGACGAGGTTGCACGCCGTCATGTTATTAAGCATTGGAATGAGATGAATCCAACAGATCGCGCTGTACTGGATATGATTCGCCGCTACTCTGTAAAATACGGTGCTGCTCACTTAAAGCATGACACAATAGCGGATGCAATTGGCAAATCAAACGTCACCGTGCGCCGCGCGATTCGAAAGTTGGAACAGCTTGAAATTATCGAGCGTATCCACTACATTCGCCCTGTTATGAACGGATTAGGCGCTAACATTTACACTATTTTACCCTTTGATGACCAGTCGACTTTGACCACGCCGACAGCAGCGGACAACCCTTGTGACAGTAAGGCTGAGGACCTTGTTCCCGAAGCTGAAGATTTTTCTTCTAAATCTAAAAACATAAAGACCAATACTCTTACAGATACGTATCCTGCGGAGCCGATATCTACACCAACTAAGTTGTTTGGAAGAATGAAAAATCCATTGTCAACAACAATTGGTGACAGTTCTTTAGCCCGCCAATTATTCGGTATTTATCGTGCACTATCATTACGCATGTTGAAATTTAGCATTCATGAGCACCAAGGAGAGTTATTTGAGCAGCTGGCGATACAGGCACTTCACATTGCTGTTCAAGCGACAAAGCGTAAAATGGTCCGTAACCTTGCGGGTTATTTTGATGGTGTATACCGCAATTTGATTGATAAGGCATTGTTTGAGGATGTTTTTATGGAATATGATGTGTCGATGGAAGGATTTTGGTGAATGGTGCGCGTACGCTGCCACAATCAAGGCAACAGGATGTTAGCTAATTTAGGTGATATTACAGTTGGTGGTTCAATGGTTAAAATAGATCATCTAGCAAACTTTTTACAAGTAGCAAAAGATGCTGCATTCAAAGCACTAGGTGTGGACTAATTTTTGAATCTCCAGCGGAGGCATCCCCAAGCGCCGACCGTTGTGAGTAAGATTCTTGAGTTCGACAGACTTAGTAAAAACATAGCACGGAAAAACTTTACAGAGGAATTATTAAATCAATTTCTGCTCTTTTACCGGAAAGCACTATTAATGTAAACTTTACTATTGCAAAAGAAAGCGTAATCATCTATAGTGGAAGTAATCAGAGGATTGTTACTGTTAGGCAGGCAAAACCTGAATTGATTTAATTTATGGAAAATGTTATTTTCTATGGATTAGATTAGTTCAGGTTTTTAAATTTTTAAAGGGGAAAAGTGATGCCTATGAAAATAAAAAAAGTATTCAATAACAATGTCGTTTTAACGGAAGATGCCCATCAAGTTGAGATGGTTGTTATGGGAAGAGGTCTGTCATTCCAGAAAAAAATCGGTGACAGTATTGATACCGAAAAAATTGAAAAGACATTCACGATGCCCTCAGAAAACTTTGCCAATAAGTTAACTGAGCTACTCGACGAAATCCCATATGAAATCATGTCACTTTCAAAAGACATTATCGACCTAGCAACGAAGGAATTACAGGCAGAGTTAAATGAATCTCTTTATTTGTCATTAGCCGATCATATCCACTTTGCCTTAACAAGGTTACATGAAGGGCTGTCTATCAAAAATGCACTGATGTGGGAAGTGCAAAAGTTCTATAAAGAGGAATATCGAGTCGCATGCAAGGCATTAGATTTGATCGAAGCGAGAACTAAAGTAAGATTGCCGGAAGATGAAACGGCTTCGATTGCACTTCATTTATTTAATGCGAGGCAGGATAGTACAGGCATGGAAGAAACAATGGAAATGACGAATATTGTCAATGATGTGACAACCATTGTGAAGTATCATTATGGCATTGATTTAGGTGAGGAATCAATGAACTATAGCCGGTTTATCACGCATCTTCGCTATTTTGCTTATCGAATGCTACGTGGCGAATTAAATGATGATCACCAAGATGCATTATACGAGCAAGTGAAGAGTCAATATCCACAAGCTTATAAGTGTACGGAAAAAGTTCAAGCGTATCTAAACAAGCAGTATAAGATGGAAATGACAAAAGAAGAATTAACTTATTTTATGATTCATATCCATCGGGTTTCGTATCGGGAAAAAAAGTGAATAGTAAGTACAGGATTGTTACTGTTAGGCAGGCAAAACCTGAAGAGAAGTATAAATAGACTACTGTTTATTTGTATTCTCTTCGGGTTTTTTTATTGGAAAAGGAGGAAGAAGGATGAATAATAAAGAGTTAGGGAATAAAATTATTGAATTGGTTGGCGGGGAAGGCAATGTCAAATCGCTTGTCCATTGTGCAACACGACTAAGATTCAAGCTGGGGGACCATAGTAAGGCGGATAAAGAGGCATTGAGCAATATCCCAGATGTCATGACAGTTGTAGAAAACGGCGGACAATTCCAAGTCGTTATTGGCAATAAAGTAGGGAAAGTCCATGCGGAAATTATGAAGAATCACAATATAAGTGGTGGTGATTCTGCTGACCAAGGTGATTCTAAACAGAAAACTGGTACAATGGCGAAGGTTTTTGAATACATCTCGGGTACATTTTCACCTTTAATTCCTGCATTGGCAGGGGCAGGGATGATCAAGGCATTACTTGCGGTTCTGTCAATTTTAAATTGGATAGATGTCGAAGGCACGACCTATTCCGTATTAAATGCAGCAGCTGGTGGGGTATTTTATTTCCTACCGATATTTGTAGGTATTTCGGCAGCTAAGAAATTAAATGCCAATCCATTTGTCGGTGGAGCAATAGCAGCGGGATTGTTGGAACCGAATTTTACAGCATTATTAAGTGCGACTGGCGATGTTAGTTTCTTGAGTATTCCGCTGATTGCGTCTGATTACTCATCAACGGTCTTTCCATTATTAATTGCAATGGCGATTTATGCTCCTTTTGAACGTTTTTTGAAAAAATATACACCGGATACAATCCAGTTATTCTTTGTACCAATGGTGAGTTTATTAGTCATGGTACCTTTAACAGCACTCGTCTTTGGTCCATTTGGAGAGTATATTAGTTTAGCAATTGCGTCTGCAATTACATTTTTGTTTGGCGTATCAAGAATTCTCACAGGGATTTTAATTGCAAGTGCTTGGCCAATCCTCGTTATTTTAGGTGTGCATTGGGGTGTTGTACCTATTATCATTGACAATTTCACACGCGGTGGGGATATGATTGCACCGATTACTGGAGCAGCTGTATTTGCACAGATAGGTATTGCCTTTGGTATATATTTAAGAGTGAAAGATAAAGATTTGCGTTCCTTATCTTTTGCGGCAACATTATCAGGTCTATTTGCAGGAGTGACGGAGCCCATTCTGTACGGAATAATTTTAAGGTATAGAAAACTGCTCCCTTTATTGTTTATATCGGGTGCAGTAGGTGGGGCAATTATTGCGACGTTTGATGTAAGAGTATTTTCATTTGTATTTCCTGGATTTTTCACCATTCCAGCATTTTCACCAACAGTAGGGTATATTATCGGGATTGGTACATCCTTTATTTTAGCAACGATTTTAGCGTTTATCTTTGGTACGACAGGTAAGAGAAAAAAAGATGAGGGTACAAAAGAAAGCCCAATTATAGAAGCAACAACTAGTGAATCAAAAGAAACGTATGACTTAATAACACCGATAGAAGGTGATCTAATTCCGTTAGGAAACGTAGATGATCCAGTATTCTCAAGTGGTGTAATGGGCAAAGGTGTTGCCATTGAGCCAACGGTTGGCGTAGTTGTTGCACCATTCGATGGAAAGATAGCCACATTATTTCCGACCAAACATGCGATTGGATTAGTTAGTGAAGATGGGGCTGAGGTGCTAATTCATATCGGGCTGGATACGGTTCAGCTGGAAGGACAACATTTCGATGCACATGTCGAACAAGGTGCTGTCGTTAAAAAAGGCGATAAGCTCGTCACATTTGATATTCGAGGTATTCAAGAATCGGGTTATAGGGTAACAACGCCTGTGATTATTACGAATACGGCAAATTATTTAGATGTCATACCCGTACAATCACAGCATGTTACGTTAAATCATAAAGTTTTAACAATTGTAAAATAAAAATCGAGGAGAGATCGTTATGACAAACTTTAAAGCGCAATTTCCAAAGAACTTTTATTGGGGCGGAGCAACAGCCGCCAATCAAATTGAAGGTGGATTTGATGCAGGTGGCAAGGGATTATCAGCAGCTGACTTTGTAGAATATATTCCAAAAGATCAACGAACAAAAGACAATGCAATGGAGATTACTTCGGAACAAATACGGAAAACACTAAGTGGCGAATCAACAGCCCGTCATCCTAAGCGTGAAGGGATAGACTTTTACCATCGTTATAAAGAAGATATTGCATTACTTGCTGAAATGGGCTTCACTGCTTTTCGTCTATCCATTCATTGGTCAAGAATTTTCCCGAACGGTTATGATGAAACGCCGAATGAAGCGGGATTACAGTTTTACGACGATGTGTTTGATGAGCTAGCCAAATATAATATCGAGCCGGTTGTGACACTATCTCACTACGAGACACCTTATGGCTTAACAGAGAAATACAACGGTTGGGTTGGTCGTGAAACGGTTGACCACTTTGTACGCTATGCAGAAACGGTATTCACGCGTTACAAAGACAAAGTGAAATTATGGATGACCTTTAATGAAATTAATGTAATTACGATTAGTCCATATACGGGTGGAGGTATTTTGTCGGATCTAGAAAAAGACCCCGTGCAAGCGAAATATCAAGGTTTACATCATCAATTTGTTGCAAGCTCTCTCGCAACAAAAAAATTACATGAAATTATTCCTGGTGGGCAAATGGGGTGCATGCTTGCAAGGATGAGTCACTATCCAAACACACCAAATCCTCTGGATGTATTAAAAGCACAACAAGACAATCAAAGTAATCTATTCTATACGGATGTACATGCGCGTGGTGTATACCCAGAATATTTGGATCGTTATTTTGCTGGAAATAATATCCAGGTTATCAAAGAAGCTGGCGATGATGACATCATTAAACAATATCCGGTAGATTATATTTCAATGAGCTATTATATGTCCATGTTATCCTCTGCTTCACCAGAGGGAGAAGTAACAGAAGGAAATCTAATGAATAGTATGAAAAACCCTTACTTAGAAGCTTCAGACTGGGGATGGCAAATTGATCCGATTGGTTTACGGATTGCATTAAATGATATGTATGACCGTTATCAGTTACCGATTTTTATTGTAGAAAACGGTTTGGGTGCTTACGATAAAGTAGAAGAAGACGGTTCAATCCATGATGATTATCGGATTGATTATTTAAGAAAGCATATCGAACAGATGAAGGAAGCTGTTGGCGATGGTGTTGACTTAATGGGGTATTTATCTTGGGCACCAATTGATTTAGTGTCTATGTCAACGAGCGAAATGTCGAAGCGTTATGGCTTTGTGTATGTAGACAAAGATGATGAAGGGAATGGTACGCTAGAAAGAAGTCGTAAGGATTCTTTTGCTTGGTATAAAAAAGTGATTGAAAGTAATGGGGAACAACTATAAGGCATATGGAAGCACATCGGCTAATGTCGATGTGTTTTTTCCATTTATGAAGGGAAATTATTATTCTATGTCGAATTAGTGAGAATGGACAAATTCCTTATATATCTGAGGAATGCTCATAGTGACTTGCTACTTTGAATCAAACCATTTAGAATGTGAAAAATGGTCTCGCCCTTCATTCAAAGAGAAGGGGAGACCATTTTTTATCTGAATTCAGCAGAAGCCTCACTTCCATAAATGGCGTGATTGATTCATAATAAACGCGAAATAGCATGAAATTGCGGTTGCTGCTCATCAAACGTGGTAATATAGTCGAATCCAATCGATTGAAGCAATTGTAGAGATTCGCGGAATTGGAAGGCGATATCGTCTGGTTTATGTGCGTCAGAGCCGAGTGTAATGATTTCACCGCCACTTTGCTTGTAGAGCTTCAAAATATCATCACTTGGCATGCCATTCGATAATCCGTAACGAACGCCTGACGTATTCAACTCAATACCTTTACCTTCAGGAATGATAATGTTGAAAATCTCTCGTAGTTCATCATGAAAAGGATTAGCACAATGTTGTTTCGTATAGCGTTTGACAAGATCAGCATGTCCAAGAATATTAAATTGTTTATAGTTTTGGACACAGTATAATAATTCTCCATAATAAATACCATATGATTCTTCGAGGGTTTTGTTTTCGAAAAATTCGCCAAAATGCAAGCCTTTTTTCTCGACGGTATGCATGGAACAGATGATGAAATCGAATGTTTCCTTGTCCATGAGCTCCTTGTATTGCTCTAAAATATGAGGCTGTACACCGATTTCAACACCTTTTTTAATGCGGATGCGGCCTTCATATTGCTGCTGCATGTCCTTGATTTTAGTGGCGTATTGCTGTTTATCGAAATCAAAAATGAATTCTTCATAAGGGTAATCGTAGTCGATGTGCTCCGTAAAACAAATTTCTGTTAGCCCTTTTTGGATAGCGGCTTCAATCATTTGTTCCATTGGGATTGGGCAGTCGATTGAAAAAGAACTATGTAGATGATAATCAAACATAAAAAAATTCATCTCCTTGTGTTGACATTTTGTCTGTATACCCTTATAGTACTAAATAACTTTAGTGTAGTAAAGTGATAAAGTAGAGGTGTTGGAATTGGTTAGAAATGAAGTGTATCCAGAACGTATATTAGTAGACAATGAAAAAGTAGAACGCATGATTAAGACCATTAACAAACGGTTTACAACGTACGGTTATAAGCGAATTAAAACGTCAGCCTTTGAGCAATATGATTTATATTCTAAAGTAAATAGTTCGATTAATCAAAATGAAATGATTAAGGTCATTGATCATACAGGGCAAGTGTTAGTATTGCGGCCAGACGTGACGATTCCGATTACGCGAGAATTGGCGGAGAATTATCCTAATCTAGCAGATGAACTACGTTATTTTTATGTGCAAGAGGTATTTCGTCAGCCAGCGGATCGCAATGATAGTATTGAAAGTACGCAAGCGGGCATTGAGTATTTTTGTCAAAGTTCAGCGGAAGCAGATGCGGAAGTGATTGCACTTGCCTGCCATACGATGAAGGATTTAGGATTCATGGACATTAAAATTGAAATTGGTCATACAGTATTTTTCAATGAGCTGGTGCAAGATTTGCCGTTGACTGCGCAACAAATTAAGCAGTTGAAGACGCTCATTCAAGCTAAAAATGTAGTGGAAATTGGTCCTTTCCTTCAAAGGTTGAACATTGATGAGGGAGTGCGAGATGCCATTGAACGAATTCCCTTTTTGTATGGTAATCCAGTGGAAGTGAGTGAACGTGCACAGGGAATTGCTTTGACGCCGAAAATGCAGGAGACACTCGATTATTTACTGGATGTCTATCGCATATTGAAAATGTATGGGTTGGAACAATATATTGCTAGCGATTTAGGGTTAATCAACGATATGGGTTATTATTCGGGTGTTATTTTCCAAGGATATGTTGAGAAGTTTGGCAAACCGGTGTTAATGGGTGGGCGCTACGATCGACTAGGTGATGAATTTGGTGCGAAATTGCCGGCCATTGGCTTTGCATGTGAGATTGAATCGTTGGTCAAAGCGACAGAAAGCAGAGAAGTGAGTAGTCGTTTTCCGATTGATGTCAAAATCATTTATGCAGATACGCAGTTAGAACAGGCCATTGCCATTGCCAATGAATTGCGGGAGCGCAATTATAGCGTGCTGTCGTTTTCAGTACAGAAGGAACAAGTTAATCGCCAGCAAAGTGTGTATACGATTCAACTTGAAAAAGACAGTAATCAATTGAATTATAAAGAGAAAACCATTTCATTTTTAGATTTGAATGAAGTGCTGGATTTACTTGTAGGAGTTAAGGGGGCCGCACAATGACACATCTTACTGTCGCGATGGCGAAAGGACGCACGGCTGATCAGGCGTTAACGTTTTTAGAGAAGGCAGGTGTCCGATTTTCTGAGTTTCATGATGGCAGTAGAAAATTAGTCATTTTCGATGATGCCGATCAAGTAAAGCTTATTTTTGTCAAGGCTGTGGATGTGCCTATTTACGTAGAAAAAGGGGCGGCGGATATTGGCATCGTAGGCAAGGATACGATTATGGAAGATCCTGTAGATGTCTATGAGCTATTGGATCTCGGCATTGGAAAATGTCAGCTGGCAGTCGCAGGATTTCCAGACAAAGAGTTTTCGAGTAGTGCCACATTGACGGTGGCATCGAAATATCCGGCTGTGGCAAAAAACTATTTTGAAGGCAAAGGTATTCGAGTTGAAACGATTAAATTGAATGGCTCGGTTGAATTGGCGCCTCTCATTGGCATGTCAGATGTCATCGTTGACATTGTCGAATCCGGTGCCACATTAAAGGAAAATGGTTTAGTCGTCTTGGAGGAAATTGCTGATGTCAGCGCACGATTGATTGTCAATAAGGCGAGTTACGCAACAAAAACGACTCAGATTCAGCAGTTTATCTCAGACTTAAAAGTGGCATTGGAGTGATTTGCATGCGAATAGTAACGGTGGAACAATATAAGGATGAACTGACACAAGAAAAAGTGGTTCAGCATAACGACCTCGATTTTGATAAAACTGTGCTTGAAATTATCGGAACAGTTCGTGAAAGCGGAGACGCGGCATTAAGGAGTTATACCGAGCAGTTTGACGGTGTACAACTGGAGCAGCTCATTGTGACGGATGAAGAGTTTGATGAAGCACAGTCTCTTATTACAGAAGAATTTCTTCAGGCATTACGGAAAGCGAAGAACAATATTGCAGCATTCCATGAAGAGCAGAAAGAAAAATCCTGGTTTGTCAATAAAGACAAAGGGATTGTGCTCGGACAGAAAGTGACGCCCCTCGCAAGTGTCGGTATTTATGTGCCAGGCGGCAAAGCGGCATATCCTTCAACGGTTCTGATGAATGCTCTACCTGCGAAGATTGCGGGTGTCGGAAAAATTGCGATGGTGACACCGCCGCAGCGAGACGGTAAAGTGAATCCGCATGTTCTCGTGGCAGCACGGGAAGCAGGTGTCGATGTAGTCTATAAAATAGGCGGTGCTCAAGCGATTGCGGCGTTGGCCTATGGCACGGAAACCGTAGAAAAAGTAGTGAAGATTACAGGTCCGGGAAATGCTTATGTCGCACGTGCGAAAAAATGGGTGTTTGGGGACGTTGCGATTGATATGATTGCGGGCCCAAGCGAAATTTGTGTTGTGGCAGATGATACAGCGGTTGCGGAGTATGTCGCTGCTGATCTGCTGTCACAAGCAGAGCATGACGAGCGTGCGACAGCGATTTGTGTAACGACGAGCACAGCGTTTGCTGAGGCCCTTCAACAACAAGTGGCCGATCAGATGGCGCATGCAGATCGCAAGGACATTATTGAAGCGTCTATTAAGGATAATGGTCGTATCGTGCTTGTCGATTCGTTGGATGAAGCGTATGATTTCGTCAATGAGCTGGCACCCGAGCATTTACAGCTGATGGTGGAAAATCCGATGGAGCAATTGGCGTTTATCCATAACGCGGGGGCTATTTTCTTAGGAAACTATTCACCAGAAGCATTGGGCGATTATATGGCCGGACCGAATCATACATTGCCAACAAGTGGCACATCGGCATTTTCTTCACCACTAGGCGTATATGATTTTATGAAAAAATCGAGTATTATCCATTATACAGCGCAAGCGTTGCAAGACGTTGCGGATGACATTATTACCATTGCGAATGCAGAAGGCTTAACAGCTCATGCAAATTCGATTCAAGTAAGGAAGGCGGGATACAATGCGTAGCAAATCGATTTCAAGGCAAACTGCAGAAACGAAGATTAAACTAGACTTCTCCATTGATGGTAGCGGGGAAACAGATATCCAAACAGGAGTAGGTTTTTTCGATCATATGCTGACATTATTCACAAAGCATGGACGATTTGATTTGAAGGTTGATTGTGATGGCGATACAGAAGTGGACCAGCACCATTCGGTTGAAGATATTGGTATCGTGCTAGGACAAGCATTTTATGACAGCATTGGCACGAAAGAAGGCATCGAGCGCTATGCGACAGTGTCCACGCCGATGGACGAGGCATTATCCACTGTTTCCCTTGATATTAGCGGACGTTCGTTTCTCGTTTTTAATGTCGAAGGTATGAAGGATAAAGTCGGCGATTTCGATACAGAACTTGTGGAAGAATTTTTCCTAGCCTTTACAAATAATGCGAAAATCAACCTACACATCAATTTACAATATGGAAAAAATACGCACCATATTATCGAATCCATTTTCAAAGGCTTCGGCCGTGCGTTGCGGGTTGCGAGTACGATTAATCCGGATGTAAAAGGTGTGCCATCTACAAAAGGCGTGCTGTAACCGATCCGGAGAGAAGATATTGGCGTTCAAGGGTTGTTTATTGGCGCATGCAGACGATTTATTGGCGTTCAGGATCAAGTTATTGGCGCTTACCGTCAACTTATTGGCGAATTAGGACTTTACTACCGATAGAAATAGGGGGAACCAACATGATTTTATTTCCAGCCATCGATATTCGAGATGGGAAATGTGTTCGATTGATTCAAGGAGATTACGATCAAGAAATTATTTACAATGATTCACCAACAGCAATGGCGAAAGAGTGGGAACAGCAAGGCGCTGCTTACATTCATGTTGTGGATTTGGACGGCGCAAAAACGGGTAATTCATCGAACAAAGAAGCGATTCGAGCGATTGCTGCGAGTGTATCTGTCCCTGTGCAAGTCGGTGGAGGCATTCGGAATATGGAAATCGTCGATGCACATATTGCAGCAGGCGTCAGTCGAGTAATTATCGGAACAGCAGCTATCCAAGATCAGCAATTTCTAAAAGAAGCCGTTGAAAAATACGGTGACAAAATTGCGGTGTCTATTGATGCAAGGGGTGGCTTTGTGGCGACCGATGGCTGGACAGAGTTGAGTGATGTCAAAGCAGTTGACCTACTGCAACAGCTAGTGGAAATTGGCGTGAAAACGGTTGTCTATACCGATATTTTGAAAGACGGCATGCTACAAGGTCCGAATTTAGTTGAACTTGAAATGATGAATAATGCTTCAAGCATTGATATTATCGCATCAGGTGGGGTCTCTACGGAACAAGATATTGTAAAATTACGCGCATTAAATATGTACGGAGCGATTATCGGCAAAGCGTTATACGAAGGGAAATTATCCTTAGTCAAACTATTGGAGGACGACAACGATGGCAAGTAATCGAATTATTCCATGCTTAGATTTTGATAATGGTAAGGTCGTAAAAGGCAAGAAGTTTCTTGAGGTAAAAGAAGTTGCAGATCCGCTAACATTGGCTAGGAAATATGTAGCTGATGGTGCGGATGAACTGGTATTTTACGATATTGCCGCGTCAACGAATAACCGTGCTATGTTTCTCGATTTGATTGCTGAGATTGCGAATGAAGTGCCGATTCCATTTATCGTCGGTGGTGGTATTCGAACGATTGAAGATATCCAAAAGGTTTTTGATGCCGGTGGCGATAAAGTATCTATCAACAGTGCCGCGCTCACGAATCCATCTTTAATTGAAGAGGCGGCGAAAAAATTTGGCTCTGGACGAATCATTCTATCAATGGATGTCAACGAGGTAGGACCTGGTAAATGGTCGGTATTTGCCAAGGGCGGCATAGAAGATACGGGGATGGATGCCATTGAGTGGGCGATACGGGCTGAACAACTTGGCGCTGGAGAATTAGTCGTCAACAGTATTGGCGAAGACGGCGTTAAAGATGGCTACAACCTCGAATTGACACGCACGATTGCCGAGGCTGTTACCATTCCGGTCATTGCAAGTGGCGGTGCAGGTAAGCCTGAGCACTTCCATACCGTATTAACAGAAGGAAAAGCCGACGCGGCGCTTGCAGCATCCGTTTTTCATTTTGAAGATATTCACATTGGTGAGTTGAAAACCTACTTATCTGAACAAAATATATCTGTTGGGAATGACTAACTATGACAATCGAAATCGACAAACTGACATTTGATAATAACGGACTAATTCCTGCCATCGTGCAAGATGATCGGACAGGAAAGGTCCTAATGCTTGCCTATATGAATGAAGAAGCATTGCAAAAAACGATCGACACAAAAGAAACGTGGTTTTACAGCCGCTCTAGACAGGAGCTATGGAATAAAGGCGCAACGTCTGGCAATCGTCAGCAAGTTCAACGCTTACTATTCGATTGTGACCAAGATACGATTTTAGTACAAGTACTACCGCAAGGCCCGGCTTGTCATACAGGTGAAGAGACTTGCTTCCATAAGAAAGCTTTTGAACAAGCAACCTCTAGTCGAGAAGTCGTGCAAGAAGTCGTGGATGAAATTAAAGAACGTCACAATAATCCTGTGGAAGGCTCGTACACAACGTATTTATTCCGCGAAGGATTAGATAAAATCCTGAAAAAAGTCGGGGAAGAAACAACGGAAGTCGTTATTGGCGCGAAAAATCGTGATAAAGCGGAAGTGACAAGTGAGCTAGCAGATTTGACGTATCACTCGTTAGTGCTGATGGAAGAACTCGGTGTGACCGTGGAAGATGTCAAAAATGAATTGCGAAAAAGACGCCCGAATCGTGAAGTGTTGCGCAATGAGTAAATTTTGGAGCAGCATGGTGAAGCGGACGGAGCCTTATGTGCCAGGTGAACAAGTGAATCAACAGGATATTGTGAAGCTCAATACCAATGAAAACCCATATCCGCCAAGTCCAAAAGTGTTGGAGGCGATTCGAGAGGAGATGGCAGGCCATCTTCAATTGTATCCCTCTCCGACTGCGGACGATTTACGCGCAACGATTGGGCGGCAGTATGGACTCACTGCTGATGAAGTGTTCGTTGGCAATGGATCGGACGAGGTATTGGCCTTTTCTTTTATGGCCTTTTTTGAACCAGGTCAGCCCATTCGTTTTCCAGACGTTACATACAGTTTTTATCCCGTCTATGCCAAACTATTTGATATTCCTTATGAAGAAGTTGCATTGAATGAGGATTTTACATTGCAGGCCGATAAATTCTTTCAGTCCGAGGGCGGTGTCATTTTACCGAATCCGAATGCACCGACCAGTCTTTATGCTGAGCTTGTGCAAATTGAGGAAATTGTGAAAAATAATCCGGATCAAGTAGTCATCATTGATGAGGCTTATATTGATTTTGCAACGAAGTCTGCTGCTGAACTGATTCAGCAGTATGATAATTTACTCGTTGTTCAGACGACATCGAAATCGCGTTCGTTAGCGGGATTACGTGTTGGTTTTGCAATGGGGAATGCTTCGTTAATCGATGCATTAATTCGTATTAAAGACTCTTTTAACTCCTATACATTGGATCGTTTGGCGCTTGTCGGAGCGCAAGCCGCATTTGAAGATGAAGCTTATTTTAAGGAGATAACTGCGAAAATCATTGACACGCGCAACGAGACAACAGTCGTATTAGAACAACTTGGATTCACTGTCCTCCCTTCGCAAGCAAACTTTGTATTTGCCCGTCATGAAACGGTGGCGGCAGAGTTTTTATACAATGAATTGAAAAAAGAAGGCATCCTCGTCAGGTATTTCAACAAGCCAGGCATTGATAATTATTTACGGATGACGATTGGAACAAAAGTGCAGATGGAACGATTGGTTGTGGCGTTGAGGGGGATATTGAACAAATAAGGTAACTACTTAGGTACCTATTTTGATATAAAAAATTCTATCAACAACGCTTGGCGCTAGGGGATGCCTCCCGCGATAAGCCTAATAGAAAACCACTATTAGGCTTATCGCTTCGGCTACCCCTGTTAGGCGCCTTCGCTGGAGATTCGCGAGTATCATTTGTTCAACCCACTTAGATATCATTCTATTTGAAAGAGAATTCTCCACGTGTGACGGAGAGGAGTGAGGAAAGGATATCACGATCTTGTTTGCGAAGCGTGGAAATAAATCCGCTCTCTATACAATGAACTTATGATTTTTATGTGATTTCCAGCGAAGGCGTCTACTGGGGTCGCCGAAGCAATGAGACTGACAGCGGTTTTCTGTCTGGCTCATTGCGGGAGGCATCCCCAGGAGCCGAGCGCTGTTGGTAAGAGTCACAATAGTAGAGTTAGTAAATAGATACCATATTGAGAGTTTTGAAACAATTTAGGTGCCTAAGTAGTTACCAAATAAGAAAGGTAAGCCACTTCAATCTTTGAAGGGCTTACCTTTTTTTGAATTTATTTAGTTGTTCCATTATCTAATTTCCTGTAGTATAATGTATGAATTGCATTTTTCGAAATGAGGAGTATTTAATGAAGAATTCTATATATGGATTAACGATGGAACAACTGACAGAATGGTTATTAGAGCGAGGACATAAAAAGTTTCGTGCATCCCAAGTTTGGGATTGGTTGTACAAAAAGCGGGTCACAAGCTTTGCGGAAATGACCAACGTCAACAAAGAATGCCTTCAATTGTTGGAAGAGCATTTTGCGATTCAAACGTTGGAGCAATCGGTGAAGCAAGAGTCGGCAGATGGAACGATTAAGTTTCTCTTTAAAATGCAGGATGGTAACTTAATCGAGACGGTGTTAATGAAATTCCCTTACGGTCACTCGGTTTGTGTGACAACACAAGTCGGCTGTAACATTGGCTGTAGTTTCTGTGCAAGTGGATTATTGAAAAAGAGCCGCGATTTAAACGCGGGCGAAATTGTGGAGCAAATTATGAAAGTGCAGTTCCATCTTGACGCAAAAGAACAAGAGGATCGTGTCAGTCATATTGTTGTCATGGGCATTGGCGAGCCGTTCGACAATTACACGAACTTGATGGATTTCCTTCGTGTCGTCAATGACCAAAAAGGACTAGCCATTGGTGCACGTCATATTACGGTGTCGACAAGTGGAAATCCACATAAAATCAGGGAGTTTGCTAATGAGAACATCCAAGTCAACTTGGCGGTTTCTTTGCACGCGCCGAATAATGACCTACGTACACGCATTATGAAAATTAACAAAGCGTTCCCAATTGAATCATTGATGGATTCCATTGATTATTATTTGGAAACGACAAACCGCCGAATTACGTTTGAATATATTATGCTACAAGACGTCAATGATCATGTAGTGGAGGCGCAGCAATTAGGAAAACTACTTGAAAACAAACGCCATTTATCCTACGTCAACCTGATTCCATACAACCCGGTTGACGAACATGACCAATATCGTCGTAGTACACCAGAAGCGATTGATGCATTTTACAAGGCGCTTCGCAAAAAAGGCATCAATGGTGGTGTCCGTCTTGAACAAGGGACAGACATCGATGCGGCATGTGGACAGCTACGTAGTAAGCAGATTAAAAAAGAAAAAGCGATTTGATCATGAAAATAAAAGACGCATCCTCACAATTGGATGCGTCTTTTTGTCTAGCTCTGGGCGCCAAATGCTCGGGTCATAAGCCGAACTAGCTATGCGGCAAAAAAGCGCCGCGCCGCTAGTTCGTCTTATGCCTGTCGCATCTAGGCGGGCGCCCTCCGCATTTCGCTATTTACGTTATTTATTCTTCCGCGTGACCATTACAACGGCTTGCACCATAAAGGCAATGCCTAATCCAAACGAAGAGATGATGAACAAAGACAAAATACCCGCCAAGTCACCAAATCCACCTGTATTCATTAAGAAACTACGGAAAAGCTCCACGAATCCAAGTGCGACAGCAATGATAAAAATTCGAAAAGCAATTTTTAACTTGTAAAATAATAATAGAGAAGAGAAAACGCCTACAATCAATCCGAATATCCCGAATGCTAAATAATTTTTCCATTCAAGCTCTTGTCCCAAAACAGTACGCACACCAAGTATAAGAAGAACGAAAGACGTTAGTCCTGTAAAAAAGCCAATCTTCCATAATTTATTGTCCATAAATCACACCTACTTTCAGTATCTATCATACCGAATGAAGGGGAAATTGTGTAATGAATACATTGTATAATGAAAAAGACAGAACAATGGAAATCCCATTCGCCGGGGGAAGCGAATGGGATTGGTTATTTTTTAGCAATAATGATGAGTTTGCCTTGATCCAGCTCTTCTTCGGCAGCCGCAGCTTCTTCCTTCGATAGGCCAGTAGCTTCCATTTTACTGCGTAGCTCATCACCGCGAGAAGTGAACATGTTTTTCATGCTGGTAAGGAAGCCTTGGTCTTTCATGCCAACTGTTTCTGTGTCGAGAGCATCGTTGATGTGATTGGCCCTTTTTTTATCATGTGCAAACACGTAGATATCGTCATGCGTATACCCTTTCGTGACTAAATCATCAATTTCTTTCTTCGCTTGTAGTCCATTTTCTACAGTTCGTTTGATCGGCAATGAAAATTCCCTCCTGTTTATTTGTCCATGTTATCATTGCCAATAAAGACCCGATTTTAAACATATTGAAAAAGGAAATCATTGCTGTAACTTCCTATATGCTTGAATGAAAGAAGTCGGGTCGGCATCTATCTCAAACATAAATACACCTTGGTTTGTATGCAAATAAAACAATCCAGCCCCACCAGAAAAAGGCTTATACGACATATCCAAAACATGCTCTAATTTGAAGCTATTTTGGGTAGTTGAAATCGAATCGGTATATAGATGAATGCAGTGATCGGTACGATTGGTTGTTTGATCATACCAACCAGCAATGCGTTCAACTAAATGGTACGTAATCGTGCAGACGGCTTGACGATTTGAATGATGCATGATGAATCCCTCCAATGTTAAGATACCCATAATGGAAAATCTATAAGCGTATCATACCAGTTTTAACTTGAATCCGCAGAAGTCGACCCTGCTGCGGATTGGGGGAACTCAGACTAAGTTCGCCGCGTCCTGCGGCAACGTCTGAGTGACCAACATCCTGTTGGCCCAAGCCTCCGGCGGATGTCACAAATTTTGAAGGGAGTGAATTGCGCAAGCGCAATTCAAAATTTGGACGCAATTACGCTGAAGCGTAATTGATTAAAAAAAATGTCTGCACTCCAAAAATCAATCGAGTGACAGACAGCTTGTCTTTATGATCGCATTCTAATCTCAATTGCATTTCCAGAAGGGTCTACAACAGAGAGTGTTCCATTGCTAGCATCAAAGGGAATATCTAGACGTTTGAGCTGGGTCTGCGCTTCATCCATCTCTTGCTGTGTGAAAAAGATTGTAAACTGTTTTAAGCCTCTTGAATTTTCTGGCGGTGCGGGTAGGCCATTGCCAGACCATGTGTTCAAAGCGATATGATGATGATAATTGTCTTTGGAGATAAACAAGCTACCGTTGTCTTTACTCGTTATCGTAAATCCTAGGCCGTCTACGTAAAATTGTTCAACCAGTTCAAGTTCGGCAACTTGCAAATGCATATGCCCAATCCGTGTGCGGTCTGGTAGGCCTGTCCAAGGAGGGTTTGCCTCATTAACCAATCCCTCAACATCAATTGGATATGAACCACCTACATAGCCGCCGTCAGCATCACGTTCCCACTTTTCAGAAGGATAGTCCACATAGAGTTCAATCCCGTTATTATCAGGGTCTGCAAGATAGAGGGCATCGCTATACTGATGGTTAGCTGCACCTTGCATAGGATATTCGTTTTCAGCTAAATGGAGAAGTGCATTTGCTAAACTTGATCGATCTGGAAATAGAATTGCAAAATGATAGAGACCTGTTGTTCCAGGGGGCCTTTCCACGGAATCATTCACTTCTTCTAATAAGAGTAAAGGAGTGATTCCATCAGCTGTTAATGTCACTTTGTTCGCCTCTTGCGTTAAAATATCGAATCCAATCATGTGCTGATAAAATTCAACAGCACGTTCTAAATCAGAGACACCTAGATGTACTGCTCCTACTCGAGGTAAACTGTCCGTATCGTATGTTTCATAAGTTGAGTTTTTGTTTGTCATCAGGACAATGAGTGAAATGACTAAAATCGCTGAAACGACAATGCCGATAATGATTCGTTTGTTTGTCATTGATATATTTCTCCTTTTCAAATAGACTACATGATGTAGTGTATCAGTCTTTCATCTAAATAGCAGTCGGAAGATGTTACAAATTTGTTAAATGGACTGTTTTTAACTAACAATTCTTGACGAGATAAATTTATCAAACTACAATGAGTAGTGTGAGGTGAGCAGATCGTGAGAATTCGTAAATTCAAAATGAATGAAAGTGGGCTGAATCGTTTTTTCGGACCGCTTGAAGCGAAAATTATGGACGTTTTATGGAACGATGTGGAAATGACTATTAAAGATGTCCAGCAAGTGCTTGAACAGGAAAAACTAACGAATTTCAATACAGTCATGACGGTTATGAATCGATTGGTTGATAAGGGCATTCTTCAAAAGAGAGCAGAAGGAAGATCATCTATGTATAAACCGATTCTTTCGCGAGATGAGTTTTTGAATACACAATCAAAGGAAATGACCAATGAGCTGATGGACGAGTTCGGAAGTGTTGTCGTCAGTCATATGTTAGATGCGCTGGAAGATGTAGATGATGATCTTGTCGCTAAACTTGAGGCGAAAATTAAAGAATTGAAAAAGGACAAGTAGCCTATGTTCAAACGTCAATCATCTACAATGCTCATCATGTCACTTATCATTTCTGGAACGATTTTTTTGCAAATGGTTTTATATTTCATCGCAAAGGTAGTAGGCTGGAACGTTCGATATAATCTTGTCGCCGCCTGTCATAGTTGGATGAAAGCAATCGGATTGTCCTCACTTGATTATGTACTTGATGTACTCGTCATTTATACATTGTTTTTTACACTGTGGAAAATAGCGTCACAATTCTATCATGCTGTACGTATGAAAAAGCGGTTTGAGCAATATAGAGAAAATAGGCTGACAATCGACATGGATCGGACTTATGGAGAAGGGCAAGATTCATTTATTGTCATCTCGCATCCTACGCCACTGGCGATTACGATGGGATTTATACGGCCCAAAATTGTTCTGTCGACAGGTTTGATGAACCTATTAACAGAAGATGAATTAAAGGCTGTCATTTCACATGAGATGTATCATAAAGAACATCGTGATCCACTTAGCATCTTTTTGATGGCTCTCTGTTCGTCTATAATGTGGTATATTCCGATTCTAAAGTGGTGTAATCAGAAATATAGAATTGTGAAGGAATTGCTGGCGGATGAATATGCCATTGAAAAACAGCAGACGTCTGTCAACCTAGGTAGTGCATTGTTAAAGATGCTCAAAGTGAGTAAACATGAAAAAATGCCGTTTGCTTACGCATCATTTGCAGATACGTCTGTCAATTATCGGATTGACTATATACTGAATCCGTTACGGGAAATTGAATGGAAGCTTCCAGTGAAGATGGCGTTAGTATCGTTCACCATCTTTAGTTTGATTTGTGCTTTGTTTATTTACGCCTTAATGTTGGCGTAAATTTTTACCCCATTACACTACATTATGTAGTTTGAATTAGGAGTGTTTTAATTTGTCTAAGAAAATATTTTGGATTGTAGGTTTAGTTGCTATTTGTATCGTGGGTATCATTGTTTTAACAGGTGTTAATGAAAAGTCTGTTGTTATTGATTATGAAGGGCAACCTTTTTTAGGGGAAGCGTCAGCTCCAGTAGAAATTGTTGAATTCGGCGACTACAAATGCCCAAGTTGTAAAGATTTTAACGATAGACTCTTTCCAATTATTCATGAGGAGTTAGTTGAAACAGGGAAAGCGAAGTTCTACTTTATGAATTTCTCCTTTATTGCCCCGGATTCAACGACAGCTGCACAGTTTGCAGAAACGGTCTACAAGGAACTGGGCAATGATACGTTTTGGGCATTCCATAATTTACTGTTCGCCAATCAAACAACCGAATCAGGACAACCAACTCTATTTAACGATGTAACTTTGGAAGACATGCTGGCGAAAGTTGCAAGTGAAGAGGAAACGAGTAAAGTGATGGCAGCTTATGGTGAGAGTAAGGGAAAAGAAGCTTGGGAGAAGGATATGAGCACGGCTAATGGTTTGGGTGTATCGTCAACACCAACCATCTTTATAGGTGGCAAGGAATTTAAAGGTGCTACGATAAATGATTTTATAAAAATGGCGGAAGAGGCAGCTACTAGTGGTCAGTAAATCGTTGCTTTTTGCTTGGTCGACGTCTATTATTGCGATGGTAGGGAGTTTGTTCTTTAGTGAACGGATGGGCTTTGTGCCCTGTACACTATGCTGGTATCAGCGTATTTTAATGTACCCTTTAGTACTTTTCTTAGGTCTGGCATTTTATCGCAATGACCGAGAAATCTATAAATATGTGCTTCCGATGTCTCTCGTAGGTATGCTGGTTTCCGGTTATCATTATGCATTGCAGAAGCTACCTTCCTTGCATGAATTCAGCACGTGTACGAGTGGAGTGCCCTGTTCAGGACAATATATTAACTGGTTTGGCTTTGTGACGATTCCATTTTTGGCGTTTATTGCGTTTACAATGATAACAATCCTTATGTTCGTATTACGGAAGCATAAATAAGATATATTGGAGATAGGGTAGCCTCCCCGAGTGAGCAGGGAGGCTATGCTAGTTCCACAAATAATAATCCTGAGCTTGAACAGTCTTGAAGCCGATGGATTCATATAGCCGAAGGGCATGGTTATTTTTTACCTCGACATCAAGTCCAACACTATACCCTGCTTCGTGTTGTTGCTTGACGACGTTACGGAGTGCTTTTCCTCCATAGCCTTTGCCTTGGAATTCAGGTAAAATGGCAAAACCATAAATATAGGCTTCTCCGTCTATTCTACTCACTCGAATTTTACCAACATCGGTGCCTTCAGCTACGATGATAAAACGGCTCTCCTCCGTCCTATTTTTAATGTCTCCATGATGGAGTCGCGCATCTTCTTCACTCATGTTGAATGAAAGGACGTCGAGCTGTATTTCAAAGGAAGAGTCGGCGGGCAATGCTTGCCGAATAAGGATATCCTCACTTTCTTCGAGTGGTTGCTTTGCCCAGCACATTTGAAACTCTGAAAAGGTATACATGCACGGTTGAGTGACTAACCATGCTTTAGCAGAGGTTGAAGAGGCTGAAGCGTTCAATAAAATCTTCTCAAAGCCTTTTTCTTCAATTACTCGAAGTGCTTGTTGCCAAAGGTTCGAAAAGTGCTGATTTCTTCTATCGCTCGGCTTGACCATCCCACAAACTTCTACTGTTGAGCCAAAGCCATATAAAGCTAAATAAGCAATGAGTTGTCCATTTTCTTCGTGAAAAAAATCCATGCTGAGGTCATCTCTTTGTCGCAACATATCCCAGTTTAGTTTAAGTTGAATAGTGTCTGCTTGCTCGCATTCTTTTTGAAGAACTTCAATTGCATGTAATTGTTCTACTGTAAGCATGTTTTAGCCCCTCTCAATCATAAGATACTATTACTATATACGAAAAAATAGGAGAGTGGTTAATTAATCTGCATCGTGACAACTTCGGTAGAAAGAAGTATGATGAATAAGGCTGACTTACCTTGAATCAGCAGAAGTCCTCTGCTGATTAGGGGAACTTAGACTAAGTCCGCGGCGTCCTAGATTAATGGTTGTATGAGCTGGGCTTAATTCAAAATCTGGACGTCATTACGCTGAGGTAAGTATGATACAGCTGATTCAACAAATAATTGTGAAAGTGAGTACATACATGACAATCATTCAGAACTTAATTAGCTTTATTTTGCATATCGATCAGCATTTGGTTGAAATCATTCAACAATTTGGCTCATGGTCATATGTAATTTTATTTTTAATCGTCTTTGTAGAGACTGGTATTGTTATTTTTCCTTTTTTACCGGGTGATTCTTTATTATTTGCGGGTGGAGCACTTGCGGCAATGGATGCCTTTAACATTGTCTTGCTTATCATTGTATTCTTTGTGGCAGCTGTCATTGGTGATACAGTAAACTATCAAATTGGTAAAAAAGTTGGGACAGCAATCTCACCGAATAGCTTTATGGGTAGGGTGATCGATCAAGAGAAAATGAACAAGGCAGAAAATTTCTTTAATCGACATGGCGGTAAAACGATTGTCATCGCACGCTTTATGCCGTTCGTCCGTACATTTATCCCTTTTGTTGCGGGAGCTAGTCGCATGAATTATAGCTATTTCTTTTTTTACAATGTCGTAGGTGCAGCTCTTTGGGTAGGAATTTGTACAATGGCAGGTTATTTCTTTGGTAATATTCCTATTATTAAAGAAAATTTTTCAACAGTCCTATTACTAATCATTTTTATATCTGTTCTACCTGCTTTGATTGGCTTTATGAAATCTCGTTTACAGAAAAAATAATAAAGCAGCTCTTGGATAATGAAATCCAAGAGCTGCTTTATATTTTTTACGATTAATTGACTAAAGAGTTTTCGGCCATTGCAGATAGATTTTGAGCATTGTGGTTGATTTCTTGTACAGTCGCAGAAATTTCCTCAATTGATGCAGCTTGATTGGTAGTCAATTCATGGATCCCAGAAAATGCATTATTCAAGTTTTTGATTGAACTTGAAATATTTTTGGTTAAGTCGTCGATTTGGCCAACATTTTCTTTTGAATTGGTTGCAAGTTTACGGATTTCATCAGCGACAACGGAAAATCCTTTGCCGGCCTCACCAGCTCTTGCAGCTTCGATGGCAGCATTCAAACCGAGTAAATTACTTTGATCAGAAAGTCCTCTTACGACAGTGGACACTTGTCCGATTTTAGTTGCACCTGAACTGACCTCATTCATAAGTGTCGAAATCTCTGTGACTCGATTCGCAAGTTCTGTAACGGAGCCAGCTATTTCTTCAAGAGAAGCAGCTGTCTGTTCAACGATTGCGGAAAGGCTTTCCGCTACGACGAATAAGTCATTGGATTTCTCTAGACTTGTCCCAATTCCGACACCACCAATTACTTTTCCGGTCTTATCATGTAAAGGAATAGCGCGAGCGATAAGTGGAAATCCGAAAAGTTCTTTCGGAACCATTGCGGATTTTGCTTGATTGTACTTGATGGCATCTGTAATAATATCGCCAGGTGCGAGTGGATCACCGGCCTTGACATTCAAGGCAAATGTTTCACCTGGGATATTCAATAAAAGCTGTTTGGTATCGTAAATACCGACTGTAATATCATCTTGTATGAGTTTGTTTAAATAGGGCGCTACTTTTTGAAACGCTTCCAATAGTTCTATTGCCGAATCAGTATTTTTTGCTTCATAAACCATTATTTTCTAACTCCTCTATTTTTAATATGGAAAGTTTCTTTTGCCGTAATTGACAGAAATCCATTTCATTGTTGTGAACTCATCTAGGCTCCATTGTCCATTTAATCGGCCGATTCCGGACTGGTTTTCTCCACCGAAAGCTACAATGGGCTCATCATTGATTGTAATGTCATTCACATGAATCATGCCGGTATGAATTTTCTTGGCCATTTCGACTCCACGTTCAATACTAGACGTATGGATTGCTCCACTTAAGCCAAAACGGGTATCATTCGCAATTGCAATGGCTTCCTCTTCTGTTTCAAATGGAATGACACAAACGACCGGTCCGAATAGCTCTTCTTGTGCAATGAGCATTTGGGGTGTTACATCTGTTAGAATAGTGGGTTCGACCATATTGCCTGAAATTTTTCCTTCAAGCAAGACGGAAGCACCTTGTTCGACACCTTTGTTAATAATCGATTGAAGGTTGGCAGCTTGGCGGTCATTTACGACAGGTCCAATAATTGTTTCAGGATCTCTTGGGTCTCCAACTTTTAATGAGGATACTTTTTCTTTATATTGCTTCAAGAATTTCTGATAGATTGGTTTATGAACAAGAATGCGATTGGCGGACATACAAATTTGACCTTGGTGGGTAAAACGACTAAATGTTGCAGCGTTTACAGCGTAGTCGATATCGGCATCATCCATAATGATAAAGGCACTGTTTCCACCTAATTCTAAAATCGGTTTTTTGAAGTTTTTAATGGCTACTTGCCCGATGTGACTCCCGACTTTTGTAGAGCCGGTAAACGAAATAATTCGTGGAATCGGATGTTCAACAAATGTATCACCAATTTCTTGAATATCTGCTACGACGACATTTAACAAACCTTTGGGAATGCCTGCTTCCTCGAAAATTTTTGCAATCAGTGTTCCGCCGGTAACTGGCGTTTCTTCATGTGGTTTCAAGACCACGCCATTTCCTGCACCGAGAGCAGGTGCTACGGACTTCATTGATAAGAAGAAAGGGAAGTTGAATGGACTAATGACACCGACGACACCAACCGGAATGCGGTATAACCTGTTCTCCTTGTTATCTTCGATGGAAGGTAGAATTTTGCCTTCCATTCTGAGTGGGAAGGTAGCTGCTTCTTTAATCATATTTTTAACAAGTCCAATTTCGAACGCGGCTTTCAACCGAGTCCCACCTAACTCATCGATGATGATTTCGGTGATTTCTTCCTCATGCTGCTCGATATAGTGGACTGCTTTTTCGAGGATGGTTCGTTTTTGGTAAGGGTTTACTTTGTCCCATTGTTCTTTTGCTGCTAAAGCAGCTTTGTATGCCTGATCTACGTCATGGATTGTGGCCATTTTAATAGTAGAAAGTACTTCTTTGTTGTATGGATTACTAATAATAAGGGTATTTTCACTTGTTCCATCTCTCCAAGAACCTTCAATATACTGTTTACTAAGCGAATGAATAGTTAAGATGACTTACCTCCTAGTTATGTATAGATTATATTATTGTTAAATCTACGTTACTTATTTACTATCGGTAAATTAGTATAAAATTTGAAGTGTTTTATTATAATAACAAAAAAACATATATTTTGAAAAATTGGTTAAAAAAACACTAGACATGTTATTTCATTGTCTAGTGCGTACGATTAGGAATTGCTTAACTTCTTGATATCCTTTAGCAACTCATCACTATAGGATGAGTTAGCGTAATTATATTCTTTCAAAACAATCCCCTGTTGATTGACTAAATAAAAACTAGTACCATGAAGAACTTGATGGGATGATTCGGGCTTTATAATAATCGTTTTGAATTTGTCCCTTGCAAAAGCTTCAATTTCCTTCTGGGAATAGCCTGTCAGCATATGCCAATTGGATTCATCATCTGTATATTGCCCAATGTAGTCTTTTAATATCTCGGGCGAATCGACTGTTGGATCGACTGTAAATGACACGAATTGAACCTGTAAGCCTTGTTCTTTGAATTGTTGCTGCAAGCCAGCCGTTTCAGCCATCATCGGCAGGCAAACCGTCTGACATTCCGTGAAGATAAAGTCGGCAATCCAAATAGTATCGGATAACTCGTCAGTTCCAAAGGCTCGCCCATCTTGATTAGTAAAAGAAAAGGGGGGGATTGGCTTACTCGTTACAGGTTTGGTGCCACAGGCTGATAGCGATAGCGTAAAGACAACAAAAAAGAGTAGACCAATTATTTTTTTCATATGATTTCTTCTTTCTCCTCCGTTGGTAAACCTGGTAATTGAATCATAACTGTTGTTCCCTCTATGGCATCGCTGGTCATCGTAAATTGGCCCTCGTGTAAGCGGATAATCTCCTTGACGATGGTGATGCCTAAGCCGGTTCCTCCGGTTGTCCGGGTCCTTGCTTTATCGGTACGGAAAAAGCGCTCGCCAATTCGCTTAAGGTCTGCGTCATTGATATGAGTGCCAGTATTCGTCACCTTAAATTGAACAAAATCATGATCATCCTCTTTAAGCATAATGGCAATAGCTCCATTAGGGCTGGAATACTTAATGGCATTGTCAATTGTATTATAAAAAACTTGTTGGATTCTTTTTGAATCGCCCATAATAATGAGGTCTTCTCCGATATTTAATTCTAATCGCAATTCTTTTTCTGTGAGATGAATGGCGAAAAGATCAATCGTATCAACTAGTAATTGTGCAATGGCGATAGGCTGACTGTCGATGGTGTACATATCTTCTTGTAGATGATTTAGTTCGATTAAATCATTGATGAGCTTGTTGAGTCGTATTGTTTCTTTTTCAATTGTTGTCAAATAGTTTTCTGCTTCTTCTGGTGAAGAATAGATTTTTTCTTTCAGCACATGCGTGTAGCCGCCAATATAGGTTAACGGTGTGCGTAGCTCATGGACAATATTTGAAATGAATTCCTTTTTCCGTACCTCTTGCTGTTCCAGCGACAGGCTCATGGAGTTGAACGCCTCGGTCAGTTGGCCAAGCTCATCATTGCTTGTCGTTTCAATACGTTTCGAATAATTGCCCTTTGACACTTCAACGGAAAGCTGCTGTAGTTCTTGAATAGGCTTGAACAAAGATTGCCATACACGATTGACGGCAAGAAAAAGAATGAAGAAAAATAGAATCCCGACAATAATGAGGAGCGGAATACTCTCCCGGAACACATCTTGAATGGCCGCAAGGGGCACATAAATGTAAATGAAGCCAAGCAGCCCGTCTTCTCCTTTAATGGGGAAAATAGCCCCTATTATTTCACGGTCTAGCTCTTCGACAAATCCTTCTTTTAAAACGAATGCCCCTTGCTCTAAGATTAGTTTGTCCTCGGCATCGACAAGTGTTTCATAATTTATTTTATAAGGGAAAGAGGTAGTAAGCTCTTCCAAGTTATCGACAACAATAATTTCATATTCTGAAATGACGTTATACCATTGAATTTTATCAATGATTTCTTCACTTAATTCCCCATAATGGTAATGCGCCGCCGTTTTTTGCCCCTGATAGATGATGGCTTCTTCAATACTCGTTAAATATAATTTTGAATATAAATAATAAATGAAGAAAAAGGAAAACAGAATGGAAAACCCGATGCTAGAACCAAGTACAAGTAAGATTTTTTTACTTAATGTTAGGTTTTTCATATTACACCTCGAATTTATAGCCGAGACCCCAAACGGTTTCAATTAAATCTCCTTCACTACCCATTTTAAGGCGTAACGTCTTGATATGCGTATCAACAGTTCGTGCACTGCTCTGGTGATCCTCTCCCCAAATCAGCTGGAGTAGCTGTTCACGCGTATAAACGCGGCCTTTATTTTTCACGAGTAAATGAAGCATGCCAAATTCCTTCGGCGTGAGTGATAGCTGAGTACCGTTTAATGTAACTGTATGGGCTTCGCTATCAATGACGATAGGCCCGACTTTCAAAATATCGGTGAGGGGTTTGTTTTGATAAGAACGTCTTAATACAGATTCGACTCTGGCTAAAAGCTCTCCAGGTAAAAATGGTTTAACGATATAATCGTCCCCGCCTAATTTCAAGCCTTGAACCTTATCCCATTCTTCTCCTTTTGCAGATAGAAAAATAAGTGGAACGTCGGAACTACGCTTGACCTCACGTGCGAATGTAAAGCCGTCCATATAGGGCATCATAACGTCAACAATCAATAATTGTGGAGCTGTTTTATCGATTAAAAATAGTGCATGTACACCATCTGTTGCTTCGACAACATTATATCCTTCCTTTTCTAATAAAGTTCTAATCAGCTGTCGCATTTGTTCCTCATCGTCTATAATCATAATCGTTGATTTATTCATAAAATAACCTCGTTTCACTTGATTTGGCAGAAACTATCTACTTTAAAATAAGTCGCTGCGGGACAATTCAAAATTCGAACGCAATTACGCCTCGGCCTAATTGATAAAAGAGATTTATCCATCCATTATTTTCTCAAATAGATGTGAAGACTGTGTGAAATTATAAACTTCACATTTACTTCTTACTTATCATATATAATCATACTGAATTTGTGAGCTGAAGTTAAGGAAAATAGCAGTGGAGGGAATTTGAATGAAACGAAAATTATGGATGTTAATGGTGGGGCTCGTGCTGGCGACGATGGCAGCATGTGGTAATGAGAAACCGCAAGATGTAACTGTAGATGAAGTACCTCAACCGATTATTGTGGATTTGACGGTGACGGAAAAAGTGGAAGTCGGTGGCACTGTGAACATGGCGGCAGTCGTGACGCAAGGCGATGAAAAAGTGGAAGATGCCGATGAAGTACTATTTGAATTTTGGGAAGAAGGCAAGAAAGCCGACAGTATGAAGATTGAATCGGTTAATGAAAAAGACGGCTTGTATACAGCGGAAACAACTTTCGATCATGATGGATTATTCCATGTTCAAGTACATGTAACAGCGAGAGGCTTGCATACGATGCCGATGAAGGAAGTAATTGTTGGTAGCGGTGCGCAGAGCGTGGAAGAGCATGACAGCGAAGATCATCATGGAGAAGAACATCATCATGGGCACGCGGAAGGATTCTCGATGCATTTCGTAGAACCGGAGAACGTAAAGACTGATGAAGAATTTGGTCTTGTCGTTCATTTACAAATTGATGGAAAACCGCTTGAAAAAGCACGTGTCCGGTATGAAATATGGAGTGAAGCAAATCCCGACAAACATGATTGGATTACGGCTGTAGAATCTGAAGCAGGTGAATATGCTTATACCCATGCATTTGAGGAAGCAGGAACGTATAGTATACAAATTCATGTTGAAGATGATAAAGATTTGCATGAGCATGAAGTATATACCGTGGTAGTGGAATAATAATAGGAGACCTCCTTGGCGAATATGTCAGGAGGTTTTTTGTTTCTGAATAAAGTAAGTTGGCATTCAAATTGGAATTGTGTTATAACTAGAATATTAAGTAGAGTAGATGAGTCGGAATAATAGATTTAATAATTAGAGGGGGAATTATGATGGTGAAGATGAATGTGGAAAGTTTTAATTTAGATCATACAAAGGTTGCGGCGCCATTTGTCCGGTTGGCAGGTACAAAACAAGGTAGTCATGGTGACGTTGTATATAAATACGATGTACGTTTTAAACAGCCAAACAAAGAGCATATGGAAATGCCAGCTTTACATTCGATTGAACATTTAATGGCAGAAAATATTCGTAATCACTCGGACCAAGTGGTTGACTTAAGTCCAATGGGTTGTCAAACGGGTTTTTATTTATCCGTTATTAATCATGATGATTACGAGGATATTTTAGTGATTTTGGAAAAGACATTACAGGATGTAGTCGTCGCGACTGAAGTTCCGGCATGTAATGAAGTACAGTGTGGATGGGCGGCGAGTCATAGCCTAGAAGGTGCTCAACAGCTGGCGAAAGAGATGTTAGCGAAGAAAGATGAGTGGCGTCAGGTGTTTGCTGAATAATGATGAGTTGGGGCCATTCACGGCGTCGTGAATGGTTTTTTGAATGGAATGAAAGGCGAGTTTGCGTGGAATACCGGTGAGTTCCTCTAATTTACCGGCGACTTCCGTGAAATGCCTGTGATCCATTGTATAATTAGAATCATCATACAAACTTTCATTGGAGGGATTTAAAAATGGCAGAGCACCACTTTCATTTAACAGCAAACTGGCCGGGTTTGCGCAATGATGTAGGGACCATTGAAGCAGGGAATTTAATAACAGAAGTGTCGATTCCACCTGAAATGGATGGGCCGGGGATTGGTACTAATCCAGATGAAATGCTGTTAGGGGCAGCGGCAACTTGTTATATTATTACACTGGCAGCTATGATGGAGCGCAGCAAGCTAGAGAAAGAAGCATTGACGATGGAGTCTGTTGGTATTGTCGATGTGACAAATGGTGTCATTACCTATCAAAAAATTATCCATAAACCGCATATTATTTTGAAGCTAGATGCAACAGAAAAAGATGAGGTACTCGCGCAAAAATTGGCTGAAAAAGCGGAAACATCCTGCATGATTAGCCGAGCGATTAAGGGGAATGTTGAGGTTGAGCTGCAAGCAACAGTATCGAAATTAACTGAATAGGGATAGGAATGCATCAAGCATGTGTACACTTGAACTTAGAGTGTGCACATGCTTTTTTTAAGCCTTATTCCCCCTAAATGCCGTGTGTGGCACTCGCAGATTCATTTATTTTTTGAAAACGGTTGCAAAACATGTATGTACAGGTTATTATAAATGTAATACATGTATATACAAGAGTGGAGGGTAATAAATGTTTGGAAAACTATTCGGTAAAAAAGTGCAGTCGAAAGAACAAGTAGTGATGGCTCCACTAAGTGGAACACTGCGTCAGCTGGAGGAAGTACCTGATCCGGTATTTGCGGGAAAAATGGTAGGTGAAGGGATTGCCATCGAACCGAGTGAGGGAATTGTTGTAGCGCCATTTGATGGTGAAATTGTTCAACTATTTCCTACGAAGCATGCGATTGGACTGCGCAACGCGTCTGGCCTTGAAGTGTTAATTCACATTGGATTGGACACTGTGTCTCTTCAAGGAGAGGGATTCGAGGCGTTTGTTAAACAGGGAGACCAAGTGAAGATGGGCGATAAGCTGATTACATTTGATATGGCGATCATCAACGACAAGGCTAGTAGTACCATTACACCTGTCGTGTTGACAAATGGTGACGTTGTGAAAAGTTTTGACATTAGTAAAGAAACGACAGTTATCGCAGGTCAATCGATAGTCATGACTGTGTATTTGAACTAACTTTTACGAGGGGGAATAGGGATGGAATATTCAAAAGAAGCAAGTGATATTGTTGAAGCGGTTGGTGGTAAAGAAAATATTGCCGCGGTTACACATTGCGTTACTCGACTGCGCTTTGCTTTGAATGACGAGGGGAAAGTTGATAAAAAAGCATTAGAGGATATGAAAATCGTTAAGGGTGTATTTTCAGCGAACGGTCAATTCCAAGTCGTAGTTGGTCAGGGAACAGTTGATAAAGTGCATGCTGCTATGACACAGGAAACTGGAATGGCTGGGGCGACAAAAGAGCAAGTGAAGAACGCAGCTGCTAAAAAGCAAAATCCTTTACAGCGCGCCATTAAAACGCTGGCTGATATTTTCATTCCAATTTTACCGGCAATTGTGACGGCGGGTCTATTAATGGGGATTAATAATATTCTTGCGAATAAAGGGATCTTCTATGAAACGCAGTCACTCATTGAGGTGCATCAGCAATGGGCAGGCGTGGCTGATATGATTAATATTATTGCTAATACTGCATTTGTCTTTTTACCAGCCTTAATAGGGTGGTCCGCCGTCAAACGATTTGGCGGCAATGAATTACTCGGAATTGTCATTGGTCTGATTTTAGTACATCCTGATTTGTTGAATGCATGGGGGTATGGTGAGGCATTGGCCAATGATAGTATTCCAACGTGGAACTTATTTGGATTAGAAGTGAATAAGATTGGCTATCAAGGTCAAGTATTACCTGTATTATTTGCATCGTGGATATTAGCGAAAATGGAGATATTTCTTAAAAAACGTGTTATGGATTCCTTGCATTTGTTAGTCGTTGCACCGATTGCTTTATTAGTGACGGGTGTTTTGACATTTATCGTTATTGGACCTATTACTTTTACAATTGGTAATTTTATTACAGATGGTTTGGTCGCTATATTTGATTCGTATGCGATTTTGGGTGGTTTAGTTTATGGAGCAATTTATGCGCCATTAGTCATTACAGGTATGCACCATACATTCCTAGCAGTAGATTTACAGTTGATTGGTAGCACTGGTTTTACATTCTTGTGGCCTATTTTAGCACTATCAAATATCGCACAGGGCTCCGCGGCATTTGCGATGATGCTAGCAACGAAAGATGAGAAGTTACGAGGCTTGTCAGGGACATCCGGTCTTTCTGCATGGCTTGGGATTACAGAACCAGCTATGTTTGGGGTGAATTTACGATTTAGATATCCATTTATAGCAGCTGTGATTGGGTCGTCCATAGCGGCAGCATTTATTACCTTGCAAAAAGTTCAAGCGACTTCAATCGGTGTGGGTGGTGTACCGGGCATATTATCTATCGTACCGAGTGGCTGGGTTGCATTTGGTATTGGCATGGCCGTTGTCATTGTCGTACCGTTTGTCATTACATTTTTGATTGCAAAACGAAATAAAGATTAATAGTAGCAGAATGAGGTGTTTCTAGATGAATAGCGAGTGGTGGAAAGAAGCAGTCGTTTATCAAATTTATCCGAAAAGCTTTAACGATACGACGGGCAAGGGTACTGGCGATATTAGAGGCGTGATGGACAAATTAGATTATCTACAAGAATTAGGGGTCGATGTGATTTGGCTAACACCTATCTATCAGTCCCCGCAGAATGATAATGGCTATGATATTAGTGATTATTATGCAATTGACGAGTCCTATGGCACCATGGAGGATTTTGAGAAGTTACTAGACGAGACGCATAAACGTGGGATGCGTCTCATCATGGATTTGGTCATTAACCATACATCGACTGAACATGAATGGTTTAAGCAGTCCGCTAGTTCCAAGGATAGTGAGTATCGTGACTTCTATATTTGGAAAGACGGCGTCGATGGCAAGGAGCCGAATAATTGGCAGTCGAAATTTGGTGGCTCTGCTTGGGGGTATGACGAACAAAGTGGTCAATACTATTTACACTTATTCGACAAGACGCAGGCAGATTTAAATTGGGAAAATGAAGCGGTTCGTAAAAAGTTATATGACATGATGGGCTTCTGGGCGGAAAAAGGTATCGATGGGTTCCGGCTGGATGTCATCAATTTAATTTCCAAAGATCAACAATTTCCGAACGATGATATTGGAGATGGACGACGGTTTTACACGGATGGGCCAAGAATTCATGAGTATTTACAGGAGATGAATGAAGCTGTTTTGACTCCTTATCAATTAATAACCGTTGGGGAAATGTCTTCAACAACGTTGGATAGTTGTATTTTGTATACGCAAGCAGATCGAAAAGAGCTGGATATGACATTTCAGTTTCATCATTTGAAGGTTGATTATCCGAATGGTGAAAAATGGACGAAGGCGCCCTTTGACTTTATGCAGTTGAAGGAAATTCTCACGCATTGGCAAGTCGGTATGCATGAAGGAAACGGCTGGAATGCGCTGTTTTGGTGCAATCATGATCAGCCGCGTATTGTGTCTAGACTTGGCGATGATGGTAAGTATCGTGAGCAATCAGCCAAAATGCTTGCGACAACGCTACACATGATGAATGGTACGCCTTATATTTATCAAGGTGAAGAAATAGGCATGACCAATCATAATTTCGCGACGATCGATGGTTACCGTGATGTTGAGTCATTAAATGCTTATCAGTCCATGCAAAATGAAGGTAAGTCAGAGCAAGAAATCATAGGCATTTTACAACAGAAATCACGGGATAACGCGAGAACGCCTATGCAATGGTCAGCTGAACCTCAAGCTGGATTTACGACGGGGACGCCTTGGATTCCTGTGACGGCTAATTATCCAGCTATTAATGTGGAGCAAGCACTAGTAAATAAAAACTCCATTTTTTATCATTATCAACAGTTAATCGCTTTGAGGAAGAAATATGCTATTATAGTAGCAGGCGATTATCAGCCGCTTCTGCTGGAGCATCCACATATTTATGCGTATAAGCGTAATTGGAATAATGAAAAATTGCTTGTGGTGAGCAATTTTTACGGGGAAGAAGTTACCGTCGATATTCCCGTAGAGGGGATGGAAGAGGCAACGATAATTCTTTCTAATTATCCAGATTCCTCGACCATATTTGAAAAATTAACAGTAAGACCTTATGAATCGGTTGTGTATTATGTAAGATAATGAGGTAGAGTAATGGAAAAGTATTTAACGATTTATCATGATTTAGTAAATAAAACAACGACGAAATATTGGGGCGACTCGACGATGCTTCCTTCGGAAAATAGTCTAGCGCAGACGTATGAGGCTTCACGCGAAACTATTCGGAAAGCGCTAGAATTATTGGCGCAAGATGGTTATATTCAAAAAGTCCGCGGCAAAGGTTCCGTTATTATTAGTCGCAATACATTCGATTTTCCCGTTTCCGGAATTGTTAGTTTTAAAGAGTTAGCCACCAATTTGAAGTTTCCAACGCATACAATCGTCAACGAACTTTCTATTGTGAAGGCTGATCAAAAGCTGCAGTCTAAATTGGACGTGAAAGTGAACGAACCCGTATGGAAAGTTGTTCGAATTAGAGAGATTTCCGGCGAAAAAGTCATTTTGGATAAAGATTATTTTAACAAAGACTTCATTCCGATACTGACGAAAGAGGTTTGTGAGGATTCTATTTATGAGTATTTGGAGAATGAGCTACAGTTGAAAATCAGTTATGCTCGAAAAGAAATCATTGTGGAAGAGCCTACACCAGAGGATCGGGAATTGTTGGATTTGGGGCATCATACTAATGTTGTGGTCATTAAAAGTAGGGTGTACTTGGAGGATACAAGTTTGTTTCAGTATACAGAATCTCGTCATCGTCCAGATAAGTTCCAGTTTGTTGATTTTGCTAGACGAGTGCGTAATGGATGAATTGTATAGTAAATAGCTAGAAAGCCGTATCCTATGGGGTACGGTTTTTGTTTTGAATGGAATTTGCTTAATTTATAGACGTAATGTATTATTGTCTATATTAAATAAGATTTAAGTGGGGTGTGTTTATTTATATGGATATATCGGAGAATTTATCTATAGAAGTAATGGAAATGGGCTACGTGGAAGAAAATCGTGACTATTGCTGTCTGTTTTGCGATAAAAAGGTGGCTAAAGGAGTCATTTACCCTGTTGGGGAGGTGCTTTTTGAAGACTGGCGCTATATGGAGCATCATATTGAGGTGGCGCATGGCTCTGTTTTTGAACACCTATTGTCCGGGGGCAGGGAAAGTACGGGTTTATCCGACCAGCAAACGAAACTGTTGTCTTTGATTTATGCAGGGAAGTCAGATAAGGAAATTCAGCAGGAGCTACAAATTGGTAGCCTATCAACGATTCGCAATCATCGCTTTGCATTACGGAAGAAGGAGAAACAGGCAAAAACGCTTGTGGCTGTCATGAATTTATTGAAACAGCAGCAAGAATTACTAGTGAGCGAACCAATTAGTCATAAGCCGATTGACAAATCATTTGAACCTCCGACAGAACTGAAACGTTATTTCTCGGAAGAGGATGGGCGTTTGACATCGTATCAGTTGAAAGAATATGAGAGAGAACAGTTAGTGGCGGAAGTGGCGTTGTTATTTAAATCTAGAAAAGTCTATGCAGAAAAAGAAGTCAATGAGATTTTAGTGGATATCTTTGAGGATTATATGCTGTTACGGCGAGAGTTGGTCGATCGTGGTTGGCTGACGCGCAATGACGAGGGCAGCGAGTATCGTCTTGTGTCTAATTTAGCAGATGGAGAGGGTAGCGAAATGGATTTTAAAAAAGAAATGAAATTGAAGGCGAAAGAGGAAAAAGTAAGTTATGGTATTTTCCAAATTAAGAATTTGACGAACGGAAAAATATTTGTCGGCTCCACACCGAACTTTAAAACTTTGAATGGCTTAAAATTTAGCTTGAACAATGGCGTTGGTAACCAGAAGGAACTGCAGGCGGATTGGGATGTTTATGGGAAAGAACAGTTTGAATTTATGGAGTTAGAAGTAGTCGATGAAAAAGACTGGAAAGGGGTTAATAAAAAGAAGATTCTTGAGATGCTGTTGGATAAATGGCTAGAGGAGTTACAGCCATTTGGAGACAATGGTTATAATGGTTTGAAAAAGAGTTTTAAAAAGCTAGTAGCATGATCATCAGATGTGAAACTGTCAGCGCAAACGCGAACTGTCGGTGAAAACGGTGAAGCTGTCAGCGCAAACGCGAACTGTCAGTGAAGGCGGTAAAACTGTCAGCGCAAACGCGGACTGTCAGTGAAAACGGTGAAGCTGTCAGTGTAAAAGCTGGGACTGTCAGTGAAGGCGGTGAAACTGTCAGCGCAAACGCGAACTGTCGGTGAAAACGGTGAAGCTGTAAGTGTAAAAGCTAGAACTGTCAGTGAAGGCGGTAAAACTGTCAGCGCAAACGCGAACTGTCAGTGAAAACGGTGAAACTGTAAGTGTAAAAGCTAGAACTGTCAGTGAAAGTGGTAAAACTGTCAGCGTAAGCGCGAACTGTCAGTGAACACGGTAAAGCTGTCAGTGTAAAAGCTAGAACTGTCAGTGAAAGTGGTAAAACTGTCAGTGTAAAAGTTGGAGCTGTCAGTGAACACGGTGAAACTGTCGGTGTAAAAGTTGGAACTGTCAGTGAACACGGTGAAACTGTCAGTGTAAAAGTAAGAACTGTCAGTGAAGGCGGTAAAACTGTCAGTGTAAGCGCGAACTGTCGGTGAACACAGTAAAACTGTCAGTGTAAAAGTAAGAACTGTCAGTGAAAGTGGTAAAACTGTCAGCGTAAGCGCGAACTGTCAGTGAACACGGTAAAGCTGTCAGTGTAAAAGCTAGAACTGTCAGTGAAAGTGGTAAAACTGTCAGTGAACAAGGTAAAACTGTCAGCGCAAGTTCATTCACTAAATATAAAAGCCACTTCGTCAGACGAGTCTGTCTGATGAAGTGGCTTTTTACTATGGTTTTTTAATCGGCACTAGATTAAAAATATCATGATCTTCAAAGGCGTCAACAAGTCGGTCGAGCCATTCGTAGTAATCACGCATGTACTGTAATTTTCCAATATCTATATGGGCAAGCTCTTTTACTTCTTCACTAACAGATGGATCTACGACTAATTCTTCGAGCTCAGCTAATGACCTGCGAACTGCGATGGAATGCTGGTTAACCGATTTTCTCCACTTAATTGTAAATAAATCAATGAAGCTTTGATACCAATCATCGGTTACTTGATAGAGATCTTTTCGAACTCCTTTTTTCCAAGCACGCTCGACTAATTTTAAATCGGATAATGCTCGTACAGAAGTGCTCATGCTCGTTTTGCTCATCCCGAGTTCTTCCGTCATATCGTCTAATGTCAACGGCTCATTATGAAAAAACATAGTGGCAAACTGCCTTCCGGAAGAAGGTGTAAGGCCATAAAGATGGATATTTTGTGCGATGGATTCAATAATCCGCTCACGCGTTTTTTCAAGTCTTTCTTTACCGTTCATGCAAGTTTTCCCTCCACTGTCATCGGCATACGTAAGCCAATCCAGTTATTTTAATCTAGCGTATTATATTCGATGAAAAAAAGCAATTTATAATAATTATTGTACGTACAGTTTTTTCTGTACAAACTATTAAATTGGTCTAAACGGTTGAAGTTTTATTTTGTTAGGTCTATACTTGGGAAGTATTCAAGTTTTAAAATTGTATAAAACTGTAAGGAGTGTACGCATGAGTGATCAAATTGCCAGTAAGAAAATCGAAGTCCATAATACGACGAAGATTTTCGGCAAAAACAGTAAGCGGGCAGCACAGCTGCTCAACGAAGGAAAGACGAAAAGTGAAATATTGAAAGCGACTGGAGCAACAGTCGGTGTGAAGAAGGCATCCTTTGATGTCTATGAGGGTGAGATATTTGTCATTATGGGGTTGTCCGGAAGTGGGAAGTCAACGCTTGTCAGGTTACTGAACAGATTGATTGACCCGACGATGGGTACGATTTTGCTAGACGGTGAGGACATCGTCAAGATGAACAAAGAGCAACTTCGTGAAGTAAGACGCAAAAAAATTGGGATGGTCTTTCAAAATTTTGCGCTCTTCCCGCATAAGACGATTCTTGAAAATACGGAGTATGGGCTAGAAATCCAAGGCGTAGCGAAAGCTGAACGCCAGGAAAAAGCAAGAGAATCATTGAAGCTCGTTGGCCTTGCTGGCTATGAAGACCAATACCCGAACCAATTAAGTGGCGGGATGCAACAGCGTGTCGGTCTTGCAAGAGCGTTAGCAAATGGACCAGATATTTTATTAATGGATGAGGCGTTTAGTGCACTTGATCCATTGATTCGCAAAGATATGCAAGACGAGTTGTTACAGCTTCATAATGATATGGGCAAAACGATTATCTTTATTACCCATGACTTAGATGAGGCATTGCGAATTGGCGATCGAATTGCGCTGATGAAAGATGGAGAAATCGTTCAAATTGGAACGCCTGAAGAAATATTAATGAGTCCGTCTAATGAATATGTGGAACGCTTTGTTGAAGATGTAGATTTGTCGAAGGTATTGACGGCGGGTCACATTATGAAAAAAGCAGATACAGTTCAAGTCGATCGGGGAGCACGGGTTGCACTACGACTAATGAAACAACTCGGAATTTCATCGATCTATGTGGTCGATAAAGGGAATCGCCTATTGGGTGCGGTAACTGCGCAGGATGCTGTAGCTGCGGTCGAATCAGGTAAAACACTAAATGAAGTGCTCATATGTGATCTTCCAATGATGTCTGCGGATACATTGCTCATCGATCTATTTGACACTGTTTCAACAGCATCGATACCTGTCGCTGTGGTTGATGAAGATAACAAGCTACAAGGAATTATTATTCGAGGTGCACTGATCGGCGCATTGGCAGGCGATAATCAGTTTATAAATAATGATGCTATGATCGATTCTGTCGAACAAATCGATTCGGAGGTGACGTCAAATGAATAATTTACCTCGTCTACCGTTTGCGGATTGGATTGATAATGGGGTCGACTGGCTTGTGACTACATTTGGCACTGTGTTTGATGGTATTTCAGATGTACTTGCGGGGATTGTTGAAGGGTCAGTGGAAGGACTTAATATGGTGCCATCGATTCTGCTTGCCGTTCTATTCTCCTTGCTAGCGTGGTTGATCTCCACGCGGCGGATTGCCTTGATGTCGTTGATTGGTTTATTGTTCATCGATTATTTAGGCTATTGGTATCCGATGTTACAGATGCTAGCACTCGTCATTACATCTGTAGCGATAGCCATTGTGATTGGGATTCCGCTTGGTATTTGGGGTTCGCAACAAGCAAGCGCACGTAAAATCATTAATCCTGTTTTGGATCTTATGCAGACGATGCCTGCGTTTGTTTACTTGCTACCGGCGATTTTCTTCTTCAATATTGGCGTCGTTCCGGGAGTGGTTGCATCGGTCATTTTCTCGATGCCGCCAACGATTCGTTTGACGATGTTAGGTATTGAACAAGTTCCGAAAGATTTGATTGAAGCAACAGAAGCGTTTGGTTCGACAACATGGCAGCGACTTATGAAAGTACAAATTCCGCTAGCCAAACCGACGATTATGGCGGGTGTCAATCAAAGTATCATGCTGAGTTTATCGATGGTTGTTATTGCTTCCATGGTTGGTGCACCAGGCCTTGGAGAGGAAGTTTACCGGGCTGTTACACAATTAAAAACGGGTGTTGGATTTGAAGCAGGTCTAGCGATTGTTATCGTAGCTATTATTTTGGACCGAGTGACACAGCACGCTGGAAAGAAAAAACAAGGGGGAACTTCATTATGAAATTGACAAAAAAGGTATTTGGACTTGGGGCAGTAGCTCTATTAGCACTTGGACTTGTAGCATGTGGGAATGATGATGGGAAAGCAGGGACGGAAAAATCTGTCGGCGAGTCACTGAACTATAAAATTACAGGAATTGACCCAGGTGCAGGCATTATGGAAGCAACTGAAAGAGCAATTGAAGCGTATGGCTTGGATGAATACGATCTGGTATCAGGTTCAGGTGCAGCGATGACAGCGGCATTGAAAAAAGCTTACGATAAAGAAGCACCAATCGTTGTGACAGGCTGGACACCACATTGGAAATTCGCCGAATATGATTTGAAATATCTTGAAGATCCAAAAGGTGAGTACGGTGAGGAAGAACAAATTCGTACAATTGGAAGACTGGGACTGGCAGAAGATTTACCAGAAGCGCATAAAATCTTGTCACAGTTCAACTGGACAGAAGCTGATATGGGCGAAGTGATGATTGCCATTCAAGACGGTGAAAAAGAAGTAGCTGCTGCGCAAAATTGGATTGATGCCAATGAAGATAAAGTAGCAGAGTGGACAGCAGGCGTAGACAAAGTAGATGGCGATAAAATCAAACTAGCTTATGTAGCATGGGATAGTGAAATTGCCAGTCATAATGTGATCAAATTAGTGTTAGAAGAAATGGGTTATAACGTAACATTGACACAGGTTGAAGCGGGTCCTCTATGGACAGCAGTCGCTGACGGAAGTGCAGATGCATCACTTGCAGCATGGCTACCATTGACACATAACACGTATGCTGAAAAATTTGAAGGTGAATTTGAAGAACTTGGTGTTAACATGGAAGGTGTTAAAACTGGGCTAGTTGTACCACAGTATATGGACATTGATTCGATTGAAGATTTGAAGAACTAATAACTCAACTTTCGCACAGCGAAATCGGCAAATAAGCCTTGATATAACTGGGTAAACCAGCTATCCATTGCTGTAGTTGACTTTCGATTAGCTTTTTGAGTTTAGAATTAGTCTGTTTTAGGACAACTTGAAAAAGCTCGATCAATTGCTGTAAAGCGACAGCCCAGTCGAGTTCATTTACTTCATCGCATAATTCGTAAAAAAGTCCGCCAAGTGTTCGTTCGTCAGTGTTACAACGGTTTTGCCATGCAAGTACGATATAGCGTGCAAATACAATTGTTGTGTGGCTAATCAGTCCATCATATGAGCGACTTTGAAACTCTCTTTGGAGTTTCAAAAGGGATTTGGTTGTCTTAAAGAACACCTCAATATCCCAGCGCATGCCGTAGATTCGAACAATTTCCTGTTCAGAAAGCGTACAGTCCGTGCTTAGAAGAGCGAGCCATTCACTTTTCTTATTTCGATTTTGAATGAAAACGATTTTGACAGGTGTGCCGTTCAACATCACACAATGAATGGAACGAAGGATGTTCTTTTTATCTTGAACTGGCTGCGCCAGACGGTAAAGTTTCTTTAAATCAACCAACTGACCAGCTACTGAATAGCGCTGTTTCGTCGCTTTTACCATGCCGATTACATCAATCCCTTGGTCAACAATTCCTTTGATAAGAGGAGGCATCGTAAACCAAGAATCCATCAAGACATAACTCGCGTCAATTCCACTCGAAAGCGCACGCTGAATCATCGCTGGAATCTGTTCAGGTGCCGTTTGTAGCGCGTTAACTCGGCGTTTATAACCAGAGGTACGCTTGTCTATATCTGCTGACATTCCATTGATCTGGGAATTTTTCGAGCTGAGTAAGGTAAAATCAATCGGCATAAATGTGCAGCCATCCGACCAACCCAACGTAAGCATCCGAAACCCTTTGTAATACCGCATTTTTAGTGAAGCATGATCGAAACAGCGAGCGAGAAGTTCCACAGTTTTACTGCGATTACGATCATAAGACGAATCGTCAATAATCAACACTTTTGTCCGCGTTTGATTCGTAAGACGTCCCACTTTTTGAATCGTAGAGGCACTAAAAAGAAGTAAAAATCGACGCCAATTGAACGTGGATTTATTTAAGAATCGATACACGGCATCCTTGGCTGGAAAGGCGTCAGCTTTCTTTGATTCTAAAAGGGAGAACCAGTTTCTGTGTTGGAAAATCAGGCAGAAAATAAGTTGAAATAAGTACGAACAGCTGAAGCCAACTGATTTTTTAATACCAGCATTGCGCAGGTGTTTAAAGACTTCTAGTTCAGAAAAAGCGGTGTTTAGCTCTTTTGGTAGTTGATTATTATCATGGTTTTGATCTATCATGTAGGAGGCACCTCTTCTATTTGGTAGTGATTTCTAGTTAATCTCACCATACCAAAGAATGAGGTGTTTTTTTAGTTTTAAAATTGTCAATGATCCTATTGGTTTGGCTACAAAGCCAGTAAAGCCAATTAATCAGGCTGATTTATTGGGTGCGAAAGTTGAGTAATAAGACTATAAACCCGGAAAAACGCTGTCAGGTACAGTGCTTTTTCGGGTTTATTTTTTAAAAAATAGGAGGAAGTAATAGTATGAGAAAGAAATTCATGAAAACAGTCATAGGACTTGGAGCGGTTGCTCTGTTAGCAGTAGGATTAGCGGCATGTGGCAATGATGAAGGAAAAGATAAGGCAGATACGGAAAAGTCAGTTGCTGAATCAGTGGATTATCAGATTGTCGGAATTGACCCGGGTGCAGCGATTATGACGACTACGGAAAAAGTCATTGAAGAGTATGGGTTGACAGATTGGACAGTTGTTTCGGGTTCAGGTGCAACGATGACCGCGGCGCTAAAAAGGGCTTATGACAAAAAAGAGCCAATTGTCGTTATTGGTTGGACACCACATTGGAAGTTCGCAGAATTCGATTTAAACTTTTTAGATGATCCCAAAGGATTGTACGGCGGCGTAGAACAAATTCGTACCATTGCTAGACTTGGATTAGCAGATGATCTACCAGAAGCACATCAAATTCTGTCGCAATTCAAGTGGACGGAAGAGGATATGAATGAGGTAATGCAAGCAATCTATAAAGGTGAAAAAGAACAAATTGCCGCACAAAATTGGATTGATGCTAACCCGGATATGGTTGCGGAATGGACAGCTGGTGTAGACCAAGTAGATGGTGACAAAATTAAGCTAGTTTATGTGGCATGGGATAGTGAAATCGCCAGTCACAATGTCATGAAAATAGTATTGGAAGACATGGGCTATAAAGTGAACTTAATGCAAGTTGAATCGGGACCAATGTGGACGGCGGTCGCAGATGGCAGTGCTGACGCTTCACTTGCAGCATGGTTGCCACTAACAGCTAAAGCATATGCGGATAAATTTGAAGGGCAATACGAAGAACTTGGTATCAATATGGAGGGCGCGAAAGTAGGACTTGTTGTGCCACAGTACATGGGAATTGATTCGATTGAGGATTTGAAGAACTAGATTAGAAACTAAGTAAAGCCCTAGCTCCGTTCTATCGGAACTAGGGCTTTTTTGCTTAAATTGAAGTAGTGTGTTAACTTAACATCAATACGTTTTAGAAAAACTCTTCGGGGCAAGGTGAAATTCCTTACCGGCGGTGATCGAGCAATTGCTCGTTAGTCCGTGACCCGTCCTTCCCTCACTGGAAGGCGGTGGAGCTGGTGAAATTCCGGCACCGACAGTTAAAGTCTGGATGGGAGAAGTTGTTTGACTATGCGTATGATGCTTATTAACTTGTTTCAGTGGGATCAAGTCCCAACTGAATCAAGTTAAAGCCTTCGGCGGATGTCACAGATTTTGAAAGGAGTTAATCGAGCAAGCTCGATTCAAAATCTGGACGCAATTACGCCGAGGCGCAATTGATCTCTGCCCTTTCATAACAGTGAAAGGGGGAATGCTGATGAACCATAGACATTATATGGGGATTAATCTTGGACTGGCGCGCAGTGCACCAGGACAAACTTCTCTGAATCCTTCCATCAATGGAACAGGAATCAGGTTTCTTAAAGCTGCTGGAATTGAAGTTTTCACCGGCATTTTACAGGAAGAGGCAGAGCAATTAAACCGAGCATTTTTTCATTTTATTAACTACGGGAAGCCGTATGTCACCTTGAAAGCCGCCGCAACTCTCGACGGTTGTCTTTCAACGCAGACTGGGGACAGCAAATGGATTACTTCGGATGCAGCAAGAACCGATGTCCATCACCTCCGCCATACCCATGATGCTATTTTGGTCGGCGTACAAATCGTACTTCATGATAACCCTTTCCTCACCACCCGTTTGCCCCATGGTGGAAAGAATCCAATTCGAATTATTTTTAGACCGGCATCCTAAGACGCCAACAACAGCAAATATCGTTACTGACGGTGCTGTAGAAACAATTATTTTTGCACTCGATTTAACTTGATTCAGCAGAAGTCCCACACTTTTATAAGTGGTGGGATGAATGCCAGAAAAGCATTTCAATCAGAGGGAGTTCAAACTCCCTGCTGATTAAGGAGGAATGAAGTTCAATTCCTCCCTGTTAAGCCTCCGGCGGATGTTAGGGATTTTGAGGGGAGTTAATTGTGCTGTGCACAATTCAAAATCCCAACGCAATTACGCCGAGGCGCAATTGATCAGAATCAGAAACTGATTAGCAATGATGCTTCTTTATTCATGGACAATACACGGAACCGGATGACGAATCACTCCGTTTTTTAGATGTGCCACAAATCGGGGATGATATTCGATTGCCAGGTTCGTGAAGGGGGATTGACAGTAATTGTTTACTGGAATTATTGAAGAAATCGGAACAGTTTCAGCGGTAAGGCCAGCGACGAATTCATTGCAACTATCGATCCGTTGTAGCAAAGTGCTAAGCGATGTTAAAAAAGGGGGTAGTATTGCGGTGAATGGTGTTTGTTTGACGGTGTCACACTACTCAAGCAACCAATTTACAGCGGATGTTATGCCGGAAACTGTTAAGGCGACAACACTTCAAGCATTGCGTGCGGGAAGTCCCGTCAACCTAGAGAGAGCGATGGCGGCGGATGGTCGTTTCGGTGGTCATCTCGTCAGTGGACATGTTGATGGCACGGGCGAAATTATGTCGATGAGACAGAAAGAAAATGCGGTGTATGTGGAAATCAATGTGGATGCTAATCTGTTAAAGTATTTTATCCCAAAGGGTTCTGTAACAGTGGATGGCACTTCACTGACTGTCTTTGGTGTGACCGATAAAGGATTTATCATCTCACTCATCCCAGTCACACAAGATGACTCAATCATAAGCAGAAAAAGGACTGGGGATCGAGTGAACGTTGAATGTGACATGCTTGCAAAATATATTGAACGGCTAATGACTACAAACAAAGAGAATTCGGCTGGTGGATTAACGATGGATACACTCATCACCAGTGGATTCCTCAGTTAAGGGAGGACAACAGATGTACACCACCGTAGAAAAAGCAGTCGAAGAACTGAAAAGAGGGAAAGCAATCATTGTTGTTGACGATGAGGACCGAGAAAATGAAGGGGACTTTGTTGCACTCGGAGAATTTGCTACACCTGAAATGATTAACTTTATGGCAACGGAAGGCCGCGGACTTATTTGTGTACCGATAGATGAGGAAAAATCTCGACAGCTCGAGCTTGGGCTCATGACAGAAAATAATAGTGATGTGCATGGAACAGCATTTACAATCAGCATTGATCACTCGGAATGTCACACCGGAATCTCGGCGTTTGAACGTTCAGAGACTGTATTAAAAATGCTTGGGAGTGATGCTGGCCCAACAGATTTTAGAAGACCGGGACATATTTTTCCGTTGATTGCAAAAGAGGGAGGAGTCATGGAACGTGCAGGCCATACAGAGGCTGCTGTTGACTTGGCTAGGCTGGCTGGAGCAGAACCTGTTGGTGTTATTTGTGAAATTATGAATGTCGATGGAACGATGGCAAGAGGTTCACAGTTGAAAGAGATTGCGGAACGATTGAATCTTGTTATTTTGACGATACAGGAACTGATTGTTTATTGCAGAGAAAATGAAAAACATATCAAGCATGTCGCTGATATTGAATTTTAAGGGGGATTTATGATGGGAACAATTTACGAAGGACATTTAGTTGGAACAGGATTGAAAATCGGCATCGTCGTTGCGAGGTTTAATGAATTTATTACCGGGAAATTATTAGATGGCGCGCAGGATGCATTGCGCCGTCATGGTGTTGCTGAAAGTGATACGGCGATTGCGTGGGTGCCAGGTGCTTATGAAATTCCTCTTGTTGCTAAAAAGATGGCTGCTTCGGGGAAATACGATGCTGTCATTACACTTGGAACTGTGATTCGTGGCGCAACACCACATTTCGATTATGTGTGTAGTGAAGTAGCAAAAGGAGTTGCAAGTATCAATATGCAAGAAGGTATTCCTGTTATTTTTGGTGTGTTAACGACAGATACTATTGAGCAGGCTATTGAACGTGCTGGAACGAAAGCTGGCAATAAAGGCTGGGATGCAGGTACGGTTGCTATTGAAATGGCGAATTTAATGAAGCAAATATAAAAAAATGGTACGGCTCAGTCGAAAGTTAAAGGACTGAGCCTTCCTTTTGATCTTAACGAAAATTAGAAGCTGATGAGGGTGAACTTTGTATGGAATAAATGTGAACGATACGTGTCTGAAAACATTTTTTTCACTATGTCGATATGATTTCAACCTCTGAATTGTCGCATAAACGAATGAAAATCGTTATGATAAAGATAGATGCTATTACATAAGAAGGAGCGATTTAAGATGACTACTTTTCCTGAAAAAACATGCTCGATTGAACGACTAGTAACGATTCCAGAAGATGTTCAAAAAGTATTGAACGGTCAAAAAACGGCTACGCGCCGCAATGGTGTTTACGCGTATCCTGGAGAAATTATGGTGCTGGATGGTAAAGAGTTTAAAGTAGATGCACTTTATACACAAACACTTGGTGAATTAACGGATGAACATGCACAGCAAGAGGGCTATGCCGACGTAGAAGCGTACAAGCAATCGATGATGTCTATGCATGCACATGCGAAAATGCCTTGGCTTCCAACGATGAGTGTTTGGGTACATGAATACAGTCCGGTAGAGAAGTAATCGTCCGATGAAACCGGAAATCTACGGAATATTTGTTTTTTTACATGTGCTGAGTGCAGTCATATCCATCGGTCCGTTAACTCTTTTGATGCCAGTCATTAAGCGATTACACGGTGTTGAGGCTAGCATAGAACAAGCATATTTATCCGTTATTAAGGTTGTCATTCGAATCGTTATGCATGCAGGACATGTCCTTGTAGTTAGTGGCGTCTTGCTGCTAATTCTTGGACCTTACCCATGGACGACATCATGGGTAATCCTAACGCTTGTCATTTTACTTTTATCAGGTGTTTTCTTATCGAAAGGTTTTACCGTTGTATTACGTCGGTTTCATAATCCTGATGCCGACAAAAATGATATTCTCAAACGGTTGATGATAACGTCATGGATCTATCTCGGCTTAATGCTTATCATGCTATGGCTGATGGTGCAAAAACCGATGTTTTGGTGAATGAATACATGCGATACATAGATAGAGATGTGCATCTTGCTGGTGCATGTCTTTTTTATATTGATTTTTCGATTCTTTTATTGAAGTTGTTCGTCTAGTAAGGGAAGGGGGTGAGGTGGTGGAGCAAAGTAACGAGTCCATTTATCTTGAGCATAGTGATCGTATTTATCGGTATATATTTTTACAAGTTCGTCAGAAAGAGCTGGCGGAAGATTTGACGCAAGAGACATTTTATCGGGCATTTAACAATCGGCAATCATTTAAGCAACAAGCGAGTCTGTCGACATGGCTTCTGAAAATAGCGAGAAATGCGACATACGATTATTTTAGACGAAAGAGGATCATTCAGTTTTTAAGTTTTGGGAAAGAGGAGATTGTGGATACGCGCAGTTCTTCTCCAGAGGATGAATTAATAAGAAACGATGAGACAGAACGATTATATCGTGCGTTGGCGAACTTAAAGAAAGATTATCGTGATGTCCTTCTTTTACGCAAAATCAACGAAAGCTCGATTAAAGAAACAGCGTATATATTGGGCTGGACGGAAACAAAAGTGAAATCGACAATGGCACGGGCATTTGCTGCACTGAAAAAAGAAATGCTGGAACGGGAGGGAAGGACCGATGAGTGACTTCGATGAATATGATGTGGAGTTTGACAGGCTGAAGGACGTTAAGAGAAGCGATGCGGCACGAATAGCTAGTTTGAGGAAAATCAAGGCTCGTGACAAGAGTAAGAAGTTGAGTGTGATTCCACTGATTATATCTAGCATCATTGTTGCAGTAGTAGCTTTATTTATAGTGTTGACGTTGAATGAACATACCCTAGATGTTACAAAGGAAAAATCGATTATTGATAATCAAACAGTCGCAGAGATTCCCATTGTTGAAGTGACGCCAAGTCTTTTCACGGTTGAATATGGTGTAGATAATATGGATCGAGGCAATCATGATTATGAAACCATCGGCACTGATAAACGAATTGTAATAGACCCTGAAGCGTTAGACTTTAAGCGAGGGGATGTCGTCTACTTTAAAGCACCAGTGTATTCGAATGGCAGTCTGGCAGAATATCAAATATCACGAGTTGTCGGGTTACCGGGGGAGAAAATAGAAATCAAAAAAGGGCAAGTCTTTATTAATGATCAAAAACTCGAAGCTTTTTACTCAAATCCAACTGTGCGAGGAATGCTGATGCAAGAGTATTTGGAAGTAGTTAATCCTCAAAACTCAATGATGACTGAAGAAGATTTTCAAGAAGATATGGAGTCTATTTCGGTATCTGAAGGCTCGGTATTTGTTTTAGGGGATCAATGGTGGAGAAGTATAGATAGCCGTCACTTTGGGCCAATATCTTTGAGTGACGTTGAGGGGAAAGTGCTAGGGTATGAAGGACTTAAATAATAGCTGATATGCCGGACATGGATAGATGTCCGGCATTTATTATAAAATTATTTCTTTTTTGGAGGATGAAAGAGTGCTCCCAAGTATGGAAACTCAATGTTTATAATCCAAGAAGTCCAGAATGTTTAGATAGGTCCGTTTGATTCTAATCAAACGATATGGTAATGTGTTTGATATATTGTGAAACGAAAGTGAGTTGTGTTTGTTTGATGGGCGATGAAGACATGTTTTGGGATGCCTCTATTGAGGAGATGATGCAAGGGTACGTGTACAATCACAAGAGCGAAGAGTATATTTGTTTGATTTGTCGGGAGCGGTTTGAGGAAGGAGTTATTTATCCAAATGCCGGTCTTTTATTGGAGGCTAAAAAGGCTATTAAGCACCACATATCTGACATACATACGTCTATGTTCGATTATTTATTGAATATGGATAAAAAATATACGGGGATTACGGAGCATCAAAAGGATTTAATGGTTCATTTTAAAAACGGGTTAACGGATAAAGAGATTGTTGAAGCGTCAAATGGGGGAAGCACATCTACGATTCGCAATCATCGTTTTAGATTGAATGAGAAAGAGAAGCAAGCGAAGGTGTTTTTAACAATGATGGCACTCATGAAGAGTAACAAAGTTGAAAGTCAGCATGAATTGGTTACGTTTCATAAGGGGCGACAATGGTGGATGAACGATACGCGATAACGACAGAAGAGAAGGAAAAGGTCTTGGCGACGTATTTCAAAGAGGGTGTTGATGGCTCGTTGGACTTGCTGCCAAGTAAGGAAAAGCGCAAGATTATTGTGCTCCAGCAAATAGTGAAGCGTTTTGTTCCGAATACAATCTACTCTGAAAAAGAAATTAATGAAGTACTCAAATCTATTCATAGTGATTTTGCAACAATACGGCGCTATTTGATCGAATATGGATTTATGGACCGCAGTACGGATTGTGCGGAGTATTGGGTGAAAAACTAAGGGGGACTTCAGATGAAGGTTGAACTAACACGATATAGGGTTCAGCACGGGAAATCAGAACGGGTAGATGAGTGGCTAGATTTTTTGAATCACCACATTGATGAAGTGTTAGTCACCTTGGAAGGCGAAAAGATGTATGTCGAAACGATATTTAGGGAACGTCTTGGGGGTGAAGAATTTCTCTATTGGTATTCTGTGCAAGGTGATGGAGGTCAAGAGGTGGAGGATTCTGAGCACTGGATTGATAAAAAGCATCTGGCGTACTGGCGGGAATGTATTGATTCTTCATTCAAACCAATTGATCTGTTGACGGAGGTTGTCATGATTCCAAGTCATATAAAAAAATGCTTCCTTTCTTCCGAAATTTAAAATTAGGTGATGAAGATTCTGTTTTTATTGGGGAGCTAACTAAATGAGAATATTAGCCAAGACTTTCTTTCCTTTTGTAAAACCGTTATACTAAATAGAATGGGAGGGATTCGAAATGGAGAAACAGATACTTGAAATACTGACCAGTCTAAGCCGACAAATGGATACCATGAACGAACGAATGGACACTATGAGTGAACAAATGGATAAGATGGATGATAAGTTAGAAGCAATGGATATGAAAATTGATACAAAAATAGATGAAGTTCATGCAAGGCTTGATCAAGATTTTTTAGAAATTGGTGGGCTGTTTGAAGTAGCAGAAAAGCGTTTTGACGTGGTGAACCAACGACTCCTTTCAATTGAAGAATTAGCCAAAAGAACAGCCATGAGAGATGTGAAATACTTAATACATAAAGTTAGCCAAATAGAACAAGACGTATTCCTATTGAATGCCAATGACTGATTAAGAAGCCTTCATATAGGTTTCTTTTTTTTAGATAAGTATAAGTTTTGAAGCTACCATATCCCACTGGGGTATGGTATTTTTTATCGAAGTTGTTCGGTCTAGTAAAAGGAAGTGGTAAAGTAATTGTATTGATCGACTCTACACTTCCTATTTTTATAAGTAATACTAGTTTTTATTGAGTTATTTTATATTTTAGTATACTGTAAATACAGAGAGTTTAAATAATAATTAAAATACGCTTTCTTTAGTGAAGGAAAAGTAGGGGAAGTTGGGATGAATCGAACTTTTATGAAACATGAACTTGCGATAACGAGCAAAAGTAGAAAAAATATTCCTTTTATCGTCTTTTTAGGCGTATTCCTTTTCAGTTATTGTTTGGTCATTTTACCGAATCAAGAGACGAATGAGACATTTAGACCTATTGAAGTGAAAGAATTTTTGGATAACGTGCATGTGGAACAGAGCTATCGGGAGCAGAAAGGGTATACGGGAATAAATGTGATGAGTGGTGTTCCAGTTTATGCGACAAATGCACATTACGATACATTGTACTATGCTATGCTGACGGCTTATGAGGATCATGATTTTAATCGCTATCTCCGACTAAGGACTTTTTATCTCGAAGGGCATATGCATGCATTTATCGGAGATCCGACATTATTTACGGAGTCTCCTATGCCTAGAAAAGATGCAACTCATCTTTATTATCAGACGATGTTGCGTTTTGATGATTATTTGAAGAATGATTATAAGGTTTCCTATGGAATGATTCATGAAAAGACGGGATTGCAAGTATTGCAAAATATATTGCTTAATTATGGGATGTATCTGTTCCTTTTTTGTGTCATTTATTTGAGTAGTGATATTTTAGTGCGAGATCGGCAATATCGTACTGTGCTGCAAGGATTTCCACTATCTTGGTATCGACTGTTGAATTTGAAAACGCTTTCTGTTTTCTTGTACAGTCTCCTTGTCATAATGGGATTGATTATTGCGGGGGTATTTGTTGTTTCCCTTCAGTACGGATTTGGGTCTTTCGAAATGAAGGTGCCGGTTATGATTGCCCAACAGTTTTTTACCTTGAAAGATTATGATGTCATTACAACAGCCCAATTTCTATTGAAATCATTAAGTGTTATTCCTGTATTAGCTTATTTGTTCATCCGCTTAAATTTAGTGCTCAGCTTATTGCTGAAAAATGAATGGCTTGTTCTGACGGTGAGCAGTCTTATTCTCTTTTCAGAGCGATTTTATTTTACACGGACATCACGAGAGTTGTTCGGTATCGATATTAGTTATTTTCCGCAAACTTATTTCGATTTTGGGAAAATCATAACGGGGGAGAAGAATTTTTTATTGAATACTGAAACAATCACCTATGTGAAAGGGATCATCGTATTGCTGATTACGATTTTGCTTATTGAAGGTATGCTGATAATTGTTTCACGCATAGTTAATAAGCGAAGTTTCTATCAAACTCGTTGAATCTATTTCAATAGAAAGGATACGATTATGTTTTGGAAATATGTATTATTCGAATTGAAATTATTATTGAGTAATCGAAAAAATTGGCTATTATGCATTGTTATTTTACTGTTTTTCCCTTTATATTTCTCGGTCTATAGTCAAACTGAACTCGAAACGCTAAGGGATAAGAAGATAAAGGAGTCAGAGGCGTTCGAAACAATTTTCTATCAATTCTCTGAAGCATTACGGGAGACGCCCGAGGGCAAGGAAATCTACAATAATTTTACGGAACAAGTGTCATTGATTAATATGCAGCGCTTTTACTTAAGGAGAGGTGAGGATGTTCATTACATCGACAATGGGCTGAGGGTGAATGAACTGCGCTTGCAAATGCATGAAAGAGGCAATAAAGGAATTCCTTCATACTTAGTTGTGCCAAAGGAAGAGATTTTTAAGGAAGATGCCCTATTGCGCTATAACAAAGAGCATCACTTACCGCTCCAGCCGGATCCATTTGTCGCAAGCAACTATCTTCCTGCTGCGCTGAATACAATTAGTGGTCTGATTTTCTGTATTATTGTTCTTGTAGCGGGCAGTGGTATGTTAGCGCATGAACAACAGAATCAATCGGTTGTGACTGGGTTTCCGATATCATTTATGAAAAAAGTCAATGGCAAGGTCAGTATTCATTTTGTCCAAATCTTTTTATTTTTTATTTTAGGAATCCTGTTAGGCGGTATTTACGTTGCACAAAAAACAGATGTTGGGAATTTTGATTCACCTATGTTACTCTTCCAGAATGAGGAGTTTGTAGCCGTTTCAACAGGAACGTATCTCGCTTATATGTTGATAGCGTTGGCGCTGATTACATTGTTACTTTTGTATGGAACAGTTCTATTGAATCTATTGACCAAAAATATGTATGCGACGATATTAATTTTGCTTATCGTATTTTTCTTGCCGGATTTACTAGTAACAGTGGGAATTAAAATGACCTGGTTGCATTCGATTAAATACATTGATATTGGCGCTATACTCTCTGGCCAATTGGCAGCAGAGTTCGGGAACAGCAAATTGGATTATAAGCATGGATTTGTCTGGTTAATTGCGTTAAACCTAATTGTATTGGTAGTCCTTTATGGAAAAAATAAACTGTCGTATATTCGAAAAGCACCCGTTAAATTGATGTAGAAAGTTGAGGAAAGTGATGCTTAAATTATCGAATGTTTCTGTTGCATACAAAGATAAAGTGGTATTGAATAATTTTGATTTGACTGCAAATCAAGGTGAGATTATCGGTGTTGCAGCCCCAAATGGTACTGGGAAAACAACTTTATTTAATGTGATGGCGAATTTTATCAAACCGAATTCAGGCAGTGTGATGTTCAATGGGAAATATGCTTACCGAAATGAGCAAGAAGAACTGTTGATTCGTAAGCGATTGACTACATTCCCAGAACAAAGTGATTTGTTTGAAGAGTTGTCCGGAGTGGACCACTTGAATTTATATGCCAACATGTGGAAGGGAACCTCAAAGCATGTTCCAGAAATCATTGAGAAATTGCGTATGGGGAACTACGTCAAGAAAAAGGTGCGCACCTATTCGTTAGGCATGCGTCAGCGTTTATGCTTCGCTATGATGGCGGCTGCAGATACGCCGATTATGCTGATGGATGAAGTGATGAATGGGCTAGATACATCGAATGTTGCTTTGATTTCTGAATGCTTAATAGAAATGAAACAGAATCAGAAACTAATTTTTGTGGCTTCTCATCTTTTAGAAAACTTGGATCTTTATGCAGACCGGGTAATTTTTTTGAAACATGGAAAAATTGTTCATGAGCAGTTATTTACACAAGAAAATGAGGCTTATCTTAAAGTCGAGATGAATCACCAGCAGTTTGAAAAGCTGAAAGAGGAGTTTGCTTTACCTACTGATCATATTTTTATTGCGGGTTATCTATTGTGCATACCTCTAAAAGGAATGACTATGGCAGAACAAACAAAGTGGATTGAGCGGATGCTCGACTTCAACGAGAAAGTATTGGCAGTCGGGCCTTTAGGGACGGTGGAGTATTATGAAAAATACTATTCTGATATGGAATAAACAAATTATGAATCGGAAAGTTCTGTTTTTGTTTGTCATTGCTTTATTCGTCATAGCGGGTTGCGAGCATGGTGCTTTCCAAGATTCGCCTTCAGAAAAAGTGCTTCGCTATGGGGAGAATTTTGAAATTATCGGAAGTGAAAAGGATCATAGGATTGGGCAAGTAAATCCAGCGCTTTTTACAACGAGTGATCGAAGCAATGCACTGGCGAAGGAAGTCCAATTGCCGGTCGTACCCCAAGAAGGTAAAGAACTCAAACTTCCGTCGGGTAGGTATAGTATTACGGGAAGCCCGACTGGTAATGTTTTTATCCTGGATGGGAATGGAGAGTTATTGTTGCGTGAAATCGTCGGTAGCTATGCAGGGGTGAATACCTTGACAGTCGATATTGATGAAGCGTATACCATTCGGGTAGATGGAGGATATGACTCTGTGTCTATCTTACCTGTAGCTACACAGCTATCGACAGAATTGACGGCTGGCATTTGGGAAGTAGGATTGGATATCGAAGCAGGCAGCTACAAAGTCACAACGCCCTATGGATTAGGTTATCTACAGATTTTGGACAAGAATAATGATTCGAAGGTGTATGAACTGATTGGTGGAACGTATAGTTCAACCACAAGTAGCCTCTATTTAGACGAAGGTCAAAAATTAAGAATCACAGAATTATCATCGATTCAATTTCAACCGACTGAAGATTAACTGTATATCTTATTCTTCTCTAATCGATGAAGGTGGGAAAATAATGGACAAGTTTGGTGTTGAATGGCAATTAAGTCTAGACAGTGGTGAAACATTCGGTTAATTTAAAGGATATGGTACCTTTTTTTGGAAAGGTGTCATATCCTTTTTTAAATAGTGTTTAGGGGGAAATGGCAATGGAATTTAAACAGTATACAAATGTACATGACTTTGCATTGCAAGCGGAGCCGATCTTAGCTGAAAGAGAAGACGTCTACAGCCTCTTTTTTGGAGTCTTACAAGCAATTAAAGCAGGCCGCTATGACAATCCGTTCATGGCGACGATTGAAGAGGATGGCGAAGTGCTGGCGTTAATGCAAATGACACCACCACATCCGTTAAATCTCATTATTGTGGACGAAAAACGAACTGAAGAAATTTTGGGTTTATTAATTAAGAAATTAATGCAATTCAAAATTGAAGTCAGTTCTGTTATCAGCTTGAAGTCGTGGGCATACCATTTTGCCGAGAAATGGCAAGTGCAAACGGGAATGGCCCATCAGTTATTGATGGATCAAGGATTGTATAGGTTAGACGAAGTAAATGAAGCATTACAACAAAGTCCTGGAAGCTGGCGTTTGGCGGATGCAGGAGATTGTTCGCTGATTGAAGGATGGTTTACGGTATTTGAGGAGGATACAGGGCTTCCAATTACACCGCTAGAAGATGTGCAAAAGCGCGTGGCCTTATTTGTCAATGAGCGAGAAGTATTTTTGTGGGAGCATGAAGGGAAAGTTGTGTCGATGATGAAAAAATCGCGTCCTACCGAGCACGGTGTCACGGTATCCTTGGTTTTCACACCGCATGAGGAGCGTAAAAAAGGCTATGCTCGGACGATGGTGGCGGCTTGTTCAACAGAACTGCTCAAAAGCTATGATTTCTGCGTGCTGTATACGGATTTAATGAATCCAACATCGAATAAAATCTATCAGGAGATTGGCTATAAGCGCATTGCTGATTCTGTGCAGCTAGGATTTGTCGTGTCTGTATCGTATTGATCTATCTGATTCATCATCTATTATGGTAGGTCCGCAACCACAATCAATAACATATAATATTTTGTAAGCTGAAATAATCATTCGGGAAAATGGTTAGAGGGGCGATGATAGTGCGACGAAATTATCCGGTCATTAACAATAAAATAATGTCTACTGGTAACTCCTTAAATAGGGGTGCTAAAATTTCGCTTTTAGGGTCAGCCATTTCGGTATTAGGTGATGCCTTGCAAACAATCGGTGGAGCAATTTCGATAGAAGAAGGCTTGATTTCTGATGCGCAGCAGCAACAAGAAATTGACAAACTTCAAAAGCAAATTGATGAATTGAAAAAAGAGCAATCAAATAATAATTCGATGGTTTCTAGTTGATAACCTTGTCAATTTTTCTTTTGTGTGCTAATTTTTAAAAAGTAGGTTTTGTGCGATAAAAGTCGCAATGTGGGTGTCATCCATTGGTATGTTCAAATATTTTTGTAGTTTATTAGCATTCACCCTTTTCGTCAAGCAAAAGACCCACTACAACAAATCGGGTAAGTATAGCAAGAAGATTCACTATACACAACTAGTATAGACGTGATTGTTCTTATTAAAAGTATATAAATTATGAAAACTGCCCAAATCGTAAAATAAAAGGTTTTCCCATATTTATATTGAATAACTGTAATAATAAAAGAATTATAAATGAGGGAGGGTATGCAATTGAAAAAAAACAAAATACTATTTTGGATAATCATCATCAGCATATCAGTTTATCTTATTATACATTTTAATAAATATAAAATTGATAATTCAACAGGAAATGTGAAACTATTTCTAACAGAATTTACAAATGAATCGGCTGGGGAGTCTATCGATAAAGTTTTTTATTTGTCTAGAATAGCAGATTCCAATACTTGGCTGGCTCAAATACAATTTGAAAGTGGAGATTATGGATTTGTACATTTTAAACAGGGCTGGAATCAAAAACTACAATTCATAAGTCTTAACAAAGAACCAGATGTTACCTATAGAGAGTATAAAACGAATAAAGGAAAATATGGAGTGGTGTTAGGACAAAATTTAAACGGAGAAATTGCTAAAATTAAAATCACTACAGTAAGTAATCAAGAATATTTTATAGATGTATCGAATGAAACGGTGTTTATGAAATTTAAAAAGCTCACTAATAATAAACAAGATATGTTTCCAACTAAATTCACGTTTTATGATAATGATAATAATCTGTTAGACTAGCCTAAGCTGTCTTGATGATTTACAGAGCAAAAGGGAGTTCGAGATGAAAATCGAATAGCCCTTTTATTTATTTCAAAAAATCAACAATAAAGTAAAATCTACTTTTTGCAGATATTTATAAATTTGAGTGTTCTTCTGGACAATTAAGGGTAATACAAACACAATTTTTTTATGGAATGAAATCAATGAATAATCTTTGATATAACTAGGTGCACCATCCTTCTATTACTGTAGTTATTGTGGATTAGGTTTCAATACAGATTAAGGTTATCTTAAGACCCTTTTAAAAATTCAATCTATCGTTGTAAAGTGAACGGTCCAATCTGATTCGTTTATATCTATGCATAATTCATTAAAAAGCCCATCTAGTGTTTCATTATTACTGTGATCTTACCATATGAATATGGTGTAGCAGGAATGCAAAATCGTTGTGTTCTAATCATTCTGTAATGTGTCGGGATATGCCTTGACTATTCAATTACCCCAAAACATTTATTCAGGGACAGGTTGTTATAATACTCATGTTACTGAATTGTTAAGTTTTGCTGCATTCGAAGTCGAGGCATATTCCTCTAGTATAAAACGAATTGATGCTTATGGTCATTATGCTCACCAAAAAAATGCTCTAAACGTTACTCCTTCAGTAAATTTTTCGGGAGCTAATATTTCAGTATCACCGGTTTCAGTTTTCAGTAGTCCCCTAACCACTCATGCGAAATATACTTATTAATATGTGAATGAATGTAAATCAGAATTATAAAAACTAAGTGTTTCTTCCGATTTGCATGGCAAACAGCCGTATATCACGATTTTTTAATCAGATATACGGCCTGTTTTATTTAATTAATGTATGCTACTTGGATTGCCGTTGACTAGGGGAGTATTAAACCGGAAATTCAAGGTTTTGAGATTCGGGAGGGCCACAAGAAATTCAGATAAATATAGAAGTTTACATCGTGATATTTGGCTTTTATGCGATGCTCAAACAAATAATATTTATTTTTGCAACAGCTTTACTGGCAAAAAATCCGGTTTTATCCTGAAATATTAGGACAGATGTCGATTTTTGCTGGAATAATATCGATATCAATATGCCCATCATGCAAGAATGCTTTTAATCTATTTGCCCTGTTAAGCATATGTTCGGATAATCATTTATAAAGTATAATGAAACGATCTTAATTAAAACACAGACTATACCCTCTCCCTCTAGCAGGTTTAAAAGTGGACTCACTGCATAGATCAAAATCGGAAGAGTATTGATCCAGTGTAGTAAGACGTCAATACCCTTTTGCTTATCCTACAAGCGATATGGGTATTTTTAACACTTTTATAATCCTGGTTTATGGATGCCCGGCACTCTTATGCCGGCTCGGATATACATCGTTTGATTAGCGGTTTACATTCATTATTATGAAAATAAACCTAACTTTTCAATACGTGCAATGGCTTCTCTCAAGCGATCTTCCGTTTCCAATAACCCCACACGTACATAGCCCTCACCGTAGGGACCAAAGGCGTGACCTGGTGCGACGGCGACATCGGCTTTATTCAACAGAATATCTGTGAACGTTGCGCTTGTATAGCCTGTCGGAACGGGTAGCCATGCGAAGAATGAGGCTGTTGGTGCGACGACGTTCCAGCCAATTCGATTACACTCTGCAATTAATACATTACGGCGGCTTTCATACAAAGCTACAAGCTCATCTACGCAGTCTTGACTGCCGGTTAATGCAACGGCGGCAGCACGTTGAATGGCTGGGAAGATGTCGATGAATAAATGATCTTGTAAGGTACCGATGGCTTGAATAATGTCAGCATTTCCGACAGCAAAACCAACGCGCCAGCCGGCCATATTATACGTCTTTGACAAGGTGTACATTTCAATTCCGACCTCTTTAGCACCTTCTGCCTGCAAAAAGCTAACAGGTTTTTGACCGTCAAAACCGATACCACCATAAGCAAAGTCATGCATAATTGCGATGTCATTCGCTTTAGCCAAAGCGACTGTCTCTTCAAAAAATGGAATCGTGGCAGTAGCACTTGTTGGGTTGTTTGGATAGTTTAAATACATTAACTTGGCCTTTTTTTGTTCGTCGGATAACTTGCTATAATCCGGTAAAAAGTTGTTTTCTGCTAGTAAAGGAATCGTATCATAGTTGATATTAGCTAAACTGACACTGGATAAATAATCGGGATAACCTGGATCTGGTAGTAATAGTAGTTCCCCTTCATTCATAAGGGCAAGTGGTAATTCAACTAGTCCAGGCTTGGTGCCAAATAGTACAGCTACTTCGGTTTTGGGGTCGATATCGACATTGTATTCGCGTTTGTAAAAGTCAGCAGCAGCCTGTTTGAATTCTGCAATCCCTCTAAAGGGTGAGTAGCCATGTGTTGCTGGATCTTCAACAGCTTCTTGCAATGCTTTGACAATATGAGGCGGTGTAGGTTGGTCTGGATTACCTCGGCCTAAGTTAATGACATCGCGCCCTTCAGCAAGTGCTTGTTCAACATTGCGCACGAGTGAAGAAAAGAAGTGTGGTGGTAAATTTTTCAATCGATTTGAAAGTGTCATGGAATTACCTCTTTCGTTTTAGGTAGTCAATTATGTATATGCTAGTATACAGGAGTTATTGCTTTACTAGCAATATTGTACTAATTGTGCAATATTATTTGTAGGTTGACAAGTTAGTCTGTTCAGACTAATATGTATCATATACTTTAACTTGATTCAGTAGCGGTCTACCGCTTCTATAAGCGACAGCATGAATGATGGAGAAGTATTTCAATCAGAGGGAGTTCAAATTCCCTGCTTATTAGGGAGGAATGAAGTTCAATTCCTCTATGTTAAGCCTCCGGCGGATGTCAGGGATTTTTTTGGGAGTTAATTGTGCTAACACAATTCAAAATCCCGACGCAATTATGGCTGTTGCGTAATTGATTCAACTAAATAGTAAACTTATCAAGAGCGACCGAGGGATAGGCCCGATGACGTCCAGCAACCCCTTGCATGAAGCAAGGAAGGTGCCAACTCCTACAGAGTGATGTTATTCTGAAAGATAAGCTGAAACGATATTTTCGGTGCTTCTTTCATTTATTATGAAAGGGGTGTTTTTTATTTTATTCAGTGCATGTGATTTAGTAGAAAGAGGAGAAGCCGATGATTCAAATTCAAAACGTTTCGAAGGTTTATCAAACAAAAGAGAGACTCGTCAAAGGTGTCGACAATGTTTCACTGGAAATTAATAAAGGTGAGATTTTCGGAATTGTTGGCTATTCGGGTGCGGGAAAAAGTTCGTTAATTCGTTGTTTGAACTTATTGGAAAAGCCGACGGAAGGTACGATTTTAATAGATGGCGTCAATTTGATGAAGTTAAGAGGTAAAAGCTTGCGTCAAGCAAGATTGAAAATTGGGATGATTTTTCAACACTTTTACTTAATTAGTCAAAAGACGGTATATGAAAATATTGCATTTGCATTACGTGCGGCTAAAACACCAGAGGCTAAAATTAGTGATCGCGTAACAGAGCTGCTTAACATGGTTGGTCTATCGGAGAAGCGCGATGTCTATCCGGCACAGTTAAGTGGTGGGCAAAAGCAACGGGTTGGCATTGCGCGTGCGCTGGCGAATAATCCATCGGTATTATTATGTGATGAAGCGACATCTGCCTTGGACCCAAATACGACATTATCAATTTTGAGGTTATTGAAGAAAATCAATGCTGAACTCCAAATTACGATTGTGTTAATCACACATGAGATGCATGTAGTGAAAGAGATTTGCGATCGAATGGCGATTATGCAGGATGGGAAAGTGATTGAGGAAGGACAGGTGTATGATATTTTTTCAGACCCTCAAGAGGAGCTGACGAAGGAGTTTATCAGTAGTGTGGTGTCCTTTGACGTTCCAGCAGCTATTTTAGACAGTTGTACAGGGCGTATTATTAAATTGATGTTCAAGGGTAATGTTGCCGGGGAAGGCGTTATATCTGAAATGATTCAGCAGTTTCGCGTGCAGGGGAATTTCTTGCATGGCTCGATTGAGTATATTCAAGAAATGCCACTGGGGATATTTGTGCTGGAGTTAGTAGGAGATACAGCTGAAGTTGAACAAGCGATTGCCTATTTGTCATCTCGTCATGTACATGTGGAGGTGATTCAGGATGGGAAGTGATACGCAGCGTATTATCGAGTTGTTACCCGATATGACCAAGGCATTTGGTGAAACATTGTTCATGGTAGGTATCTCGCTTATTGTTGCGCTGATTATAGGGTTACCACTAGGTATTTTATTATTTACGACGGATAAAGGATTATTTTTAGAGAATATCGCAGTGAAATCTGCTCTTGGTTTTCTGACCAATATGGTTCGTTCCATTCCTTATATTATTTTACTAGTGTTACTCATTCCTTTGACGACATTCCTTGTTGGGACTCCAATTGGTCCAACAGCGGCAAGTGTGTCCTTATCGGCAGCGGCGATTCCGTTCTTCGCGCGTATAGTGGAAACCTCACTTCGGGAAATTGATAAGGGAGTCATTGAAGCAGCGATTTCAATTGGCGCAAGTCCATGGATGATTATACGGAATGTTTTATTGCCGGAAGCAAAATCGAGTATTATTCAAGGCTTGACGTTGACGGTCATCAGTTTGATTGCTTATTCGGCAATGGCTGGGGTCGTCGGAGGGGGCGGAATGGGAGATTTAGCTATCCGTTTTGGCTACTATCGCTACGATACACCGGTCATGGTTGTGACAGTTATTATTTTAATTGTGCTTGTACAAATCATTCAGCTTGCAGGCGATTGGATTTCAAAATCAGTTGATAAACGATAAAAGAGGAGAGAATGTATGATGAAAAAGTTATTATTTAGTTGTATACTTATTGCCCTTGTAGCTGCATTAGCTGCTTGTGGAGGAAAAAATTCCACAGATGAAAAATCTTTAGTACTTGGAGCAACAGCGGGTCCGTATAGTGATATGTTGAAAAAAGCAATTATCCCGGGGCTAGAAGAAAAGGGCTATACAGTTGAGTTGAAAGAGTTTAGTGATTATATTCAACCGAATCAAGCGCTTGAAAATGGCGCTATAGATGCGAACCTATTCCAAAATACCGTGTATTTAGAAAATGTTGTGGCAGAAAATGACTTCGATTTGTCTAAGCTAATTAATGTACCAACGGCTCCGATGGGAATTTATTCGAATAAATTCAAATCGATTGAAGAGATTGCAGATGGTTCTAAGATTACATTACCGAATGACCCTGTCAATGCAGCTCGTGCGTTAATTGTTTTACAGGATGAAGGGCTGATTGAATTTGACCCGAATATTGAGTTATTAAAAGCATCGGAAAAAGATGTGACAGTGAATCATAAGAATTTGAAGTTTTTACCTATCGAGTCTGGTCAGCTTCCTCGTTCTGTTGAAAGTACAGATTTAGCAGCAGTACCTGGAAACTTTGCCCTGTCGGCAGGTATGGATTTGCTAGATGCATTAGCACTTGAAAACATGCCCGACCAATATCGTAATGTAGTAGCAGTGAAAACGGAAAATCTGGACAAGCAATTTGCGAAGGATATTGTTGAAATCGTTGAATCCGCACAATTTGAAAAAGTAATCGATGAGGAATTCCAAGGTTTTGGTAAGCCCGAGTGGATGAAATAATAGTGTAATGACAAAGACCATCCAAGCAATTTGGATGGTCTTTTCATATTAGTGATTCGCTTCGATTTCTTCCGTTAATTCAACAAGCTGGTCAATCAACTCGCCAATATAAGCAATGGTGTCACGCAGCGGTTGGTCTGTTGTAATATCAACACCAGCCATTTTGGCAAGATCGGCAGGTGATTTTGTGCCACCAGCTTTCAAGACCTCCAACCATTCATCGACAGCTGGTTGACCTTCTGCTAATACACGCTTAGACACTTGTGTTGAAATTGTTAGTCCTGCACTGTATGTGTATGGATATAAGCCCATATAATAGTGTGGCTGACGCATCCATGTCAATTCAGCACCATCTGTAATCTCAACGTCGTCTCCCCAGAATTCTTCTAGAACGCCGCGTTTCAAGCTATTCAACACGCCTGCATTAACACTGCCACCTGCATCGATACGCTCATAGACTTTGCGCTGATAAGCGGCTTCTAGCAAGTGCGTCACAAAGTTATGGTAGTACGTACGTGCCACGATAGAAGAAATAACCCAACGCTTAAATTTCGGATCATCCGAGTTGTTTAACAGATGATTGGCAACTAGCATTTCGTTCATCGTGGAAGGTGCTTCGATGAAGTATAAAGACGGACGTGCATTAAAAACATTTTGCTCGCGGTTGGCATTATAGAAATGCCCAGCATGTCCAAGCTCATGAGCAAGTACAAAGACGTCTTCCATGCTACCTGTCCAAGAAATGAGGATATACGGGTGATTGCCATAAGGGCTTGAACAGAAAGCACCTGTTGATTTTCCTTTATTTTGCGCGAAATCAATCCAGCGTTCGTCGTAAGAACGTTGCACCATGTTCAAGTAATCATCACCCATAATCGCCAGTGCATCGTCGATATACTTTTTCGATTCCTCTACCGTGATTGTCGGCTCATACGTTGGATCAAGTGGAATTTTTAAATCAGCGAACGTCATTTTATCTAAGCCGTGTACTTTTTGAAGTAGTTTTGCATACTTGCGCATATGCGGTGCAAGCTCTGTCGTGATCAAGTCGATTTGGCGGTCATACATAGATTTATCGACTTCTTGATTGAACAATAAATAATCGAAAATCGTTTCGTAGCCACGTACATCAGATGTTGTTTTTTCTATTTGTAGGTGCATGTCATATGTTTTTGCCGTTGTATGCTGATAATCCTTCAATTTAGCAGAGAAGGCTTCAAATGCTGCACGACGCTTGGTAGTATTTGCTTCAGATTCCCAATCACCTTCAAATGATACATAGCTTAGCGGATAGTGTTGCCCATCTGCTTCAAAATCATCGAATGACATGTCAACCATTTTTGTAGTATTGTACAAGCCGTAAGGTCCACTGAATGTTGAAGAAAATGCAGCGAGTGTTTTCTCGACTTCAGGGTGCAATTGATGGTCTTTTTTACGGATTAGTTTTTCCAAGTAGTTTTCAAAGTCGGCAGATTGTTGCATTGCTTCTTTCAATGTAGCAACGGGTAATTCGGAAAGCTCGCTATTGACGAATGACAGCTTGCTATTGAGTTTAGCGGCAATTGAACCATATTTACTTGAACGCATTTGAGCCGTATCATCTGTTTGGTCTGTGCTAGATGCTAGGCTTGTATACGTACCGATAGGAACAATTTTCTCATAAATAGCGGCATAGCCTTGTAATGCTTCATTAACTGTTGTGGCATTGGAAATATTGCCAGCGTATTTCTCAGCAAACACATCAACGGCTCTTTCAAGCGCAGCGATTGCTGCATTGTAGTCTTCCTCTGTTTTGAATAAATCCTGTAAATTCCATGTTTCTTCTACCTTTACTTCTGAACGTAGTGGCAAACTTTTAACCAACTCACATCTCTCCCTTTTATTACGGATGTCGAACTAAATAATAGTATATAATAGAGTAGAGGAAAAGTAAAAACGAATCGACCTTTTTAGAATAGTAAGATAGTGAGTGAGGGGATGTGCGTGTTATGTTTTTTCTACAAATGTCTGGATTTCCTGGCTCAGGAAAGTCAACGCTTGCTAGAATAATAGCAAAATTAACGGGTGCAATTATCATTGATCATGATATTGTCAAATCGGCATTATTAACATCTTTGGAAACGATTCAAATGGATGCAAATGCTGCTGGTAAAATAGCGTACGATATTGAGTGGTCATTAATCGATTTTCATTTATCCGAAGGCCATAGCGTTATAATGGATAGTCCTTGCTTCTATGCGGAAATGGTTGAAAAGGGGACTAAGCTCTCCGAGAAACATCATGCGAAGTACAAATATGTTGAATGTTATTTGAATGATATAAAGGAAATACAACGGAGGCTGAAGAGCCGAACACGAATGATTAGTCAAATTCAGCAAGTTTCTTCTGAGGAGGCTTTTGTAGAATGGATGGAGAATAGTAAAAGACCCCCACATCTCGAATGTCTAAGAGTCGATTCTGGGAGGCCTTTAAATAGTTACATAGATCAGGTGATTTCGTATATAAGTAAATAAACGTTGTGGTGTCTTATTTTTGAGTAAGACGTTCAATTTCGTCCGCTACAATAAAAGCCAGGTCTTCATTGCCGAACAGTTGGAGTACATCGAGCATTGTTTCGTTATCGATATTGAGATCATCTTCGGTATCAGCTTGTTCGATGATGTTCTGCATGGCGGCATTTTCTTGTTGGTGTGGATAAGCACGTTTATATAACGCATGGGGATCTAACTGATGATTAGCGCACCATTGCACGAACAAACGAATCATAAGCTGTTCATCGTCTTGATATTTTTGAATCACTTGTTCTTCGATATTTTTAAAATCCATTATTATGAGCTCCTTTTTAAGTACGATTAATCTAAGTATATACGAAACGCCAAGTGTGAAAGGGGAAATTGAATTATGCAAAGAGTTGATGTTGTTTACGCGTTACTTGTACAAGAGGGAAAAGTGTTGATGGTGAAAAATAAGAAATACAATAACTGGACATTGCCAGGTGGGAGAGTAGAAAAAGGCGAGACATTGGAACAGGCTTCCATTCGAGAGGTGAAAGAGGAAACAGGCTTAACGGTTAAAATAGGAGCGTTGGCTGCGGTGAATGAAGCGTTTAGGAAGCAAGAAAATAATCATGTCCTGTTTTTCACATTCATAGCAGAACTGACAGGTGGAGAACTTGGAATTCAAGATACGGATGGTATTTTAGACGTTAAGTGGCAAGAAATGAGTTATGCGAATGAATGCATGCCCTATTATAATAAAGGCATTGAAAACCTACTGTCTACATCGGTACCTTATTTGTTTCAAGGTTTGCAATAAATGAGGCAGGGGGCTATGTATCCAAGGGCAAAAACGTTAGGTATTCTACTTTACAATAATCAAATCTTAGTTGAGGAATTTCAGGGGAAACATTCAACGGGAGAGGGTACTTATTATCGACCGATTGGCGGATCGATAGAATATGGTGAGAAATCTGCGGATGCTTTAGTAAGGGAATACGAAGAGGAATTGAATGTAGATATCATTATCCAGCAATACATAGGTTGTTTGGAAAACATTTTTTGGATTGACGAAGATATGGGACATGAAATTATTCAATTATACCTAGTTGGTTTTAAAGATAAGGCTGATTATAAAAGAGAAATATTTGAGGTGATAGAAGGGAATAAGAGAGCGATTGCTAAATGGTTCCCGATAGCTGATTTTGTTTCAAGGCAACAAATGATTTACCCTAATGGAATAGTTGAGCAATTAGAGAAGATAATAGAAGTATGAATCTACATTGAATTAAATAATCCGACATCCCGCTGATTTCCGTTAAGAGCGGACGCTTTTGCATATCACTTTTTGTAGTGGTGTCTTTGTTTAAGGATTTTATGGAATGGCGATACAATCGGCAGGCAAGAAAATGGACGATAGAAATCTATCGAATCGGGTTTCTGGCTGTGATTTCTATCGCCATTTAATTTTTGATAGGCTGATAGATTGGCTGAACAGGAGGAGGTCAAATCTGATTGCTAATAAAAAAATGAACAAGCCACTCCGTATCAAGTGGACCATCTACAATTTCGTAGTATAGCAAAGAGTTTTGGATAATCAGGTTTTCATTGACAAGGATGCTTAAGGTATTTCCGTCTTTGTCTTGTAACTGAATACTGAACTCCTCGGTTTCGTCATTCGTATTTATTTCTTCGGGCTTTAATTTCCGGACATGGTAACCTTGAAGGAAGTTCAATAAACTGTCAATTTCGGAATGCTCATCGACATGCCATGTTTCACTGGTGTTTCCCGAAGTGGATGGTTTTGTGAAGAGTGCTGTGGTGAATGATGGATTCATGGTATTAAGAAGGTCCGTAAACTGCTTTTCGTTGTAGTCGTTGAACGACTGTATCATCGTATAGCTACCGCCAATGAGAATGGCAATGAGTAGGAATGCTCTCATTTTCATAATCAATACCCCCTACATTTCGTTTCTGTAGTATACGCAGACGATAGTGGTTAGTATCGTGCTTGTGACTATAAAAAGTGTAAGATTGGAGGGATGAACAATTGGTTCTAAGGAGAATAACGCTTCTTCAAGAAGAAGCATCAGGGAAAGAGGAATATCCTTTTTCTATACCTTCTATCCAATCCTTGACCGAATTGGATTTGACAAAGCGAGTGACCTTTTTTGTTGGCGAAAATGGTTCTGGCAAGTCGACATTGCTGGAGGGCATTGCAGACTTATGTGGGTTTAATCCAGCAGGTGGGGGTAGGAATAATACATATGATTTGGATGCATCGGAAAGTGTATTGAGTGAACATTTACGATTGTCATGGATGCCGAAAGTAACGAATGGCTTCTTCTTGCGGGCTGAATCATTTTATCATTATGCTTCTCATCTTGATGAGGTGGCAAGTCAACCAGGTGAGGCGTACCGTACTTATCAAAATTATGGTGGGAAATCACTACATCAGCAATCACATGGGGAATCATTTTTGTCATTATTTCTAAATCGATTTCGAGGAAAAGCTATTTACCTACTCGATGAGCCAGAGGCCGCTCTATCACCCCAACGACAATTGACCTTTTTACGTATCATGCATGATCTTGTTCGAGAGGAAGATTGCCAATTCATTATCGCGACGCATTCCCCGATTATTTTAGGTTATCCGGATGCGACAATATTAAGTTTTGATGATGGAGAAATCAAAGAAACGAACTACGAATCGACGGAGCACTATCAGATTACGAAATATTTTCTGGATCATCGAGAGAAGTTTTTGAAAGATATTTTGAACGATTAAAAGAATGTTATACTAACTTCGATAGAATGGGAGGATGATGACGATGACAAAAGAAGTTTTGCATGCGATTCAAGACGAATATCCAGATGATTTTGCTTGGTGCTTTGGCTGTGGAAGATTGAATGAAGAGGGCTACCATTTTCGGACAGGCTGGCAAGGTGAGGAGACGGTGACGTTTTATGAACCGTCATCGAAGCATATCGCGATACCAGGCTTTGTTTATGGTGGGCTAATCGCTTCGCTTGTTGATTGTCATGGGACGGGTTCATGTGCACTGGCACTTCATCGGAAGAACGGGTACGAACCGGGTGGTGGGGAAGTGCCGCCGCGATTTGTTACGGCCTCGTTGAATGTCAATTATATGAAACCAACACCGCATGGAGCTTTGTTAAAGGCAGTTGGAAAAGTGGAAGAGATCCACCCGAAAAAATTTAAAGTGTCGGTGGAAGTATTTGCAGATGACACGCTTTGTGCGACAGGGGAAGTCGTAGGCGTAGTGATGCCGGCAACGTTTGTAAGTACTAAATAGTAATGTGTAAGCAGTCGATTGCTAAATGCAGTCGGCTTTTTTGCTGAAAATCCTATGACTGACAATTACAATAATGTACAATTGACTAGACTATAGAAATAAGGGGAGATTACCATGCTGGGTGCTATAATAATCGTTGCAATCGTCATGACTATTCCGATTACTGCAATTATTACAGATCATAATCGTAGAGTTGTGAAACTGAAAGCAGAATTTATTCGTGATGAAATTGAATTGGAAAAATTGAAGCAGCAGAATTTCATTGTGGAGACGGAGAAAATGAAACTTGAACTGGAAAGAATGAAGCTAGATTATACAGCTGAGCAGAAGCATATTTTAGAACTTAAAAAATAAGGGGGGCTATCGATGAAGGACAATCATTTCATTCCACCGTACAATGACCTTATGGGAGATATTCTAAAAAAGCATACGGCAGAGGGCGGTATGGACAACTTGAAGGGGCAAGGAAAGCCGCTATCGCAAGACTATTTTTCTGGGGACACCTTTCAGCATTTCCAACGAATCGCGAAGGATGCCGGCTATAAGCCCCAATGGTTGAAGCTGCAGCATGACATTCGTGATGAAGTGATGGCCATTGCAGAAGGTTACGCTGCTAACCCAGCGGCAGATTGGGACAGTCAAATAGAAAAGTTAAACAGCAATATTTTTGCATACAATCAATCATGTCCGCCTCCTATGCAGAAAGGGTCTGTGTCACTTGCGACCATTCAAGCCGCAATCGATCGGTGGAAATAAAATCGAGGGGGAGTGAGGATGAATCGTCATGGTACAGTCGTTTTTTGGGTTATCTGTTGTCTCTTGTTACTATCAGGATGTTTCCAATCAGCACCAAAGGAGAGTAGCAAAGACGAAAGTGAAACAATATCTCCGATGGTAGACTTTCCCGAAAAAGTGCCGGTTATTATCGAGCCACCCCAAATTGTCGTTTCACCGATTGATGAGATGATTGGTCAAATGACATTGACGGAAAAGATTGGACAGCTTCTTATGATAGGAGTAGATGGAACGGTATTTTCGGACGAGATGGACAATCTTATTCGAAATTATCATGTCGGTGGCGTGATTATGATGGGTAGAAATGTCTCGACAACGCCGGAAATGCTGCAGTTGATGAATGACATAAAAAAAGCAAATGAGCCGAACAAAATCCCTTTATTCATGTCTGTTGATGAAGAAGGAGGTAGGGTTTCAAGGTTGCCGGCAGGGATTCCTAAACTACCGGCAAGTGCAAAAATGGGTCAGCAATATGATGAAACAGTAAGTTATCGTGCTGGTAGTTATCTAGCTGAAGTGCTTCAGGAATTTGGCTACAATATGAATTTTGCACCTGTGTTGGACATCAATAGTAATCCGAAAAACCCGGTGATTGGGGATCGATCATTGGGGACAGATTCCGGGCTAGTTTCAAGTTTAGGCATTGCGACTATGCGTGGTATGACGGATAATGGCGTTATTTCAGTTGTTAAACATTTTCCGGGGCACGGGGATACAATTGTGGATTCACATAAGGCATTGCCGAAGGTGAAAACATCGTTGGAAAGGCTGCGAAAAGTGGAGCTTGTCCCTTTTCAACAAGCCATTGAAGCAGCTGCTGATGCTGTCATGGTCGCTCATATTTTATTCCCAGCACTTGATCCAGATTATCCTTCGTCCATGTCCAAAGCGATTATTACAGACCTATTGCGCAATGATATGCAATTTGAAGGCGTCGTTATCACAGATGATTTAACAATGGGCGCCATCGCGAATAACTATACCATTCCAGAAGCAGCAGTTCAGTCCTTCATTGCAGGAAGTGATTTGTTACTCATTGTGAACGGTTATGATAATCAAATCAATACGGTTAATGCATTTGTGAAGGCTTTTGAGGCAGGAGACATTACGGAACAGCGGTTGAATGAAAGTGTAAAACGGATTTTGATACTCAAAGAGAAGTATGATGTGACAGATGATGTCAAGGAGTCCGTTGATGTGGAAAAACTGAACGAGCTTTATCAAAAATTCATCATCCATTTGAAATAAATGAAACTTCCTTTTGTGTCATCCGTATAATTAAGAGACTAGAAAGAGTAGGAGGTTTTTTATATGGAAAGTAAGTATGATTCTTTTGATAATAAAGGATTGAAAATATTGGTACATGCGAGTGCTTTTTTCATGCCCTTTTTAGTACCATTTATTATTTACTTGGTTGTAGCGGATGCAGCAGTGAAAAGAGTAGCGGTTCAAGCTATTTTGTTTCAAGTTGTGATGGGGATATTGATTACCATTTCGATTGTGTTGAGTATCATCCTTATCGGCATTCCATTCCTTATTATATTTGGTTTGATGACGATTATTATTCCGATAATGGGGATTATCAAGACGCTTAGTGGCGAAACGTATAATTATCCGATTGTTGGTAGATGGTTTTAAGTGAATAAAGAGACGCACTCCGTAATGTGATTCATACGGAGTGCGTTTTTAATATAGGAAATTGGGTTTGAAGGATAACTTATGTCAATTATGATTTCAGTTTATCATTTAAAATGCTGTCCTCTAAGACAGAAAATTTATCTCCATAGACCTTCGTGATATGTACAGCCCCCCACGCACATAGTGCATCTAATATATTTTCCAAACTTAAACCGTATTCGCTCAGTTCATATTCTACTTTTGGCGGCACTTGGTTGTAAGCGATCCGGTTAATGACGCCATCTGCTTCTAACTCACGTAGTTGCTGCGTAAGCATTTTTTGCGTGATATCAGGCATGAGGCGCTTCAATTCGTTTGTTCGTTTTTTACCATGTGTTAAATGGCATAGAATGACACATTTCCACTTACCCCCGATGACTTCTAATGTTGCTTCTACAGATATATTGTACTTCTTTTTTATCATTTATTATCCTCCTCGACTATAGGAACCTGAGGGTACCTATATAACTTTTGGGTGCCTATCGTACTTTAAAGTGCGTACTTTTCTTTTGGAACCCTATGACTCATACTAACATTTGCCGGTGTATAACACGATTACTATTTTTTATTTTTGCAAAATAAAATGTCTAAGGAGTAGGAGAAGAAAAAATGACTGTAGATAAAAAGAGAAGTATGTTTGCGCTGCTTGCGTTAGCGGTCAGTGCATTTGCAATTGGAACAACTGAGTTTGTGAGTGTAGGGCTGTTGCCGTTGATAGCGCACGACTTAGATATATCGGTGACAACAGCGGGATTGACTGTTTCACTGTATGCGGTAGGCGTAATGGTAGGTGCACCGATTTTAACATCGCTCACTTCAAGAATGCCACGGAAATCATTGTTGTTGTGGATTATGATAATCTTTATAGTTGGGAATGGCATTGCGGCGAGTGCAACAAGTGTTACCATTTTATTGGTCGCTCGTGTCATTGCAGCCTTTGCCCATGGTGTATTTATGTCGATTGGCTCGACAATTGCAGCTGATTTAGTGCCCGAAAATCGTAGAGCAAGCGCGATTTCAATCATGTTTACAGGACTCACTGTAGCGACGATTACAGGCGTTCCGTTTGGTACGTTCATTGGTCAGCAGTTTGGTTGGCGCTTTGCCTTTGTGGCAATTGTTGTCATAGGAATTGTCGGGTTTATCGCGAATAGTGTTCTTGTTCCATCAGATTTACGACAAAGTGCTCCGACAAGCATACGGGACCAAATGAAGCTTGTCACGAATGGTCGGATATTGCTGGTCTTGAGTATTACAGCGCTAGGGTATGGGGGAACGTTTGTCGTATTCACCTACTTATCCCCATTACTTCAGACAATAACCGGATTTGGGCAAGGTACAATTGTGATAATCTTATTAGCTTATGGGGTCGCCATTGCGATTGGTAATATGATTGGCGGTAAGCTATCAAACAAAAATCCGATTCATGCGTTGTTTTATATGTTTATAGCACAAGCAATTGTACTACTCATTTTAACATTTACAGCACCATTCAAAGTCGTTGGTTTAGTCACGGTACTCTTCATGGGCTTGTTTGCATTCATGAACGTGCCTGGACTGCAAGTGTACGTCGTGATGTTAGCGGAACGCTTTGTCCCAAGCGCAGTAGATGTTGCTTCAGCTATGAACATTGCTGCATTTAATGCAGGGATTGCCATCGGTGCGTATGTGGGCGGAGTGGTAACGGATTCGATAGGACTCATTCATACTGCTTGGATTGGCGCGATAATGGTTATGGTTGCGGCGCTATTAACAGGGGTTAGTCGAATGCTAGAAAGAAAAGATCAACAGCGATTGAAACTGTCTTAAAATCAATTACGCCTTGGCGTAATTGCGTCCGAATTTTGAATTGCGCTTGCGCAATTAACTCCCCTCAAAATTTGTGACATCCGCCGGAGGCTTAATTTGAATCAGCAGGGAAATGAAATTTTGCTGATTCGTATGCCTTTCTGCGTTTACCCTACAATTCATAGAAGCGGGGGGCTTCTGCTGATTCAAATTAAAAATGGAGGTCATTCAATCATGAAAAACTTACAATCTACAACAACATTGCATAACGGTGTGGAAATGCCTTGGTTTGGTCTGGGCGTCTTTAAAGTGGAAGAAGGGCAGGAGCTCGTGAATGCAGTAAAAACTGCGATTGAATATGGCTATCGTAGTATTGATACGGCAGCTATTTATGGCAATGAAGCAGGAGTCGGGCAAGGGACACGTGCAGCAAATGTTGCGAGGGAAGATCTATTTATCACGTCGAAGGTTTGGAATTCAGAACAAGGGTACGAGGCAACACTTGCGGCATATGAAGAAAGCTTAACGAAGCTAGGATTGGATTATTTGGACCTCTATCTCATTCATTGGCCAGTAGCCGGTAAGTATAAAGAGACTTGGCTTGCATTGGAAACACTTTATAAAGAGGGACGGGTCAAAGCAATCGGGGTTAGTAACTTCCAAATTCCCCATCTTGAAGAGTTGATGAAAGATGCGGAAATTAAGCCAATGGTTAACCAAGTGGAGCTCCATCCACGTTTGACGCAAAAAGAACTACAAGCATTTTGTCAGCAACACGGCATTCAGTTGGGCGCATGGTCTCCGCTGATGCAAGGTCAGCTGCTTGATAATCCGGAACTTCAGAAGATTGCCGATAAACACGGAAAGTCTGTTGCCCAAATTATTTTACGTTGGGATTTACAAAATGGCGTCGTGACAATTCCGAAATCAACGAAAGCCCATCGTATTGCCGAAAACGCAACTGTGTTTGATTTTGAATTAACAGTAGAAGATATGAAGCAGATTGATAGCTTGAATCAGAATCAGCGTGTGGGTCCAGATCCGGATAACTTTGATTTTTAAAACAAACAAAATCCCTATCAATTTTGATAGGGATTTTACATTTTACAGAAATATTTACTGCTAACGATTTGAAATAATTGACACTTACCTATTAGTAAGTTAGTATTTAGTTATGGAAAATAGAAAATCACAAATTGTTGAGCTAGCACTCAGAAATATTCGAGAAAAGGGTTATTTATCTTTTAGTTATGATGATTTAGCGAAAGAACTTGGTGTAACGAAAGCAAGCATTCATTATCATTTCATTAAGAAAGAGGATTTAGGTTTTGCCGTGTGTACAAAAATAAAAAAAGGACTAGAAAAATCTTATGTAGACATTGATCAAGCTCAAATCAATTTTGAAGATAAACCATGGGAGTTTATGGCGAGTAGGGCTAAACAAATAGGAAACAATGAGGTATGTCCTTTATCGTCTTTACAGGCAGATTTTAATTTTTTGCCAGTTACTATGCAAGAGAGCATACAACAAATAAGTCAGATGGAAATAGATTATCTCAAAAAACTTCTTGAAGACATTAAAAAAGAGGGGAAACTTCAACCGACAATTGATACAGCAGCATTAGCTACGCTTCTTATATCTAGTGTAAAAGGTGCGCTGCAATATAGACGTGTAGTGGGAGAAGATTTAGTTTCTACGGTATTTGATCAATTAAAACAGCTAGTCTATGGAAATAGTAAGTCATGACGAATTTATTGGAGGTATTATATGAAACGTCGAGTGGTTGTAACGGGGTATGGAGTCGTATCGCCATTAGGAAATGATGTTGATACGCTTTGGAATCATATTAAAGAAGGTAAATCTGGCATTAAGAAAATTGAGTCCGATGAATTCGCAGAAATTAACACGCGAATTGCTGGGATTGTAAATGATTTTGATGCAGAAAGCTACTTTGATAAAAAAGAATTAGGGAAATATGATTTGTTTGCGCAGTATGCCTATGCAGCAGCAAAACAAGCGATCGATCAATCTGGAATTGACCTTGATACTGTGAATAGGGAGCGCATCGGGGTTTATGTCGGATCAGGTATCGGTGGAATCGATACTGTAATGGACAACCATAAACTTTTATTAGAAAAAGGTGTAAGGAGAGTTTCTCCATTTATGGCACCCATGATGATCAGTAATATGGCGGCGGGTATTATCGCGATTAAAAATGGTTTTAAAGGTCCGAGCTTTTCGCCAGTTTCTGCTTGTGCAACGGGGAACCACGCAATCGGTGAGGCTTACTTAAATATTTTGCACGGCTATTCTGATGCCATTGTAGCAGGAGGCGCGGAAGCTTCGGTCAATCCGTTATCCTTTGCCGGATTCTCAAGAATGAGAGCCATGTCTACGTTAAATGATACACCCGAAAAGGCGAGTCGTCCTTTTGATGGTGGGCGCGATGGCTTCGTCATGTCAGAGGGGGCAGGTATTTTAGTACTTGAGGAATATGAACATGCTAAAAAACGAGGTGCAACCATCCTAGGCGAAATCGTAGGCTATGGCTCAACAACGGATGCCTTTCATATTACGTCTCCTGATTTTGACGGGGCGGCACGAGCCATGAAGTTGGCCTTAGAAATGGCACAAATTGACCCTACTAATATTGATTATATTAATGCGCATGGAACGAGCACACCTGAAGGCGATAAATCAGAAACGAAAGCCATTAAAGCTATATTTGGTGCCCATGCTTATCAATTAAAGGTCAGCTCTACTAAATCAATGACTGGCCATTTATTCGGAGCCGCAGGTGGAATTGAGGCGATAATTACGCTGAAAAGTGTAGGGGAAGGTATTGTGCCTGCTACGATTAATTATCAAAATCCTGATGAAGAATGTGACTTGAATTACGTTCCAAATAAAGCCATTCACATGGAGATAAACTATGCGATTTCAAACGGCTTTGGTTTCGGTGGCCATAATGCGGTACTTGTATTCAAAAAGTTCACACGTTAACTTGGAACGGCGTCTATTTTTACGAAGAGGCTTCATCTTTTAGTGAGTATGTGACACAGTTTCTCGCCGGGGTGTCTGAGTTCGCGAAATTGGTAAGTCGAGTTTCAATCGGGTGTCGCAGTTTAGTGAGGATGTGGAGTGATATTAATGAGTGATGCATCCCAAATCTTTTTCGGATATATAAAAACGAGATTCCATGACAGCGGAATCTCGTTTTTATGTAGTTAAACTTTCGAATATGGTCGTATATTTCTCTTTTAGCCCCTGCATGATCAAGTCAAATGTATCGCTAATCACAACAACCTCTACATCTAAAGATTTTTGGAGGTGATGTGCATGACGGTGAAGCCGTTCCATTGTGCCTTCTACAGTGGTGGGATTTGTAAAAAGGATTTTCTGGGGTTGCTGTATATGACGGATAGCATCAAAGTAAGGCTCGTCAATTTTTATAATCGCACTGCTATTGATGGGTAGTCTTCCCGTAAAAGGGCAATGTAGTTTGTGCACGTAATCAGGATAGCATCTACATTAGATTGGGCAATCCATTCAAGCTGTTCTTGACTTTATGTTGAGCATCGAATTCCTTGAAATTTGGATCGGAAGTGACTCGATGCATAAGTGCCGGGTCAGCAAAGTGTATGCATTCAATATCAAATGAAGCAAGTGCCTGTTCAATATAGTTAATATTTGAATAATGAGCATGTAGACATCCCAGTCTTTTTCTAAAGCCGATTCCACCTCTATGCTATTTCATCCTATTTATTTTATTTTTGCTTTACGAAAACCGCTATAGCAGTCTATTAAACTGGTCACAATGACAGACGCGATAATGATTCCATAGACCCAGCTAAGCGCTGAAGACAAATTATCTTGCGAGTTGTCTAGTAGCTGTGAGAAGTAAGTGACGAATTCAGGATTCACTAAATTGGAATTGCTGACGATGATGATGAAGCCAATGACGCCGATTAATTGGACGATTGTATTACTTATCGCGAGTTTGAATGTCCACTGACGTATCTTGGCTTTATAGGTAAGCAAGAGTAGCTCCAGTAAGATGAGCAATGATACAAGTGGCCAATAGGAGAAAAGAACATCATGCTGGAAAACAGGCATAACAAATTCTAGACCGCCTTGACCTTCTCTTGATTCATACACGCCAATGAGATGTGTAGCCTTAAAATAAAAGATAGCCCAAATAATTGTCCAAATGAAGCCAGCGCCAATCTCACCTATTTTGATGGCCTTTTTCAATGGGATGTTAGGAATATTTTTTAAATCATCGGGTTTCCATGGTATACCCGATAGCGTTAGAGGAACATGAATGGTCGGCGAGATTGTTCGATCTAAGATGATAAAAACGATGGTGACACAGAAGAAATCCAGGATGGCCGTTCTGAGGAGTAGCCCTATTGCTTCGACGATGAAACCAACAACAGAAAAGAGCGACAATGTTTCAACGTTTGAAAGTGACGCAATTTTCTCAATGATAAATAGTGATAAAACAACGGTGGATACAATGGTCAGTGTCAATTTTAGTATTGAAATATAGGTGTCGTAAAACTTAGGTCCAATGAGATGCATCGGCTGGTCTCGATACTGGGCGGCAAGTGTTATGGGATTGCCAAGCTTCTCAAGTGCTTGCTTCACATTGTCCTCCGTATAATCATCTGGAAGCATATCTTCAATTGTCGAGCGCAATTCCAAAGCGATGTCATTACGCATTTTTTCGGGCAATCTACGCGTCACCTCTCGTACATATACTTCAATCAGTTCCATTTGTTTCAGCTCCTTTTAGTACAATCTTTAATTCCTTCGTCATTTTCTCCCACTCGGCTTGTAGCTGTTCAAAAACCTCAATACCTAAATCACTTATCAAGTAATATTTTCGAGGTCTGCTTTCCGTCGTATCCCAGCTACTTGACAATAATTCTTGTTTTTCAAGACGCCGTAGCAAAGGGTATAACGTACTTTGATCAATTTCGATTCCAGATTCTTCAAGCAGTTGAACGAGGGAATAGCCATATTGTGGTGTTTTTAATTGGCTTAGTACAGCTAATGTCAACGTTCCTCTTCGTAATTCTGTCGTTAAGGAGTTCAATAAGTCACTCATTGGATCACCTCATTCTTTATAGTGTATATCATACACCATTGTTTGATGCATATCAATTGAAAATAAAATTATTGAGGTTTTAGTTCTTTCGAAGGTACAACAAAAAACCAGCTCACGCCAATGGATTTTCTCCATGGAGTGAGCTGGTTTTTTAATAAGGTTCTGCATTATGACCTTTATCAACGGCATCTTCAGGTGCTTTGTCACCATCTCGATTGCCGAGTGGCTTCCGGCTAGATCCTCCTGTAGTTGCTTGTGCTAACCCCTCACGTAAGCGGCGCCCATAGTCTTTATCGGCTTCATCAGCAAGAGCGATCATTTTATCTTGAATGCGGGAGTCACAATTTGAAAGGTCGGCCACTAAGTTTGAAATTAAATCCTCACGCTCCCACTCCTCAAACATACGGTAGGTTTCTCCAGCTTGTTTCGTATTACTTTGACGATCAATCGACTCGCGTACGAGGTTGCCTTCAATATAAGGTGTATATTCTTTTCCATCCTGTTGTGCCTCTTGTAAACCACCTAACATCGATGGCTCATAGTTAATATGAGGGTTCTGGTCGGGAGCACGGTCGAGTTTGTATTGCATCTGTCCACCACTTTGATTCGTTGCCACACGCTTTTTCGGAGAGTTGATGGGTAGCTGTAAATAATTTGCACCAACTCGATGACGTTGCGTATCAGAATACGAGAAGGTCCGACCTTGCAGCATTTTATCATCAGAAAAATCGAGTCCATCGACAAGAACTCCCGTCCCAAATGCCACTTGCTCTACTTCTGTAAAATAATCTTCAGGATTTTTGTTTAACACCATTTTGCCAACAGGCAGCCATGGGAACTGATCTTCTGGCCATAATTTTGTATCATCGAGTGGGTCGAAATCGAGTTCGGGATGGTCATCGTCACTCATCACTTGGACGAGTAGCTCCCATTCAGGATAATCACCGTCCTCGATGGCGTCATACAAATCTTGGGTCGCATGATTGAAACTTGTCCCTTGGATGTCACTTGCTTCCTGCTGGGTTAAGTTTTTAATGCCTTGTTTTGGTTCCCAATGGTATTTCACAAGTACTGCAACACCTTCTTCATTGATCCATTTGTAGGTATTGACGCCGGAGCCTTGCATCATACGGTAGTTGGCGGGAATTCCCCAAGGCGAATATACAAAAGTTACCATATGAAATGATTCCGGAGAGCTAGCACAAAAATCGAAAAAACGCTCGCTATCTTGAATATTCGTAATGGGATCGGGTTTAAAAGCATGAATCATATCAGGGAACTTAATGGCATCGCGGATAAAGAATATTTTTAAATTGTTGCCGACGAGATCCCAGTTACCGTCTTCTGTATAAAATTTGACCGCAAAGCCGCGGGGATCACGCAACGTTTCCGGGGAGTGACCACCGTGGATGACCGACGAAAAGCGCACAAAGACTGGCGTTTGTTTACCTTTCTCTTGAAAGAGCTTAGCGCGCGTATACTTGGAAACCGGATCATTACCTGCTGTTCCATAGGTTTCAAAATAACCATGTGCCCCAGCCCCGCGTGCATGGACAACGCGCTCTGGAACACGTTCTCTGTCAAAATGGCTAATTTTTTCAAGGAAATCATAATTTTCGAGCACAGCAGGACCTCGATTGCCGACCGTTCGTAAATTTTGATTGTTAGTAACAGGGTGCCCCTGCCGATTGGTTAGTGTGTCTTGCTGTTCTTCATTGGATGTAGATGATGGTTCATTCATGTGATGATAACCTCCTTTGAAATGGTGTTCAGTTCATGCTTACTCTGTACTATTTCAATAGGATTAATTCCTTTTGCCATTTTTTTAATTGAAATGAATTGTTCATAACAAACATATAGTTTTACAAAGTAGTTGAGATAGGTGGGGTTCTGTGTACTTTTTTAAAAGAGCATTGGCAATAGTGATTGGAAGTGTGTTTATTGCAATTGGTTTAAATGGGTTTCTTATACCTTTTGGTCTGTTAGAAGGCGGTGCGTTAGGGATTAGCTTGATATTTCATTATTTAGTAGGCATTAAAGTGGGGTTCACATTTTTACTAGTGAGCATTCCGGTTTTTATAGTAGCTTGGATTTTTTATCGGCCTTTCTTTTTTAACGGAATTCATGGCATGCTGCTGTCATCCCTTATCATTGATGTATTATCTCCAATGGACAATATAGGTAAGCTACTTAGTATAACACCTTTAGGCGGTGCTGTTTGTGGTGGCATTATGATTGGACTGGGGGTTGGCATCATGCTGCGTTTGGATATTAGTATTGGTGGAACGGACTTGCTTGCGCAAATGATTGCAAGGAAGTTGGCCATCAATCCTGGTGTGATGATTTTCTGCATCGACCTTCTAATTATTACTGTTGGTAGCTTAGTTATTCAAACTGTTCAACTAAGTATGTCATTAGTCACGGTTTGTTGTGTTGGAATGACGACGAGTTTACTTGTAGCGACTACGGGTAAAGTAGCGAAGAGACAACCTTCTCAAGTTTAACTAGCAGAAAGGGACTATAAAATTAAATGTACGAATAATGTCGAACAGTGTACTGCGTTTTAAATTCTTCCATGGTATGATTAAATGAAATAGATGGTAATATTAAATGAAATTCATGGAAACTTTTAAGGAGACAGGGAAGGGGGAGTGTAATTGAAAACAATTGCTGAATTCATTGCTGAAGCAAACGAATATTGTCGACAGACAGGAATGGAACCAGCAGAACTATCTCCTACAACAATCAATTCTGCTGATACGGATTATTCAGTAAAGTCGAGTGGAGATGAAGAGATTATTTCGGTCACGCGCTTTTTTAGCGGTAAGATGATTGAATTGTTGAAGGACATTCCATTGCTGATTGCAGTTTCAGACCAAAATGGCGTTATTCTAGACATGGTCGGGGACGAAACAATCAAAAAACAGGTGAACAATCTTGGGATAAAATGTGGTATTCAGTTTACAGCTAGTACGATGGGGACGAATGTTGTGAACCTATCACTGGATCATCACTGGGGGCCTGTCGAAATCATAGGAGAATCTCATTATCATCACTATTTGCAGTCAACGGCTTGTTATGGTGTAGCCTTTAAAAATACAACTACGGGTGAAGTGCTCGGCTCATTTGTCGTGATGACAGATATAAAGCATCAAAATCCGATGATTACGATGTTGCTCGCTACAATTGTGGACTCGATTGAAAGAGAATTAGTTTTGCGAAAACAAAATAGACAGTTGAATATGTTGCACCAAGTCATGATGGATAATAGTCAATATGGGGTCATCACAACAGATTTGGATGGCGTTGTTTTAGAATTCAATATTCGGGCCGAAATTCTTTTAGAACAAAAAGCTCGTGACATGATTGGTAATCATGTACGAAATTTGCGGGATATAGGTAAGTACATACAAGCTGTACTCAATGAAAAAACACGATATGATGACGTGTATATTACGATTGGACAAGAGGGAGAGGACTCCCAACGATTTTGTTTATTTGATGCATTCCCCATTTATGATGATAGTTATCAAACGATTGGTGCGTTTGCACAGCTACGTGATATTACAGAAGTGTACAATGTACAGCAGCGCTTCAATTTTTTAGCCAATCATGATGAGCAGACTGGATTACCAAATCGAAGATTTTTAACGACTAATTTAACAAAGATGATTGAAGAAATGAATAATAATAAGACGAATCATCCACTTGCTGTTATTCACTTAGATTTGGACCGTTTCAAGATTGTTAATGACACGTTAGGGCAAAAGGATGGAGATTTTGTTTTAAAAAGAATCGCCAATCGGTTAGCTAGTCATTTTGGAGAAAATGATTTTATAGCAAGGGTTGGTGGAGATGATTTTATCTTACTTGTTCCTATGAATGAGCAAGAGGATATCCAACAAATTGGCAAACGATTACTCCAGATATTTAAAGAGCCATTTGTTATGAAAGGCTATGATTTTCATATCACAGCAAGTATAGGGATTGCCTTATTTCCGAACAACGGTCGAACAACGGAAGAACTACTAGTTAATGCGGATACAGCGATGTTCCAAGCGAAAAAGCAAGGGAAAAATCAATATGTTCTCTATTCAGATGAATTGGATCCCAAATCACATGATAAGATTTTATTGGAAGCATCTTTGCGAAAAGCGATTGATTCGGATGAGCTTGTCCTTTATTATCAGCCGAAAATTAACATCCAAACAAAGGAAATGATTGGTGTAGAGGCATTGGTTAGATGGCGGCACCCGACGCTCGGGATGCTACCACCAAGTGAGTTTGTCCCACTTGCCGAAGAAACGGGCCTCATTACGCAAATGGATGCGTGGGTGCTACGAACCGCTTGTAAACAAAATAAGAAATGGCAAGACATGGGAATACCACCCTTTAGTGTAGCGATTAATTTATCCTCCAATCAATTTGCGAGTGACAAGCTACCCGACTTAGTTCAAACAGTTTTATGCGATACTGGATTAAAGCCTGAATACATAGAACTTGAAATTACTGAAACGATGACGATGGATGTTGAACATGCCATTCCGACATTGAAGAAATTGAATGAGCTCGGTGTTAAAATTAGTATTGATGATTTTGGTACCGGCTATAGCTCCATGAACTATTTAACGAAGTTTCCAATTGACCGGTTAAAAATTGACCGATCCTTTATTTGGAATATAGAGAAAAATGTAAGTGACTCGAATATTGTCATTACGATAATACGAATGGCTCATAACCTTGGACTAAAAGTTATTGCTGAGGGAGTCGAGAATGAAAAGCAACTTCAGTTTTTGCATGACCATGGCTGTGATGAAGTGCAGGGATTCTATTTCAGTGAACCATTGCCAGTGGAAACGATTGAATCGGGCTTTCTAAGGATTCAAGGAGCGGTAAGTGGCGACAAATAACAAAAAACAAGACCGGATGTCGATTGATTCGGTCTTGTTTTTTGTTTAGTTATTTTTCCCACGCCTGTTGATTAACCCAAAAATAACTTAATCAAATACTAGGTGCTTTAATGAGTTGGATTAATAAGAATACTCAATCAATCCACGCCGTTAATTCTTTGAAATGAGTTCTCGTAAAAGGTTTTGGCTCGAAATCTGAATAGCCGAGGTAAATAAATGCAGAAATCTCACCTTGTTCAGATAGACCGAAGAAGTCGCGTACGTCTGGGTGGTAGCAAATCGCACCTGTTCGCCAAACTGCACCAAGACCTAGACCGTGTGCAGTTAACAACATATTTTGAACAGCACTGCTGACAGCGGCAAATTCCTCTTTCAAAATGATATTGTCCTTGTCACTTGGTTCAACACCGACCGCAATGATGACGGGTGCGCGAAGGGGGTTGCTTTCGCTTCGTGCGATTTTCGCTTGGCTTTCTTCTGACTGGGGATCCTCTTGTTGCGCTGTCGTAATTTCTTTAAACACTTTTCCTAATTTCTTTCTACCTTCGCCACGTAGGACGAAAAAGCGCCACGGCTCTGATCTATGATGACTTGGCGCATATGTACCTGCCTCAATGATTTGTTCAATCAGCTCTTTAGGAACTGCTTGTTCGTCAACTAATGCAATACTTCTGCGTGTTTGAATGGCTTCGTGTATATTCAAATTCAATCCCTCTTTCTATCAATGATAATGATTCTCTTTGTTAGTATAGCAGGAATAATAAGAAAATCATTATTTTCAACTTTGTGAAGATTGGGCTATACTATTCTAGTACTTGACGAAAGAAAGGAAGATTCGATGACGACGATAAAAGAATCAAATACACTTGGTAATCCTGTCTATCCAGTTATGTTTGCCATTGCGGGTTGTCATTTGCTGAATGACACGCTACAGGCAGTGATTCCGGCTATTTTTCCAGTGCTTTCAGAGGAGAAGGGGCTAACTTTCACTCAACTTGGTTTTATAGCCTTTGCACTAAACATGGTAGCTTCTGTTTTACAACCTGTCGTCGGCTATATTAGTGATAAAAAGCCGATGCCTTATGCGCTACCCGCCGGCATGTTATTTTCGCTTGTTGGAATCGGAGGGCTTGCTTTTGCACCCGATTATTGGATGATCGTTGTTTCGGTAATGTTACTTGGATTTGGTTCTGCTATATTTCATCCGGAGGGGTCGCGCGTGTCGTTTATGGCGGCGGGTTCAAAGCGAGGATTATCTCAATCTATCTACCAAGTAGGTGGGAATTCAGGACAGGCACTTGCTCCATTAATAGGGGCATACATATTGGTTCCTTATGGTCAAAAAAGTGCGGCCATATTCATGATGGTTGCAGCACTTGGTATTTTTATATTAATGAAAATTTCAGCTTGGTATAAAAATCAGTTGGAACAGGAGAAATTGAATAAGCGTAAAAAAGTACTGTTATCATCTATTGGCGATTTAACGAAAAAGCAAGTAGGGATTGCGCTATCATTGCTTCTGGTTATTATTTTTGCTCGCTCATTTTATGTCACAAGTATTACAAGTTTTTTCATCTTTCATTTGATGGAGAAATATAGTTTGCAAAGTGGGGAAGGTCTATTATATATCTTTCTCTTCTTAGCACTTGGGGCAGTCGGGACATTTTTCGGTGGACCGATGGCGGATAAAATTGGCCGGAAGAATGTCATTATCTTGTCACTAGCTGTACCAATCCCGCTTTGTATTCTGCTACCCTATGCTCCATTGTGGGCGGTTATTGCATTGCTTATGGTTATCGGTTTTTTCATTATGCTAAGTTTTTCAGTAACGGTCGTGTATGCACAGGAGCTTGTGCCAAGTAAAATTGGTACAATGGCAGGTCTGACAGTTGGACTGGCATTCGGTATGGGTGCCATTGGTGCAGTCGTTATCGGTATATTGATGGACCATCTCGGCATTTATACGACGATGATTATTGTATCATTCCTGCCGATTATGGGACTTGTAGGGCTAGCGTTGCCACGTGATGGGAAAATTACGGCTACTAGCTAATTGAGCATAAAAAAGATAGCTTTTGTGAAATAAATATGTGGCTAATTCTTTCGAATCTCATTATAATGGGGAGTCGGTGCAAATAGGCTGATTAGAAAGAAGGGTAAACAATTTGACACAAGATCAAAAAAAGAAAATGCTCATATTAATGATTAATATGTTTATTGCAATAGGAAGTTTCGGTATTATTATTCCGATTTTACCCGCATATCTATTATCGATTGGCCAAGCTGGAACAGCAGCGGGCTTAATGATTGCCATATTTGCCGGTGCACAGCTTATCATGTCGCCTATAGCAGGAAAGTGGGCGGATAAGTACGGACGGAGAGTTATGATTATTTCAGGGCTGAGTGGATTAGCTTTGTCAATGTTTGTCTTTTATTTTTCTGACTCAATTTGGATTCTTTATCTGTCACGTGTTATTGGTGGCGTTGGGGCAGCGTTATTAGTCCCAGCGATTTTTGCTTATGTTGCCGACATTACAACGATGGATCAGCGTGCAAAAGGGAATAGTTATATTTCTGCATCCATGTCCCTCGGGATTGTAATTGGACCGGGGATTGGTGGGTTTTTAGCCGATTTCGGTTTGAAAATGCCATTGCTTATTTCAGCGATTGTCGGAGTAGGGGCGGTTATCTTTTCCGCAGTGATGTTGAAAGAAAGTAAGGATACAGCTGTTGAAGTTCAGGATACAAAGTCTAAACCGATGGTGAAGGAAATTGCACAGTCATTTAGCAAACCGTACTTTATTCCATTGGTAATTACGCTTGTGATGAGTTTCGGGTTAATGGCGTATGAATCAGTGCTTGGACTTTTTGTGGATAATGAATTCGGGGCGACTCCAAAGGATATTGCAATTATGGTCACGTCGACAGGTATTATTAGCGTGATTATTCAGTTGTTTGCGGTCGACAAGGTTGTTCGTCGATTTGGTGAAGCGGCAGTACTTAGTATTTTCCTTGGTGTTGCCGCAGTTGGCTTTTTACTTTCCATACTTGCGCCAAGCTATATTATGTTTTTCGGTGTAACGATGATTATTTTCCTAGCAACTTCTATTTTAAGACCAGTTTTGACGACGCTTATTTCCAAATTGGCGGGCAATGAACAAGGATTTGCAATGGGGATGAACAATGCTTATATGAGTATTGGGAATGTACTTGGGCCGCTCCTTGCAGGATTACTATTTGACGTTCATATATTGTATCCATTTATTCTTGGTCTGGTTGTACTTGTCATAACGATGTTTGTGTCGATGAAATGGAAAGGGCCGGGGAAGGTGTTAACTAAATAGTGAAGCAAAAAACAGACCAAGTCGGTCTGTTTTTTTATATCCGTTATATAAATGTTTGTATATAAACATTTATTTGTTAACGGAATTGATATACACTCTTATTATCACATTCGATAAAAGGGGGAATTCACTATGGTTATTTTTAAAAACAGTTCGTTTCGTAGTTTGTTTTTAGGAAGAATATGTAGTGTGCTTGCGGAATCAATCATGTTTTTTTCATTATTAAAGTGGATAGAGATTCAATCGAACAATCCTAGTTCATTTACCTGGTTTTATGTTGCTTATTATTTACCGATTACTTTTCTAGCTATACCAGTGGGGACCTGGATAGAAAATAGAACACTACAAAAAATCATGTTGTGGTCTGATGGGCTTCGAGTCATCGTCTTACTGTCGTTTTCAATAGTCATGTATATGATTGCCTACCAGTGGATGTATTTGTTATTAATTGTAGTGAGTGTTTTAGGATTATTTTTTACGCCTGCCAATCAAGCCCTTTTACCGTATATTATTGGTACTGAAGATCGTGCAAAGGCGAATAGTCTATTTCAGTTAGGTTTTACGGCTGTCAAGATTGTTGGTCAAATCTCTACTGCTTTTCTAATCAAATTAATGATTCCAATTCCCTTACTACTTGTACTATCCGCGGGATTGCTGTTTCTATCATTGTTATTTATTCGAAAGGTCACACCACTAATAAAAAAAGAAGCGACTAGTAAGCAAAGTCAACTGGAGATGATGAAAGAAGGAGTTTTGTATGTTTGGAATCATCCAAAGTTAAAGCCTTTGTTTATGTTTTTAGCGATTGCGATGTTGATTGTTACTTCTGTCGATTTGGTGCTATTATCTTACTTAACAACGGTATTATTTGTTGGGGTCGAGAATCTAAGTTTTATAGGGACAGCATCGTTGTTGGGAATTATTATGGGTGCTTCATTACTACCTAAATTGTATAAACGTGTGGATAGAAAGTGGCTGATTGTCCCTCCACTATTTGCGTTGAATGTTAGTATCGGTGCGTTGCTGATTATCGAGAATTGGCTGTGGATATTACCATTTTTCTTTGTTCAAGGAATCGCATTAGGTGGGTTTAATGTAACGTTTGTGACGTATTTGCAGGACGAGGTGCAGAGTGAAAATTATACAAGGACCTTCAGTATATATAATATGATAGCTATCTCAATGGCTTTACCAGGTATACTAGCCATCGGTTTTTTATTGACAGCGATTGGGACTATACATACGATAGGTGTTATGGCAGGTATGCTGTTGCTACTTGGTGTAGTTGGTTGTTTTTATATCCCACGTTTAGGGAAAGGGCATGCGTGAGAATGAAAGGATGGGGAGTATCATGTCTCTTCGATATGGAATATTAGGTTTACTGAGTAAGTGGGATGCGAGTGGTTATGATATAAAAAAAGAGTTCGATGATTTTATGAGTATTTTCTGGCATTCGCATCTTTCACAGATTTACCCGGAGTTAAGTAAGTTGGAAAAAGACCAACTTGTTGACAGTAAACTGGTACCGCAAGATGGGAAGCCTGATAAGAAGGTGTTTTCAATCACTGAAAAGGGTGCAGATGAGTTGGCGCACTGGTTACACAGTCAGCCTGAAACACCGAAGATTAAAGATGCGTTTCTCATGCAAGCGTTCTTTATGGATAACATTCCCGCAGATGAAGTGATTTTTCAATTGAAGTTTTATCAAAAAGAGCGTCAGCAACGATTAGAAAAAATGCAAAGAACGATTGCCGAAACATGGCAAGGGATTAAAGAGCGAAATGTCATGTCGTCTAGAATCGTAATGAGTGCAGTCGTGTTAAAAAGAGGGATTGAACAGGAAATAGACTATATAAAATGGTGTGAGGAAACGATTCAATTTGTAGAGTCTTGTAAATACTTATGGGACAATGAATCCTCGGTTGATGGAGATAACAATCGTATGTTATTTGATGAATGGGAAGAACAATTTATGCGATATTTTGGTGGGCATCTATAAGGAAGTGGGTCATCTGGTTTCATCGGGTGGCCTATTTTTTGAATCCAATCCCTTTACAAGCTTCGGTTACCGAAGTATAATTAAATAGTTACCTAGGTAAATAAAAGGAGTTGGAAGAGTGAACCCGTTATTTCATGATATTTTTCAAAAAACACGCTTGTTGAGTAAGGAATTAAATTTGGTGTTGAAAAAGTATGATTTATTCGCAGCTCAATGGACTGTTTTATATTGCGTGCATCTGCAGGATGATATGACGTTAACAGATATATGCAAGTATTTGAATGTGGAAGCGCCGACAGTAACACGTACGGTCAATCGTTTGGAGACACTCGGGTGGCTGACGACGCAAGAAGGACAAGATCGCAGAGAAAAAATTGTTCGTTTATCCGAAGAGGCAATCGTCAAATTTCCAGAAATTAAAGCTTCGATTATCCAGTTTGAAAATGAATTTTTACAAGGGTTATCGAATGATGAACAGGCATTGCTGAGGGAATTGTTGAGGAAGATGAGCAAAGAAAGTGAGATGTAGTTCGGTGAAAAAAGAACCTATTTGGACAAAATCATTTATTAGCTTGTTTAGCACGAACTTTTCCGTTTTCGTCGTATTTTACGGATTGGTTTCTACTCTGCCCTTATATGCGAAAGATGTATTGAGTCGGACAGATGAAGAAGCCGGTTTGTTAATGACGATATTTTTGCTTTCAGCCATTATTGTAAGGCCATTTACGGGAAAGATTTTAGATATAGTCGGTAAACGGAAAATGTTGTGGATTAGCTTATTATTCTATTTAATATGTACAATTCTTTACAATTTTATTCAACCATTTACGGGGCTTTTGGTGTTACGTTTCGTACAGGGGATTTGGTTTAGTATTGCGACAACTGCCAGCGGGTCACTTGCGGCAGATAATGTTCCGGTTAAACGTCGTGGAGCGGGGCTTGGCTATTATACGATGTCGACGAATTTAGCAGTTGTTCTTGGACCATTTATCGCACTGTTCATCATGCAAACCTATTCATTTGATATGCTTTTTATTGTGATGAGTGTATTGATGGTCATTGGTGCGTTAACCTCGTTATCCATTCCAGCTGGGGAAATTTCAGTTAAGAACGACAGAAAGACGAAGTTGGCATTAGGTGATTTATTTGAAAAAAGTGCTATGCCAGTTGCGTTCCTCGGAAGTTTAATTGCTTTTTCTTACGCTAGTGTTTTGTCTTACTTATCGATTTTCGCACAAGAAAAAAATCTATTAGCTTTTGCCAGTACATTCTTTTTCGTATTCGCTGCGGTTATGCTTCTGACGCGTCCGTTTACAGGCAAAGTTTTTGATGAAAAAGGACCGCAGTTTATTTTAATACCGGGAATGCTATTGTTCATTGTTGGGCTTATTCTTTTGGCATTTATGGATTCAGCTGTGCTATTTTTAGTCGCTGCTGCCTTTATTGGATTAGGGTACGGTGCGCTTGTTCCGAGTTTACAGACGCTTGCTGTGCAGTCGACAAAACATGAAAGAAGTGGCTATGCAACGGCTACATTTTTCACATTATTTGATACAGGACTGGCAATTGGCTCATATGTGCTTGGACTAGTTGCCATTCACTATGGCTATCAGAATGTCTATTTGACATCGGCAGCACTTGTCTTCCTCGTTTTCCTTGGTTATTTGTTCATCAAGTGGAAGCAAAAGGGGAAGGAAGCGATCCTCAATAGCTGAAAAAATGCCAGTCTCCGTTATCGTTCGGAGGCCGGCATTTTTTAGTTGTCGTATAGTCGTTTTAGCGCTTCTTTGAATTGTGGTTTTACATTGATGGACGGTCGAATTGCTGTAGCTTGTTGTTCCGCTTCTTCTACAGAATTTGCCAATCCGAGTTCTAACAATGCAGCTGTTGCGATAGTTCCAGCTCGTCCACGTCCGGTATTACAGTGGAAGTAGACATTTTTACCGGCTTTATAGGCGTTGACGATTTCTGAAACCGCTGCTTGTATCGATTGATCTTGGTGTTCGGCATCGTCAACGATGGGCTGATGGATGCTGATTTCACTTGACAGTGGACCTTTTACTTCTGCACGTAGGTCGTAGATGACATCAATTTTTTCATTGGTAAGAAGATTGTCAATCGCATCTATCCCGCCAATGAAAATACGATTGGGAACTAGTTCTTCATAGTTTTTGTTTGTCATAGCTCATCACCTCATAGGTAGTATATCATTACTTTACATAGTGCATGACTTTAGCAGGCAGCTCTAGGCAGTTTAATTGTCCACCATAAACAGCTGCACCGTCAATGCCGATAATACGATTTTCTCCAAAGTAAATCGAATGGTTGTTTTTATCATTATGTAAGATAGTTGTTGGCGTATGCCCAAAAATGACAGGCTTGTCTCCCCTATAGTTATTGTAGAACTCCTCACGAATCCACATCAGGACATAGGGATCTGTTTCAGCAATTGGTATAGTCGGATGGACACCTGCATGGACAAAAATATAGTCATTATGCTCGACAATAGGGTCTAAGCTTTGGATGAATGCAAGATGTCCAGCTAGTTTTTCAGAATGTAGTACCGGCTTGACGAAGTCCTTGTTTTCAGGGATTATAAATTCACTTTCACTGAAACCATAGCTTTGTAAAGTGTTGCTACCTCCATTGCGATGAGCCCAATGCTTCCAAGAACGTTCATCGTTCGTCGTCAGTGCTTTGATCATCATGTCTTCATGATTGCCTCTTAGAATAAATGCTCCTTGCGCTTTTAGTTCGATGATCTTATCGAGTACTTTTCTTGAATCAGGCCCTCGGTCTACATAATCGCCTAACAAAATCAGCTGATCATGACGTGGATTGTACTGTACGTTGGATAAGAGCTGTTCAAATAGTTCTAATTCGCCGTGGATATCGCTTATAACGAGTGTTCGCTTCATCTATTTTCATCCCTTCAACGATATATTATATGAATTAAACTTACAGGAATGGTAGACTGGTGTAAATGGATAATACCGAATGTTGGATCATTTATTTTTATTGCATAATTAAAATGATGCATATTTAATGGAAAATATTAAAGTGATAATTTATGGTGTAGGTTACTTATTTCCTGGGGAATAATACGATTTTATTTTTGAGAAGGGGAAATACGAGTGAATCGCCTATTTTGTGATGAAATACTCAAAGGAAATTTGAATGTAGTTGGTTGCTAAATAGAAGGAGGAAACACAAATGCTTTTAGATTTAATTAAAAAATCAAGGTATACTGTTATTTATACAGGGGTGGGGATGTCGACGGAGAGTGGATTGCCGGATTTTCGCTCTACAAAAACAGGGCTTTGGGAACAGGAGGATCCATCGGTAGTTGCAAGTACCGATGCTTTAAATAGAGATGTGGAACGATTTTTCGAGTTTTATCGTAAGCGTGTACTTGGTGTAAAGGATTGCAGTCCCCATAAAGGCCATGAAATTTTAGCTGAATGGGAAAGACGAGGCATCATTCAGGGGATTATTACGCAAAATGTTGATGGTTTTCATTCAGTTGCTGGATCTGACAATGTCATGGAGTTGCATGGAACGCTGCAACAAGTCCATTGTCAATCGTGCGGGCAAGTGTATGGCAATGAGATGTATGAATCAGAAACTTTCTATTGTACATGTGGAGGGAAGCTACGACCATCCGTAGTGTTATTCGGGGAAGGGCTGCCGGAGGATACGTTCATGAAGGCAATCGATGCGAGTGAACGTGCGGATTTATTTATTGTCCTTGGTTCATCACTTACGGTTACACCTGCGAATCAGTTTCCACTTCTGGCAAAAGAACAGGGTGCGAAATTGGTTATTGTTAATTTGGAACCGACGTTATTTGATCACTATGCAGATGTAGTGATTCATAAGCGGAAAATTGGCGAGGTGCTAGCGGAATTAGATCACCATCTTTCTTCATAAGAACAAAGCCAGTTACCGAAACGATGTTAACGTTTCGATAACTGGCTTACTTCAAGTAAAGGCCATCATTCGATCGAGGGGACCATTCGGTTGAATAATGTCTGCGAGATCCAAAATTGGGATTGGGAAATACGGGAATCCCCAAACGCCGGCAGTGATTTCGTATGGCTGGAAGTAAATGACGAGCGTAGTATCGCCAATATAGAAGTCTTGGTCAGGCCGAATTTCTTTGAATGGTGGGTCTAATAATTCTATATGCCAATCATTGATACGTTGTCTGATAATATCGGACAGTATCTTTACGTAATGACTGCCGGGTTTGAACAACTCTTGTAATGTATATTGCTTCCCTGTTTTCGTATCAAATGTTAGTGATTTAATGAGGGTCGTGCCATGTGCGCCGCCCGTGAATGAATAGACGATGAGATTTAAGCTGAGTAGGCCACGTTGGTTCGTTTTAAGCTCAAAGTAAGCTACTAATTCCACAAGTTCGGGTTTATAGTAACTCTGTTCAATGAGCATATTATTCAAAGTCGTAACGATGGCGTGGTTAATGGTACTTTGTATATGGATATTGGGTAAATGGACAACAACAGGATAATACACAGTCACTTTCGGTGAAGCATGGGGTAATTTCTTCGATTCAATTGACACAGGAAGTTCCATTATAAATTCCCTCTCTTTTCACTAGAATAGTTCATCGTATGAAGGAGAGGAGTGAAAAAGAAGAGGATTAGCTGTAGGTTAACAAATGACTTTACGATGCGTACCATGTAGAATTAATGTACTAAGTGCTTATGTGGGGGGTCCATCATGTTAAATAAACAGCGGAATTATGAAGAGAAATTGAAGGATTTTGATCCGGAATCTACAATAGCAACAACTGACAACCATTATTCTGATAAAAAGTTTTGGGACAAGGTTAAGAATTACGGTAAACAGGCTGGAAAGCAAACAATATATTACAGTTTACTGCTATTCTACACAGCCAAAAGTCCAACAGTGCCAAAATCGTCAAAAATGATTGTTGTCGGTGCACTCAGCTATCTTATTTTCCCTGTCGATCTAATCCCTGATTTCATCCCGGTAGTGGGGCTTGTAGATGATGCCAGTGTGATTGCGGCAGCCGTCATGAAAATCATGCAGCATATCGATGACGATATAAAAAATAAAGCGAAGCAACAATTGGTTAAGCTTTTTGGTGATGATGGGGATTATGGAGCTATTGATAAACAATTGCTGGAGTAAGGGAGTGTTATCTAATTATTTCCTTGTCCAATCTATATAGTATAAAGAAAAGTGAGTATTTGCTGATGAAAGCAGATACTCACCTTTTTACATTTATTTAGTTCTCGGGATTTATTCATAAACAATTCTCGGGGCTTTGCGAATGGTGACTTGCCAATTCGTACCTGTTCCAACACGGTAGGCATCTGCAAATGACCCTTGGTTGATGGCGATACCAATATTGTCGAGGGAATTGACATAGACGAGTGGCTCGCCAATGTGTAAATCTGCAAAGGATCGACCGAATGTCATGATGTTGTTGTATATGGTGCGCCCGTCTGTGGTGATGGCGACTTCGAATGAGTCACCATGCTGCTGTGCAATTTCCTTGAATTGTTGTCTGCTAATATTGGTCCATAGATTTCCAAAAGGTCTATCGATAATATCGACATTTCCCGTGATCACTTCATCGATTATTTTCGATATTTTTAATGGTAAAGCAATTACTTTTTCTGTATCAAGGATAGGGCCAATATCATTAAATTGGATTACGCCCGCAGCGAGCCGTGCACCTGTAAAAGCGAAAATATCGCGCCCGTGGAATGTATGGGATTCACCAGAGTTCGGAAGGCGGTTGATTGTTTCGTCAATTTCTCGTACTTCAGTAATGCCAATGAATTGCGCTACATGTGTTAATGTACCATTATCTGGCGTCACGATATAATGGTTGTTGACCGTTTTAGCGACAATCCCACGCCGTTCTGAACCTACACCAGGGTCAACAATCGATACGAAAACCGTATTGTCAGGCCAATAACCAATTGCTTGTAGTAAACGGTAAGACGCTTCCCAAATATTATATTGTGGAATCTGATGTGTAATTTCATAAATAGGAATTCCGCGTTGAACGGCGTTTGCTACACCATGCATGGCGCTAACTGCCCCATCACTTTTACCGAAATCTGATTGAAAAACTAATAGACCTGTTGTCATACAAAGCACTCTCCTCATTTTAAAGTATATGAAATTTAAAAACAAAAAATCCCGCCCGATTCAATCATGAATTGATTGAAAAGGACGAGATGAATGCTCGTGTTACCACCTTTTTTCGTTGCCTATTCACATAGACAACCTCAGCAAGTACAAAATCCTACCAGGATGGATTTTAGACTGTGATATAGATAACGGGTACCAATTCCCGCCGCTAATCTACTGATGCAAACTTGTTGCACGTTCAACGCAGAGCTCAGAGGCCATTGTTCAAGTGGAGTTTTTCTGCTTCTTTTCAGCGACCGAAGCTTTCTGTGAGAAATCCTATGCACTTTACTTTTCTCTTCAACGCTTATAGTTATTAGAAAGTACTTTACATGAAGATGAAAGAAAGGTCAATCTTTTTCGAGTATTCATTTTAAACTAATTTATAAACCGCTATATTTCTACAACCTTCCACTTGTGAAATGGCGAGTAATGTCCGATAATTAGGTGATGAAGTAAACGATACGGGACTATATTACGGGGGAGGAATGGGTGTATGGAAATAACAAATACAATGATTTTGACAGCTATCACTGATTTATCGGGCTTTGTTAAGGTGCTTGTGGAGGATGTTAAGACACTTACCGAAGATATGGTAGAAGTGAAGAGTGACATTGCGGGGATGAAGGAAGACATTTCAGGAATAAAAGTCGAGTTGACTGAAGTGAAGGAAGAGGTTTCAAGTATTAAGCAAGAAATGAAACAGATTAATGAAAAAATTGGTGCGACTCATGACTTAGCAATACGAATCGATGATAAAGTAACGATTCTAAATGGTGAATTTTTAGGTACTCGTGCGGATGTACTAGCACTACAACGTGCAAGATAATATTAAGTGTTTGCCACTCTGCTTCGCTTTTTAAGCAGTTTTGTGGTACTATTTGTGTTTAGATTAGAAGAGGACGTGAAGTTGAATTGATTACAATTACAGTACCAAATGCAGATATAACAATTGTGCAGCGTAAGCAAGAAATGGCTCCGGGTGTTGCGCCGATTAAACCGATTTATGGCTTTATTGATTTACATGAAATTCCTCGCGATAAAGGCGGTATCATCTTGTTTTATAACAATAAAGATGAATTGCTGTTCGCTGGGAAAGCGCGTAAACTTCGTCAACGTGTCAAGAAGCATTTTGAGGACACAGTGTCACCGATTAAAGATCACCGCAACGAGGTTAAACAAATTTCCGTTATTATCGTTGAAGATCCAATGGAACGCGAAATTTACGAAACGTATATTATTAATACGCAACGTGCGAAATACAATGTCGATAAAGTATTTTTTGAATGAACGAAATGGAGAGCTGACTGCTACGCGCAATCGGCTTTTCTTTTTGACTATATACATAAGAAAAGGGTGGAAGCATGGACGAGAGATTACAGCAGATTGCTGATGAGGCGCACGTGAAGTTTGGGTTGGATGCGTATAAGTTGGAAAGACACTCGATTTCTAAGCATAGAGATGCAAAAGGTGAAGCGTATTATGTTGTGAATATGGAGTGGTTTCCGAAAGAATTGAACGAGACAATAGAAGAAGATATGAATCCGGAAGGTACTGCATGTCTTGAATATAATATTCAAGAACAGTGTTTTGACAGTGTTATTTTCACCCTAGGGCAATCTTTTTCAACGCTAGCACCATTTGTAAAGAAAACACCTGAAGAAGTGGCGGCTTGGCTTGAAAAGCAAACAGGGTTAACATACGGGATTGATTTTAAACTAACGCAAGCAAGTAGTGATGAGTTCCAATTTGAAATGGATATAGAAGGCGTTAGAATGTCTCCAGCTTTTATGATAAATGTGAAATTTGATGAAATGGGTAAACTTACTTCATATTCAAGATATGGTAGAGCTCCTCATCAGGAGGACATCATGAAATCCGCATTCACGCTAACGCTAGAAGAGATAGAGCCACTTGTAAAAAAACAGTTACAGCTAGTAGAGTTTCCATCTGAATTAGATAACCGATTCGTTCCGGCATACGCGATGGAGGAAGTATTTGTGACAGTAGATGGGCAGCGAATCATTCCGTTTTTTGAACATGAACGAACAATCGTAAAAGTGGGAGAAATAGTGGAATGGGATCATCCGCTTGCGCAAACATTTGAGCGTGAAGAACTAACCTTCGTTTCTGAATCAACGGTCGAAGAGGCATTTGGTCTTGTTAATGATAAATTGCTGTTGACCGACGATCAAATTGAGCGCAGTAAAGAGGTTGTCCGTGATGTTTTACGGTCTGAATACCCACATGAATCAGGAAAATGGCAGCTTGCAGAACTTCGACGTCAAGAGAATTTCATAGAAGCGCATTGTAGATTTACGACAAAAAAATCGACAATATTTAAACGTAAATTTGTTGTATTCATCAAACCAGAAAATATGTCTGTCTTGAATTTCGTAGATAATGGAGCAATGATGGAGATATTTGAGACATTTGCCCCAGCGGAACAAGCTGTTGTTACACATGACGAAGCGTTTGAGAAAATGGTACCATATATCACACTCGATCCGACGTACGTCTATGATGAACTGACAGGGAAATATATTTTATGTGGATTGCTGGATGCCGCAGAAGCGGTAGATGCAGTGACAGGGGAAGTTATTGCGTTGAGTGATCTATAAAGTTAATCGTATAGTGAAATGAGGATGCCGTGATAATGGTGTCCTCATTTTTTTAGGGTTTCCATTGCGTAGCCGAGTTTGTCGAATTCGTAGTTCAGTATCTCAATTAGGTGTCCAAGTTCGCAAAATAGGTAGCCGAGTTTCAATCGGGTGTCGCAGTTATGAGAAAAGGTGTCACAGTTTTTCGGATAGGTGTCCAAGTTCGCAAAATAGGTATCCGAGTTTCAATCGGGTGTCGCAGTTATGTGAAAAGGTGTTGCAGTTTATCTGGTAGGTGTCCGAGTTTGAGAAATAGGTAGTCGAGTTTCAATCGGGTGTCGCAGTTTAGTGAGTAGGTGTCCCAGTTTCTCGCCGGGGTGTCCGAGTTTGCGAAATAGGTAGTCAAGTTTCAATCGGGTATCGCAGTTATGTGAAAAGGTGTTGCAGTTTCTCGATTAGGTGCCCCAGTTCTGCGTCTACCCCATCAAGAAAAACTTTTGCTTTACATTTCATCTTAAATCTTTTATTATAGAGACAGAAAGTTTCCCTTGGGAAAGAACAGCTGAATTCATTTTTTTTGCCTATAAAGTTTCCCGAGGGCAAAAAAATTTACGCTACAAGTTGCCTTAAGGAAACTTATTGCATATCAATAGTTATATGGAGGTGCCGTGAAATGAAAAATGCAATCGCTGTGTCGAATTTACATGTGTCTTATTACGGAAAAGAAGTGCTACACGATATTGAGTTTGCAATTTCTATGGGGAAGTCTGTGGGGATTATCGGTCCAAATGGAGCAGGTAAGTCAACTTTGTTGAAAGCAATTTTGAACTTAATTCCAAAGGATTCGGGTGAAATAGATATCATGGGTTCTACGTTGAAAGAAGTGCGTAAACGGATTGCGTACGTTCCACAACGAAGTGCAATTGACTGGGATTTTCCGATTCGGGTGAAGGAAACCGTGCTGATTGGTACGTATCCGTCTGTTAGTCTACTGAAAAGACCGGGGAAGAAAGAAAAGGAATTGGCATTGAAGTGTCTGGAAAAGGTAGATATGTTAGCGTTTCAGGACAGACAAATCGGTGAATTATCTGGAGGACAGCAGCAAAGGGTTTTCTTAGCACGTGCGCTCGCTCAGCAAGCTGATTTATTTCTTCTTGATGAGCCATTTGTTGGGATTGATGTAGCAAGTGAAGAGGTGATTGTGAGGATTTTAAAAGAGTTGCGGGATGAAGGGAAAGCAATTATTGTTGTTCACCATGATTTAAGCAAAGCAGAAAAATACTTTGATGAGCTTCTGTTGTTGAATAAAGAGCTAATATCAAGTGGAGATGTGAAGGAAGTGTTTACGCCGCGTAATATTGCGAAGGCATATGGTGGGCAGTTATCCTTTTTAGAGGAAATGGTGATGACAACATGATGAATTTTATGCATTCAGTAATCGAGTATGAATTTTTACAAAAGGCTCTATTGACGTCTGTTATGGTCGGTGTGATTTGTGGAGTCATTGGATGTTTTATCATATTACGTGGAATGGCGCTAATGGGTGATGCAATTTCCCACGCCGTATTACCTGGCGTGGCCATTTCGTATATGTTAGGCATCAATTTCTTCATAGGGGCAGTGGCGACAGGTATCCTTACAGCTGTCGGAATTGGTTTCATCAGTCAAAATAGTCGGGTGAAAAATGATTCCTCGATTGGAATTGTTTTTACGGCAGCGTTTGCTCTAGGTATCCTGCTCATTACAGCGCTGAAAAGTAGCTCCGATTTATATCATATTTTATTTGGAAATGTATTGGCAGTTAGGCCTTCAGATATGTGGATTACACTTATCATTGGAGTCATTGTGTTGGGTAGCGTTTATCTATTCTATAAAGAATTGCTCGTCAGTTCTTTTGATCCGATTATGGCACAAGCTTACGGTTTGCCGACGAAGTTGATTCATTATTTTTTGATGACGTTGTTGACACTTGTGACAGTTGCCTCGTTACAGACGGTCGGTATTATCCTTGTTGTTGCTATGCTCATTACGCCGGCTTCGACGGCCTACTTATTGACGGATCGCTTATCGGTGATGATTGGCTTGTCAGCACTTTTCGGCGCGGTTTCTGCAGTAGGTGGCTTGTATTTAAGCTTCACCTATAATCTGGCATCAGGTGCAACAATCGTTCTCGTGGCGACAACGATGTTTATCTTATCTTTATTATTTTCACCGAAACAAGGGGTTTTATTGCGAAGCATTCGAACGAAACGGAAAAAAACAATTATTGTTTGAGAGGGAGATTATTAATGAAGAAACTGATTTTATTGTTCGCAACAATGGCTATTGCGGTTTTGGTATCTGCATGTAGCCAAGGAGAGACTTCACCAAAAGAACAAAATGAAAAGTTGAAAATTGTTACGACCTATTCAATCGTTTACGATATGATAAAAAATGTTGGAGGAGATCATGTAGAGGTGCATAGTTTAGCGCCTATCGGATCAGATCCCCATAATTATGACCCACTTCCTGCGGATCTTGTTTTGACGACGGATGCTGATGTTATCTTTTATAATGGATTGAACTTAGAAGAAGGAAATTCTTGGTTTAATGAAATGATTGAAACCGCTGGTAAATCAGTGACAGATGACAATGTTGTTCGTGTGAGTGAGGGTGTTGAACCAATGCTTCTTAGTTCAGATGAACATAAGAATGAAGAGGATCCACATGCTTGGCTCGATGTGCGGAATGGCATCAAATATGTTGAAAATATTCGTGAGGCATTAAAGAAAATCGATTCTGCTAATGCAGATGCCTATGACAAAAACGCTGAAAAATATATTGCGGAGCTAAATACGCTTCATGAAGAGATTATTGACATGATGCATGCGATTCCAGAAGAAAAACGTATCCTTGTCACGAGTGAAGGGGCATTTAAATACTTCTCGGCTGCCTATGACTTCCAGGCTGCCTACATTTGGGAAATTAATTCACATAGTGAAGGGACGCCAGAGCAACTGAAGAGCATTATTAGCATAGTGAAAGAGGAGGGGGTTCCATCACTGTTCCTAGAATCCAGCGTCGATCCACGGAGTATGGAGATGGTATCGAGAGAAACAGGAGTACCCATCCATGGAAAAATATTTACGGATTCATTGGGGAAAGCCGGTAGTGACGGCGACACCTATATTAAGATGATCAAATGGAATGCCGATATGATTGCCGATGGATTAGGGGAATAAAAAATAAGCGAGTCATGCAACATCTTATGATAGATGACGCATGACTCTTTTTAGTATCTTACGCATTATTAGTGAATTCATTTTAAGCTTTTTCTTATTTCATATTCACATAGATGCCCTCAAGATTAGCTTCTTTTTGCAATAAACCTGTTTCCTTCATCCAATCGGCCGTCACTTTCCATGTCTCTTCGTCCTGTTCGCCAAAGGTTCCAGGCGATTTCATTTTTGGAAGGAGTACAGACAGGGATTCTCTTTCTACCTCTTCGACTAATGGGAAGTTGGCTTCATCTTGGTGTTTTAGTAAAGTAGACAGCGCTTCTTCGGGATCTTTTTCGATATCGTCGAAAGCTTTGCCAACTGCGCGCCAAAATGCTCCAATATTTTGTTGCTCATTTTTCCATGTGTCATCACTTGTCACGACGACAAGCTCGTAAAACGATGGGACGCCAAAGTCTGTTGGGTCGATATAGCCTGTAGGGAATCCTTCATATTCGAGCAAGGGGACTTCATGATTAATATACGCACCGATGACAGCGTCCGCTTTCTTTGCAATCAATGAAGAATTTAGTTCGAAACCAACATCGACCATATTTACTTTACTAAAGTCAGCACCGTTAGCATCCATCATCGTTTGAAGCATGGCTTCATTTAATGGGATACCAGTATAGCCGACGGTTTTCCCTTCTAAGTCCTTTGGTGATTCGATACCGCTTTCCTTCAAGAAGGCGACATGATTCAACGGGGAGCGAACGAGGACACCAACTGATTTTACGCCAATGTCTTGTTCGGATCGTGCAATGATGACATCAGGCTGATAGGTAATCCCGAGTGTCACTTTTCCCGCGGCAGCAAGGTTGATAGGATCAGTTGGATTTGCAGGAAACTGGATATCCAGTTCAATGCCCTCCTCTTCAAAATAGCCCTTTTCCTCTGCAACATAGAGGAAACTATGTACGGCATTTGGATACCAATCGAGCATAATGCTCACCTTTTTCGTTTCTTCTTGATTGCATGCGCTAAGTAGTAGAATTAATGCGATGCTCGTTAATGATAATGTAATCTTCTTCAACTTTTCAACCTCCATTTTAATAGTTGATTTTCCAAATAAGCCACGCAACTAAATAATCCAATTCCAACGACGGTTAGTACGACGATGGGAGCAAACACGGCAGCACCATCAAACTGTGTCATCATTCGGCGGCTAAAGTATCCGAGCCCTGCTTGTGCACCAAGCCATTCTCCGATAGCTGCCCCGATTACGCTGAGTGTTACAGCGACCTTCAAGCCTGAAAGGAAGTGAGGCAGGGCGGTTGGCACGGAATATTTCAAGAAAATATCTTTTCTCGTGGCTCCCATCGTTAAAAAAAGTTCGCGCATGTCTTTTGTCCCGGAAGACAGTCCGTCGAATGTATTGACGGTGATTGGAAAAAAAGTGATCAGCACGGTGACGGCAACTTTGCTCCAAATGGTATAGCCGAACCACAAGACAAAAATAGGTGCCAACGCGATAATGGGAATCATTTGGGACGCTATCAAAATGGGATAGAGCGCTTTACGCACACTCAAATTGGCAGACATCCAGACAGCGATAGCAACGCCAAAACTAATTGAAATAACAAGTCCAATGACAATCGTTAGCAAGGTGACGGGCAAATGCTTCAGTAATAATACATCCTTCAGCTCCCAAAAGCGCACAGCAATTTGACTAGGTGAAGGCAGGATGAACGGTTTATTGAATAGTCGTGCACCAAGCTCCCAGACACCGACGAACAGGACAATGATGACAAGGGAAGGGGCGTTTTTCATACGCGGACCTCGCTTCGTAGCTGACGGAGCAACTGCTCTTTCAACATAATCATTTCCGGGTGATGACTATCACTTCTTGTTCGCCGTCTTGCCAGTGGGATGTCGATTTCTTCAATTGAAGTGACTGGTTTATTTTTCAATAAAAAAATACGGTCGGATAGAAATAAAGCTTCTTCCACATCATGCGTAATGAATAATACGGTAGCTTGTCGCTTTTTCCATTGGTCAATTAACCATTCTTGCATAGATAGCCGTGTAATCGCATCGAGTGCCGAAAACGGTTCATCCAATAAAAGAAGGGGGTTGCCGGAAAGGACAGCGCGTAGAAAAGCGACGCGCTGTTTCATGCCACCTGATAGTTCAGCAGGATAGCTGTCCTCTGTTCCTGCAAGACCGAATTCATGTAATAAAGGTAGTACATTTTCACGTGCAGATTGCTTATCTATTCCGTTCATTTCGAGAGGCAGACAAGCATTTTCTATAATTGTCCGCCATGGTAACAGCAAATCCTGCTGCGGCATATAGCCCACCTTACCTAGTCGCTTTCCATTTTGATCCCCTGCAAGTGTAATAGAGCCAATGGATGGTTCAGCTAACCCTGTAACGAGGCGGAAAATCGTGCTTTTTCCGGAACCACTAACACCAACAATCGAAATAAACTCTCCAGGAAGAATTGTCAAGCTCACCTCATCAAGGATCATGCTACCGGATGGATAGCTGAATGAAACCTTGTCAAACGCCAGCATGAGCGATTTCATTCCCAGGCCACATCTGTTTGTCATTGGCCATATCCCAAAACATGTATTCGAATCGCGTTGTATTGAGGAAGATTTCTTCAAGTTTCAACAGTTCGTGTTCCGGTTTTCCAGCCGCTGCTTTATCCATTAAATCGATGCACCAACTAGCCAATTCGCCGAATTCCTCTGATGCATACATACGTACCCAATCCCCGTATAACGGATGGTCGGCAGCACCTGGAATGGCGTTTAGCTCCTTGCCAATTTCCCAGTAACTCCATGCACAAGGTAATAATGCCGCAATGACTTCCGCAACCGTCCCATTTTGACAAACATGTAACATATAGTGCGTATACGCGAGAACAATTGGCGAGGGCTTTGCTGTTTCAAGTTCCTGTTCAGAAATTCCAAAGCGCTCGGCATAGTTTCGATGTAACGCCATTTCCGTGTTGAGCGTGCCATCAAGGAGTGTGGCGAATTTGCCCATCGTTTCCAGGTCATCTGCTTTCACAGCACCAATCGCAAACACTTTCGCATAATCAATTAAATACAAGTAATCTTGCACCATATAAAATCTGAATTTATCCGGATCAAGCGTCCCATCGCCAATCCCTTGTACAAAAGGGTGACTGTGATTCTGTCTCCAAATTGGTAATGTCTTTTCCAGCAAGCGATCAGTGAATTTCATAACTAAAACACTCCCTTTGATTTTGCCCAACAACGTAAAAACCCACTCCTTGAAGAAGAAGTGGGTTGTAGACAGTCAAAGTTATCCGGAAAACAGACCGGCAGAATTATGTCAGCACCTCTTCCTTACGCTGGTATTAACCAGTTCAAGTTATAAGGGTTAAGGCACATGCCTCTCTCAGCTCTGTTCGAGCACCCCTAGCGGTGAATCTTATGCAATTGGATTTGCCCTATTATAAGCATATCTAATCAGGAAGGTCAACTACTAGTTTGGAAATCGTAGGAAAGAGGGAAGGAATTCATTTTTATGCTGTAGTCCTGTAAAGTAGTAGAAAAGAACATTGAGGGGGATATGAAGTTGAAATTTTTTCATACAGCGGACTGGCATTTAGGTAAGCTTGTGCAAGGCGTTTATATGACAGATGGGCAGCGCTATGTGCTGGACCAGTTTATGGAGGCGATAAAGGAGGAACAACCGGACGCAGTCGTAATTGCAGGTGATTTGTATGATCGGGCAGTACCCCCAACTGAAGCGGTTGCATTATTGGATGAAGTACTGGAGAAAATCATTATGGAACTGAAGATACCTGTTCTTGCCATTGGTGGAAATCACGATAGCCCGGGGCGTTTGAACTTTGGTAGCGGATTGATGCGCGCCAACGGTTACCATATTGCCGGTCAAATGACGAAAGACATTGAACCTGTTGTTCTGTCGGATGAATTCGGTGAAGTTCATTTCCATCTCGTGCCGTTTGCAGACCCCTCAGTTGTCAAACATCTTCATGGTGACGACCAGATTGCCAATCATAACGATGCGATGAAAAAAGTGACAGCAGGCATTTGTGCAAACTTGCAGGAAGATGCGCGTCATGTCTTTGTGGGACATGCATTTGTCACTTCACACGGGGAAAGTGAGGCAAACACGAGTGATTCAGAACGACCATTAGCTATTGGCGGTGCTGAATATGTGTCGGCACAGTTGTTTGAACCGTTCCATTATACAGCACTCGGTCACTTGCATCAGGCCCATTTTGTGTTGAATGAAACGATTCGCTATGCAGGCTCACCCATGAAATATTCCATTTCGGAGCAGCATCATAACAAAGGTTTTTTCGTTGTTGAACTGGATGCAGAAGGTCAAGTGACAGTTGAAAAACGGGAGCTAATACCCCAGCATGACATGAGGACAGTGGAAGGTACGATGGAGGACATTTTATTGCATCCCGTTAGTGAAGATTATGTCTTCGTTAAATTGCTGGATGATACGCCGGTTTTATTCCCAATGGAAAAAATTCGATCGGTCTATCCGAATGCGATGCATGTCGAACGGAAAATATTCGTGCCGTTGAGGAATGAAGAGAATGAGCAGCAGATTGAACATGGAAAACAGGATGATATAGCGCTCTTTAAAGCATTCTATGAGGAAATGAAGGGCGAAGCGGCGGATGTGGAAACGGAAGAGCTGTTTGCACAAGTGCTTCATGAGGTTATGCAGAAGGAGGGGCTGGGACTGTGAGACCTATCCAATTAACGATGACGGCATTTGGCCCGTATAAAGGGACGGAAATCGTCGACTTTAGAGAGTTAGAAGATAATCGATTGTTCGTCATTTCGGGTGCAACGGGTGCTGGGAAAACGACGATTTTTGATGGGATTTGCTTTGCGTTGTATGGACAAGCGAGTGGCGAAGACCGAACGGATAGTGGGGCGATGCGTAGTGACTTTGCAGACGATGCCGTACCGACAACGGTAGAGTTGTTGTTTGCTATTCAGAACCGAACGTATCGTATATTGCGTCAAATTCCGTATGTCAAACAAGGAAATAAAACGAAAACCGCTGCCCGTTATGAGTTCTATGAAGTGACAGCTGACGGAGAAGTACCGATTGTTGATCGACAAATTGTGTCTGAAATTGATAAGAAGGCTGAGGAGCTCATTGGTTTTACGCAGGCTCAATTTAGCCAGATTGTTATGCTGCCACAAGGGGAGTTTCGTAAGTTTTTAACATCTGATACTGAAAATAAAGAAACGATTATGCGGAAGATTTTTAGAACAGAGCCTTATCGTGAAATTGTAGACAAGTTGAAAAGTAAAAAAGATGAAGCACAAGCTAAATTGATTGGCGAAAGGCAACAAAAGGATGGCCTTATGAAACAAATCCCATCGCTATTACCACAGCGTGATTCTGCTATTTTTACCGTATTAGCCAATGAAAACTATAACGATCATCAAGTGATGCGTGCATTGGAAACGGAGCAGTTATTTTATAATGAAAAAATAATGGTTGATAAAGACCGTTACGACAAGGCTGTTCAACAACATGCAGAAATGCTTGAAAAATATCATGCAGCCAAAGGTGTAAATGAGCGATTCAATGAGTTGGCGCAAAGAAAAGCAGTATATGCAGAGCTATCGAATCAGGTCCCTTTTTTAGAAAAAGAAGCCAAACGACTTGGGGATGCAGAGCGTGCAGTGACGATTGAGCAGTTGGAAATACAGTTTGTCGAGCTGAAGAAAGAAGTGGGCACTAAACAAGTGCATCTTGAAAAAGCTGTTCGTAGTGTTCAACTGATTGCCAAAGAAATCGAAGAAATCGAAGCTCACTATACAATAGAAGAAGGAAAGAAGCCAGAGCGTGAAAAGGTAGCGGAGAGCTTGATGCGTTTACAGGACGCATTGCCGCAGGTCGCAGCGCTGGCCTCTAAAAAAGAGGCACTTGCCACACTCAACAAAGAATGGCAGACACGCCAGGCAACCTTGCAAGTGACGACTGAAAAATCTGCCATTGAAATAGAAAAAGTGACTGTTTTTAAAAATCAAATGGAACAATTAGAAAAGCGACTGATTGTATTTGATGATCAAGTTGAATTGCTGGCAGCCACGACTGAAAAATGCCGGATTGTCGATGAATTTATGGGATTGGCAGCACAAACAGCTAGTTTTGCCGATGAGCGAAATAAGCAGGAACTTCTATATGTAGCGAGTAAAAAAGAATACGAAGCGTTAGCGCAAGATTGGCTGATGAACGAGGCGGCCACATTAGCGGCGACGCTTCATGACGGGGAAGCTTGTCCCGTGTGCGGGAGTGATGAACATCCGCAGAAAGCGCACCGTGGTGAGGTTGAGGTTACAAAGGAAGAGCTTGAAAAGGCAAATGCCGAGCTTGCACGTATTGAGAGCCTTTACCGGACTGCGGTAGCGAATTATGACAGTTCATTCAAACAAATAACGGTGAAAAAGAGTGAGCTTGTCAAAATTGATGTTGATGTGGAGCAGGTAGAAGCTGAAAACAGTAACTTACATGTAATGAAGAAACAGCTGGAACAAGAGGTTTCGGCACTTCGCGCGACGCGACAAGAGCTAAGCCAGTTGAAGGACAAGTTAACGCAACAGAGTAAAATAGCTGAACAATTGGTGCAACATAAGGCAGTCATCGAACGGGCTGTATTTGACTGTCAGGCATCCTATGAAAAAGAACAGGCTCTTTTTGAACAGACACTGAATGCTATACCAGAAGATATACGGGAGCTAAACGTACTAGAGCAACGTATTGCCTCATTCACGCAACAAAAAAGAGCATTAGATACGGCATGGGAAACGATTCAGAAACGTCGTGAAGAAGGAAGAGAGCGTTTAGCGACTAGTAAATCGGCTGAAATTCATATGAAACAGGCGCTTATTGAAACGGAAGAAAAACGGCAGACTGCACAGCAACGATTTGTAGAGGCATTACAAAAATCGGAGTTTCCAACGGAGCAAGCTTATCACGATGCGAAAATGGATGAAGCATCACGTGTGAAATTGAAATCTGACATTGAGAACTTTAAACAACAGTTTTATGCTGTACGTGAGGCTGTGAAGGAGCTTGCCGCACTGTTAGAAGGAAAAGAAAAGATTGATATTAGCGGAGTCGATCAAGCATTAGTTGAATTGAAAGCCACCTATGAAGCTGCTTTGACTGCGTATAATAGCTCGACGGAATTTGCCAAGCAGGCCGCACAATTGCAAGTGAAAATCGGTGAGTCCATGACAATCGTTGCAACGCTCGAAAAAGAATTTGGCAAAGTGACCGATTTATATGATGTTGTTAGAGGGCATAATGGATTACGTCTGTCATTTGAACGCTTTATACAAATCGAATATTTGGAGAGGATCATTCAGTCGGCAAACTTACGATTAAAAGAAATGTCCGGTGGTCAGTTTGAATTGATACGTAGTGATCGGCAGGAAGTTCGAGGTAGGCAAAGTGGATTGGGCCTTGATGTTTATGATGCTTATACCGGACAAACGCGCGATGTGAAAACATTGTCGGGCGGCGAAAAGTTCAATGCCTCTCTTTGTTTGGCACTTGGTATGGCGGATGTTATTCAAAGCTTCCAAGGTTCGGTGTCGATTGATACGATGTTTATTGACGAAGGTTTTGGGTCATTGGATGAAGAATCATTGAGTAAGGCGATTGATACGCTCATTGATTTACAGAAGTCGGGTCGGATGATTGGTGTTATTTCGCATGTTGAAGAATTGAAAGCGGCATTCCCTGCAATTCTGGAAGTGAAAAAATCGAGAGAAGGACATAGTCAGACGCAGTTTTTAACTTGATTCAGCAGAAGTCCACACTTCTATAGGGGAGAAATATAGTTCCATTTCTCCTTAGTGGTGGGAAGAATGCCAGAAGAGCATTTCAATCAGAGGGAGTTTGATTCAAGTTAAGCCTCCGACGTACAGGACGTACTAGTGCCGACAATGCCACAGGACGTGGCGTTTTTGTCGGCCGGCGGATGTTAGGGATTTTGAGGGGAGTGGATTGCGCTGAGCACAATTCAAAATCCCAACGCAATTACGCCGAGGCGCAATTGATTAAAATAAACAGCTAGCTACATCCGTATGGCGAGCATTTTTGCCGTACGGATGTTTGTATATAGTAGGAATATGTTGTAAAATTAATATTTTCAAATAATTATCAACAATATATTGCATTTCTTTGATGGAAAGGGTATTATTATTTCCGGTGATATATTGCATATACGGAATCATGTTAGACATCTGAGGGGGAACTGGAATTATGCAGAAGAAATTATCGTTTTCATCGTATCTTGTTATTGGCGTCATGTTATTCGCCTTATTTTTTGGAGCAGGAAATCTAATATTCCCCGCGCAGCTGGGGCAGTATGCCGGAACAAATCTTTGGCCTGCTGTTATCGGATTTTTAATTACAGGTGTCGGGTTACCGTTTCTTGGTATTTTAGCCATTGGGTTTTCGGGTAGCCGAAATTTGCAAGACCTAGCGAGCCGAATTCATCCGATCTATGCAGTAATTTTTACAGCACTGCTTTATTTAACAATCGGGCCATTTTTTGCAGCGCCACGTACAGGGGCTGTCGCGTTTGATATTGGTATTGCGCCTTTTATTGGTGAAGGTCACATGCAAGTCGCGTCTATTGTTTTCACATTGATATTTTTTGGTATTACATTGTGGCTGTCTTTGAATCCTGCGAAAATTGTTGACAACGTTGGAAAAATTCTTTCACCGGGAATTATTATACTACTTCTTATATTGCTTGCGATGGTAGTTGTGAAACCGATGGGAGCGATTGGATCTCCACAGGATGCTTATGCAAGTGGGGCATTTATGAAAGGGTTCACGGAGGGCTATAATACGATGGATGCACTGGCATCACTGGTGTTTGGTATTATCGTCATCAATGTCATTCGTTCAATGGGTGTGACAAGTAAGCAAGGTATTTTAGCGGCAACGGCTAAAACAGGTGCTGTGGCAACTGCATTCCTTGCGATTATTTATGTAGGCATTGCCTATTTGGGTGCTACAAGCACGGGGTTGTTAGGCTTTTTTGATACAGGAGGGCCTGTGTTAAGCGGGGCTTCGACGCATTATCTTGGCAAATTTGGACTAATCATGTTGGCTGTTGTTATTTTGCTTGCCTGCTTGACAACAAGTATCGGACTAATTACGGCTTGTGGAGAATACTTCCATACGTTAATGCCGAAAATTAGTTATAAATGGTTTGTAACGATTTTCGCAACATTTTGTTTTGTGGTGGCGAACTTCGGGCTGGCGAATATCATTACCTATTCGATTCCTGTCTTGATGTTCTTATATCCATTAGCAGTCTCATTAATGCTACTGACGTTTGCATCGCCCTTGTTCCATCATTCACGTCTGGTGTATGTAGCAGCAACGATTGTCACGTTTATGATTAGTGTCATCGATGGCTTGAAGGCACTTTGTGATTCATTGGAAATTGATTATTTTGGGTGGATGTCACCGATCGTTTCCTTCTATGAAGAAACATTGCCGTTTTACAGTCAAGGCCTTGGCTGGCTGTTGCCTGTCCTTGCTGTTATGCTTGTAACAGGTATTGTTGCTCGTATGTTAAAAACGTCTTCAGTGCGGGTATAATGAAAAAAGCCGGTTTCCTCATTGAGAGGGACCGGCTTTTTTCATTAATTCGATGGTAATGAATAAAATTCGTCAATCGCACGCAACCAATTATCTCGCATTGTCGCGGCAACTGTTAAGGCATCACGTTCTTTCAGTAATTGAATAATTTTACGGTGCTCCTCAATTGATTGTTCAGTTAAGACAATGGAGTTATGGAAAAACAATCGTCTCACGTGTGCTTGAAGTGATTCAACCATCGACAGGATATAGGAGTTATCTGCGATATCAACAACAATTTGGTGGAATTCCTCATCAATCTTCAACGCAGAAAAATAATCTTTTGTATATACGGCTTCCGCGAATCTGTCATTCGTACTTTCAAGCAATGCAATGGCCTCGTCGGTAAGATGTGGGATTGCGAGCTCCGCTGATAATGCTTGGAGAGCAGCAAGTGGGGGGAGGAGTTCAGTAATTGAATTCCTATCCACTTCGGTTACTTGTGTGGCTTTCCCAGGAAACATTTTGACGAATCCTTGTACCTCAAGTAATTGCAAAGATTCCCGGATTGGCGTCCTGCTTACGCCTAGCGCCTCGGCAAGTTCCGTATCGTTGAGCTTTTCACCTGCATGTAGCGTGCCATCAATAATCCATTGCTGGAGCTGGTTGAATGCATTTTCCTTCGCAGTAACACGAATCGGTTTTGCATGATCCGTAGGTATCGGCATTGTGAATCACCATCCTGTATAAGTTATTATTTATTCAGTATACAGTAAAGTGAATACAATTGATATATGCAATATATCGCTAAGAGAGATTAGTTTTTTGCAAACATCGCAACGAATTGTGGATAAAACCTTCTCGTCACAACGTATAGACCATAACCAATCATACTCCCCAATGTATTCAGCCATAAATCGTCGATGTCCGTGCTACGTGCTTGTGTCAATTGTGTTGTTTCAATAAATAAGGAAATGCTAAATCCAATGAAGGTAACCTTCCAAAAATGATTGAATCGTCCCCATAATAAAGGAACCATATAACCAATCGGTATAAATATGCAAATATTACCCAAAAAGTTAATGATAAAGGGCTGCCAATAATTTAATTCGGTAATGGCGTAATAGTTATCTTGAAAAACCCTGAAGGGAGTCATATTGATATTGGAAAAATCACGTGTAACCTCAGGGCCTGTATATAAAAACGTCAGTATTGTTTGTGAAAATAAGGCAGTCATAAATAATAGAAAGCTCACTACTCCGATTTCACGGGACAGACGCGATTTAGTGCCTTCCCGCAATCTATTAAAAATGAAGCGAAAGAAGAGGATGAAGGGTAAAACGATAATCATATAAGGAATCATTTCACGAATATAGCCTAAGATTGCAATCATACTAGTCACCTTTCCATGCTCGAAGCTTTAAATGTTTCGTTTATATTTCAAGGAGATATCCTGATCTTCTTCTATTGTACCGTATGCAAGTTCCTCGTATTGGAAGATGAATCCGCGAGCTTCATAGAAGGGGATGCCGTAGTTGTTTCCTTTGGCGACAGACACCCACTGTTCCTTTGCACCATATGTATGCTTTTGAATTTTCGTAAAGAAGTCAAGCAGGCGTGTACCGATCCCTTGTCCGCGTAGCGTAGGGTCTAAATAGAGCACATACACTTCACCCGCTGTATCATCATTCATCCCACCCCCAATGGCTCCGACAATTCTGCCGTTCATTTCTGCAACAAAGTAGCCATGCCATTCTTCACTAATGAAGACGATTTCCTGCTCAATACGTTGCACATTGTAATATTGGTCAATGAGTCTTTGAATATAATTCTCGCTATAGAGCGTACTGTAGGTAAACCATTGACTCTCTGCGAGTACGTCTGCAATGGCTTTTGCATCGTTCTTGTTAGCTTTACGAATAGACACTGTTTTCATGATCGAACACTCCGTTTATGTAATATTATCGTTAATTTTGTAACGGGAAAGGTGGCAGATTGTAATATTGCTGTAATATAAGCCTGCTAAGATAAGTATAGACTAAAAAGCAAGGGGTAGAGTACTTGAGAAGAATTCTTGGAACACTCATCATTACGATTGCGTTATTGGTCAGCGGGGCAAATGAAAGCTGGGCCGCACCTACAACTTATACGGTTAAGAGTGGAGATACATTATCCGCGATTGCGAAGAAGCATAACGTGTCTGTCTCCAATTTGAAATCATGGAACAACTTAAAGTCAAATACAATCCATCCAAAACAAACTTTAAAAGTAGTAGCTGAGAAGAAAGCTGTGAGTAAGGCGGTTGCAAAAACACCTTCACGCTCAGATTCTGACAAGGTCGTTAAAGAATTCACAGTATCAGCCAGTGCGTTTACAGCAAATTGTAACGGTTGTTCTGGTATTACTGCAACAGGTATTAATTTAAAAAGTAATCCGGATATGAAAGTCATTGCTGTCGATTCAAGCGTCATTAAGCTTGGAACGAAAGTCCATGTAGAAGGCTATGGTTATGCTATAGCGGGGGACACAGGTGGTTCCATTAAAGGGAATAAGATCGATGTCTTTTTCCCGACCAAAGCTGAAGCCTATAAATGGGGCCGCAAAGATGTGAAGATTAAAATTTTAGAATAAATGAATCAAAAGCTTACTCTTGAAATAGGAGAGTAAGCTTTTTTATTTGGATGAATATTGCTATTCGGGCTTAAGTCTGCTATATTTCGAACTTAACTGTCTATCTGATTTGGAAGGGGCTAGCTATGATGATTCATTTTCAAAAAAATGATCGTAAAAATCCTTACCTTAAACCACATATTACGTTTAATTTGAAAATGAAAATGATTATGTTGATAGGTATTCTGATCATAGCAATTGTTGTAGTAATTGGGCTGTTTATCGATCAGTTTATGTCAGACGCTTTGGAGGCACAATTAGGGGAGCGTGCACTCAGCGTTGCGGAAAGCGTAGCACGTATTCCAGAGTTGGCAAGTGCATTTGACAACGAACAGCCAGCTGCCATTATCAATCCGATTGTTGCGCCGATTCAAGAGGCAACTGGAGCTGAGTTCATAGTGGTAGGGAATAGGGAAGAGATTCGCTATGCGCATCCGAGTGCAGACCAGATAGGTAAGAAAATGATAGGTGAGGATAGCGAAAGAGCACTCGTTTATGGCGAGTCGTATGTTTCAAAAGCAGTCGGTTCATTGGGGAGTTCGCTAAGGGCAAAAGTACCGATATACTTAGATGGGAAAATTGTAGGTATTGTTTCAGTTGGTTTTTTGGCCGATGATATAGAAGAGGTTATCGATTCTTATAATAACCAGCTGTGGATTGTTTTACTACTTGTTATGCTTGTTGCGATTATGGGTGGAGTACTTGTGTCATCGTATATAAAAAAAGTATTATTTGGGTTAGAACCAGAAGAAATTGCCCATTTATTATTTCAGAAGGAGACAATTCTACAGTCTACACACGAGGGAATTATTGCCGTGAATCAGAACGGTGTCATTATAATGATTAATTCTGCCGCATTAGGCCTACTGTTCGATCAAACTAACGATCCTGAACGGTATATAGGAACAAAGATGAAAGAACTGCCATCTGCATATCAGTTAGCCTACTACTTGAATGATGACGGTATTCAAGTCGATAAAGAGCTGATGATTGGTAACAATACCGTCTTTGTCAACAAGGCGCCCATCTATGTAGAGGATATATGTCTTGGAACGGTTTTCACATTTCGAAATAAGACAGAAATTGATTTATTAACGAAAGAATTAACACGGATTAAGCAGTATGCAGACGCTTTACGGGCGCAGACGCATGAATTTACGAATAAATTATACTTGATTTTAGGTTTGCTACAACTAAATCAGAAAGAACAGGCCATTGACTATATTCAAAAGGAAAGTATGCTACAGAAAAACTGGATTCATTTATTGATTCGGAACGTGGCCGATCCTTTGGTGAGTGGGCTGTTATTAGGCAAACTAAACCAAGCAAACGAGCTCGGCATTGATTTGGAAATTCAGGAAGAAAGTATACTAGCAATGTCTTTGAACGACAAACAAAGTGAGGCATTGTTAACTGCAATGGGGAATTTAATTGATAACGCGATGGATGCGCTGAAAAATAATCCTCCGGCCAATCGAAAAATCCAAATTTTCTTTACCGATATTGGTAATGATTTTATTTTTGAAATAGAAGATTCCGGGGCAGGCATACCGAAAGCCTATGAAGATAGGCTCTTTGAGCAAGGATTTACATCCAAAGAAGGTGCTCATCGTGGTTTTGGCTTGGCTTTGACAAAGCGAATGATTGAGGAAGTAAATGGAGTACTTTATTTGGAAGAAGGGGAGCTTGGGGGAGCAAGCTTTGTGATTTCTATACCGAAGGATTTAAAGCAAGGGAGAGAAAGCGATGCGTGAAACGATTCCAGTTTTAATTGTAGAAGATGACTTTCGAATTGCTGATATTAACCGCCAGTTTGTTGAGCGAGTAGAAGGGTTTACTGTATTGGCTATCGTGAAAACAAGTGAGGAAGCACTTACTTATTTACGAAGTCATTCAGCATTACCTAAACTTATTTTGCTGGATATGTATATTCCGGACGTAGAGGGTTTAAGTTTGTTTTGGACATTACGTCAAGAGTTCAATGAGGTTGATGTCATTATGGTTACAGCTGCTAAGGAAGTGGTGACCATCGCTGAAACATTACGAGGTGGTATTTTTGATTATATAGTTAAGCCAGCTGATTTTAGCCGTTTTGAACAAACCTTAAAAAGATACAGTGCTCAAACTCAAATGCTGGCATCGAGGGCGGAGTTAGATCAGAAGGAAATAGATCGTCTCACGGGATCACATTGGCTAGATGCTGTGGAAAAGGTTAATGTAAGCGGGGGACAGCTCCCAAAAGGAATCGATCAGATTACGTTAGACAAAATAAAAGAGGTCCTACAAATGTATAGTGGACCAGGGGTGACTGCGTTAGAAGCCGGGGACAAAGTAGGGGTAAGTCGCTCAACAGCAAGGCGTTATTTGGAATATTTAGTGTCGATAAAAGAAGTGGATGCCCAACTAAAATACGGTGATATTGGTCGTCCAGAGCGAAAATATATGCCGTGGACAAAATGAACAAAACGCTCATAATGCCTATTAGTGTTTTTAAGTAAATAAACTTATTAATCTAACCTCTCTATGATAAATTTCTAAGTATAGAAAACTTTGAAATAGAGAAGGTTATTTTGATGCAGGAACTTTTTTCTGTCATTCCGAAAATATGTATCCGCTTTCATGAGCGAACCTTCCATTTCATGTAGTGAACTTCGGTTGACTAGAAAGGAGAAATTATGCTTAGTATTATTGGTTTACTTACGATTCTTATCGTTGTTGTGTTATTGATTAGTGGAAAAGTTTCTCCGTTTGTTGGCCTTTTGCTTGTGCCGATTGGTGGGGCATTCGCCGCAGGCTTCAATTTGGGACAAATCGGCGAATTCTTTACAAGTGGTACGCAATCTGTATTTAGTGTTGTAGTTATGTTTATTTTTGCTATTATCTTTTTTGGGATTATGCAAGATGTCGGCGTTTTTGATCCACTCATCAATAAGATGATTGCGCTTACACGTGGAAACGTCATTGCGGTAGCGGTTGGGACGGTTGTTATTGCTGCGATTGCACAAATGGATGGCTCGGGTGCTTCAACATTTCTGATTACGATTCCTGCTTTGCTACCATTGTATAAACGGTTAAAGATGAACCCTTATTTATTGCTTATGCTTGTCGGAACAAGTGCGAGTATCGTGAATATGGTTCCATGGGGAGGGCCGTTAGGTAGAGTTGCTGCTGTGCTTGAGATGGATGTCACTGAATTGTGGCGGCCGCTCATTCAAATTCAACTCATTGGATTGGTCTTATTAGTCGTATTAGCAGTTGTCTTGGGTTATCGTGAAAAACGTCTGATTGCTAAAAATGGTGAGGAATCAAGAGAAACGGATGAGGATACGTCTACCATAGATAGTGAGGATTCTCCAGCGGATAAATCTGCTGGTTATCCTAAGTTCTATTGGTTAAATGTCGTGTTGGCATTTAGTGTTATTGGTATTTTAGTATGGGGAATCATTCCGGCAGGGTTTGCGTTTATGATTGGGGTCAGTATTGCTTTGCCTATTAACTACCCTAAAATCCAGGATCAGATGGGGCGTATTCAAGCGCATGCACCAGGTGCTATTTTGATGGCAACGATTATTTTGGCTGCTGGTTCGTTTTTAGGGATATTGAATGGGACAGATATGCTGAATTCAATAGCGACAGACTTGGTTAATGTTTTACCGGCGTTCGTCATCCCTTACTTACACATTATTATTGGTGTGTTTGGTGTACCGTTTGATTTGCTATTAAGTACGGATGCTTATTATTTTGCACTGTTTCCAATCGTAGAGCAGATTGTGACCGGTTTTGGCGTTTCTTCTTTATCCGCAGCTTATGCGATGATTATCGGTAATATTATTGGTACATTTGTCAGCCCGCTTTCACCAGCTCTATGGCTTGCGTTAGGGTTGGCAGGACTAGAGATGGGGAAACATATCCGTTATTCATTTATGATGATGTGGGGCTTTAGCATAGTTCTACTGGGGATTGCTATTGCAATCGGTGTTATTGCGATTTGAAGATAATAAATAAAAACCAATTTTCCTTCGGGAGGATTGGTTTTTTGTTAGCTTGTTTTTTGCTCTTTTTGCCATAGTACTTTGACAAGCATAGTACTGTGTTGTATATTATAAATAGAGGTGAAAAGCAATGGCTGATATCGGGATAAGCGCAGATTTAATCCGTGGAAATATCGATACAATTATCTTGCGCGTGTTAAAAGACGGGGATAATTACGGTTATGAAATTATGAAAGCCATTTCTGAAGGTAGTTCAGGTGAGTATATTTTAAAAGAACCAACGCTGTACAGTAGTTTGAAACGATTGGAAAAAACGGGTTACATAAAGGCTTATTGGGGCGACCAATCTCAAGGGGGGCGTAGGAAGTACTATACGCTTACGAATGAAGGAATTTCGGCATACAGGGAAAATTTAGAAGCGTGGAATCGAGCAAAAGAATTAATTGATCGGTTAGTACAAGAGAGGAGCGGAAACGATGAATGACGTTCGAAAGCATATTGATAGACGATTTGCTAAGTATCCTAAAACCGATGAGACACTTGAATTGAAAGAAGAAGTAATTGGAAATATAGAGGCGGAAATTGAAGATTTACAAAGTTACGGTCATTCGTTCGAAGAAGCATTTCGGATAAGTATTGGCCAGATGGCAAAGTTAGATGGACTTATCGATGGAGTGAAATCTGTACGGCTTAGCAACGTATTGATGGAAGTGATGCAGTGGACGTTGATCTACACATTGATTGCATGGATTATAACAATCCCATTAAGTATATTTTATGAGTTTAGAAGAATTTCGTGGGCTTTGTTTGGGGTTATAATTGTGATAGGGCTTAGTTATTTGATCTATTATAAAATCCGTAAATTGCTATCGAGAGATTATGTACAAGTGAACCTTTATAAAATCGCAGCAGTGAGAAAGTATGTGTGGATCACTTGGTCTTTATATATCGTTGCTACATGGGGAATTATTACGGCGACGCTGTTCGGAAGTAATATCTGGTTTGGGCGTCCGATTCCTATTGATGGGCCGTATGAGTTTGCAACTAGTAGCGTAATGTACGTTTCTCCTATCATTACAATTATTGTTCCACTCCTTATGAACAAATTGCAAAAAATCATCATCAAACAAGGGGAGGACAGTCCCGATGAAGAATAAGGTGATAGTTGGATTACTAATAGTAGGACTAGGCTTATTCGTCTGGATGCAAATGGTTTACCTACCTGGTCAAGAAAAGATACAGCAAGAAGAAGTGCTTAAGCAGCTTGATCCGGAAACCCATCTTTTTGAGAAAGTACTTCAGTTTGAGAATTTATATATGGGGAATGCGGGGAATAACATGAATCTAGTCAACCATTTACCGATGAGTGATATTCCACGAATGTTCGAACAGGATCCTGACGAATTTACATTTACAATGAACTATGAAACGTCTGTTGAGGAAATCGGAGAGGAGCGGGTAGAGAAAGCTATTTTATATAATGCGACAGCTATTTTTGCGCTTATAGAGAATATGGATATAGTGGAATTTGAGTTTGTTGATCAAATGTTTGCGGTGACGCGTGAGCGAGTGAATAATTGGTTTGGTGAAGATGTCGCTTCATTTAAAAATGAAAAAATATTTTTTAAAAAAGTGCAACAGCCAATTATCGCAAGGGAACGTCTTGACGAATGGTTTGTTGCATATACGGAAGGGGAGGGTTAAATGGATGTTTTTATTGTCACAGGTACTTCGAAAGGAATTGGATTTGAACTTTCAAGACAACTTCGAGTGAAGGGGAATAAAGTGATTGGGATCGCAAGGACAGTGCCTACGGGTGCAGAGGATTTTGTTGCTGCTGATTTAGCGCAAATGGAAGATCTTGCTGAGTTGATGGCTTCACTGATTGACGAACATCGTGAGGCCGCGACTAGCTTTACGCTTATGAATAACGCGGGTATGGTTGACCCGATTGGATTGATAGGGTCTGTGAGTGCTGAAGAAATGACTACAGCGATGGCTGTCAATTTGACTGCGCCTATGATATTATCGAATGCTTTTATAGCGAAGCTGCAGGATTTTAAAGGAACTAAACGAATCGTCAATATTTCGTCTGGAGCAGGGCGTAATCCGTATGAAGGATGGGGGACCTACTGTGCAACGAAAGCGGGGCTAGATCATTTTTCGCGAGTTGTTGCGCTTGAACAGGCGAATGCTGCGTACCCCGTTGAGATTGTTTCAATTGCACCAGGCATCATTGACACGGGTATGCAGGAAACGATTCGTGCGAGTCAGGAAGAGGCGTTTCCGTTACTTGAGCGGTTTATTGATTATAAAGAACAAGGGCTGTTAAGTAGTGCGGAGCAAACAGCAGAGAAATTGATTTTATTTATGGAAAAGGAAGATTTTCAAGCGGTTGGTCCAATTGTTGATATTCGAAATTTTTGAATGGAAAAAGGTTGTCACTGGTAAATCGTGACAACCTTTTTACTATGCTATTCTACTTGCCTAGCTGTTTCAAAGTCCTTCATCTTCTCAAGTGCAATGAGGAAGGGAGGATTATTACGCTGATTGAGGATTTCATAGCGGGCAACATGGACATCCGCCTGATGCAAATCTTTCACATAGGAGAGAAGCGCATCGCGTTCTTCTGCTCCACCTTCATGTCCATCATAGACCGAAATAGCAATAATACCACCTTTTTTCAACATGCCTAGCATGATATCAATAGCTTTGATGGTGGAACCAGGTGTTGTGACGATGGATAGGTCCTCGCTATGTGGTAAGTAACCTAAGTTGAAAACAGCACCGCCGATTGGTCCTTTGACGTATTGTTCAACATTTTCATGGCTATCCAGTACAAGTGTGACTCGCTCGTTTAAGTCACCAAGGCGTTTGGTCGTAGCATCGAGCGCAGCTTGTTGGATATCGAATGCGATGACATGTCCATTTTCACCGACAAATTGGGCTAGAAATTCTGTGTCGTTACCATTTCCTGCGGTTGCGTCAATGACGGTTTCTCCCGGTACAACTGTGTCACGGAGCAATTGTCTAGCGAAGGGCAGGATGCGTAGTAGCTTCATATTCGTTCAACCGCCCTTGCAAAATGCTTTCCTTGCCAGCTGTCACGGCGTTCGAGTTCTTTGTCAATGCCGTTTAACACTTCCCATTTTGTAACACTCCACATCGGACCAATCATCAATTCAATTGGACCATCGCCTGTTATACGATGCACAATCATCTCGGGTGGTAGGATTTCCAGTTGGTCTGCGACAAGATTAATGTATTCCTCTTTTTCAAGGAACTCCAATTGCCCTTTTTCATATTGCTTGACCATTGGTGTTCCTTTTAATAAGTGAAGCAAATGGATTTTGATGCCTTGAACGTCTAGTTTTGCTACTTCGCGAGCGGTTTCCATCATCATATCGTAATCTTCAAGTGGTAGGCCGTTAATGATATGTGTACAGACGCGGATGCCGCGCTTGCGTAGTTTCTCGACGCCTTCGACATAGGAAGCGAAATCATGTGCGCGATTAACAAGATTGGCTGTTTTTTCGTGAACTGTTTGTAGTCCAAGTTCAACCCATAAATATGTGCGTTCATTTAATTCTGCTAAATAGTCGACGACATCATCAGGCAAACAATCGGGACGAGTTGCGATAGACATAGCAACGACGCCTTCTTGTGCTAATGCGGCCTCGAATTTTTCTTTTAGCTTTGGCAGTGGTGCGTGTGTATTCGTATAGGCCTGGAAATAGGCCATGTATTTGCCGTCTTTCCATTTCTTATGCATTCTTTCACTGATTTCCTTGAATTGGACGTCAATCGGGTCGACACGATCACCGGCAAAATCTCCAGATCCCGCAACACTGCAAAACGTACAACCACCGAATGCAACAGTGCCATCCCTGTTTGGGCAATCAAACCCTGCATCCAGCGCAACTTTCATCACTTTAAAACCGAATTCATCTTTTAAGTGACGTGACCATGTATGATAGCGTTTCCCTTCAGACGGGAACGGGAATAGATTATTTTCCACATTGTTCAACTCCTCTAATAGGACATTATATCATGTTTCCTTATGAGGCATCATCTGAATTATGGAACATCTTGTGGACGTATTGTTGAATTGGGCCAAAAAGAATACACTCAATATTGTATCTTTTAATGAACGGAGGCAGATTGGATGCCTAAAAAAGTTTGGCTTCTTGTAATTGGAATGTTTATCAATGTCATGGGAAACTCTTTTCTGTGGCCTTTGAATACCATCTATATGCATGAATATTTAGGGAAATCGCTGTCAGTGGCAGGACTTGTCCTGATGGCGAATGCAGGTGCAGGTGTTGTGGGGAATTTGCTGGGTGGTTATTTATTTGACCGTTTTGGTGGCTATCGATCGATTATTGGGGGCATCATCCTCTCTATGATTGCGTTGACTGGTTTGGTATTTCGGCATGATTGGTATCCGTATATCACCTTTTTGACGCTGCTTGGCTTTAGTGGAGGGATTGTATTCCCATCAATGTACGCCATGGTGGGGACGGTTTGGCCTGAAGGAGGGCGCAAAGCGTTTAACTCCATCTATCTTGCACAAAATGTGGGTGTTGCGATCGGACCTGCGCTTGCTGGATTTGTTGCAGTGGCTAGCATTGACTATATATTTTCAGCGAATTTATTCTTTTACGTACTGTTTTTCATTATCGCATTCTTCGGCTATAAAAAACTTGAAATTGCACCCGATAGACATACGAATGTCATTCGAGAGAAAAAGAAAATCAAGCACAAAGCACCTTTCTATGCGCTGCTCATAGTGACGTCGGGTTATTTGCTGACGTGGCTGATTTATTCACAGTGGTCGACAACAATCTCGACGCATGCGCTATCACTCGGTGTTTCATTAACCGAATATAGTCTTTTGTGGACGTTGAATGGGGTACTCATTGTTGCGGGACAACCGTTGATTAATCCGATTATTAAGCGCATGGAGCATAAATTAAAAGCGCAGGTTACTATTGGCATTGTCATCTTCATTATTTCATTTATTGTCGTCAGCTATGCAGGATCGTTTAAAATGTTTGTGGTGTCGATGATTATCGTGACGTTTGGTGAAATGTTTGCGTGGCCTGCGATACCAACGCTCGCCAGTCAGTTAGCGCCGAAGGGAAGGGATGGCTTCTATCAGGGCATCGTCAACTCGACAGCAACCATCGGGCGGATGATTGGTCCGTTTGCAGGCGGTGTACTGGTCGATTTATATGGCATGCAAGTTATGCTGTTCATATTGACAGCGCTAGTTAGTATCGCTATTATCCCGACATTGCTTTATGATCGACCGTTGAAAAAAGCGGGCTATAAACCAGAAAACCATTCGTAGGTTTTCTGGTTTTTTATATTGACTATCATTGCAACATCTCATATAGTCTGATTTAATTAAATAGAAGATCGATTGTGAACGAGGCGAAGGGAGATGTATGTATGAAACCAATTTATTCATCAGCGATGGAAGCGATTACAATTATTGAAGATGGTGCAACGTTAATGGTTGGGGGCTTTGGACTGGTAGGTATCCCAGAACAGCTGATTTTGGCGCTTGTTGATAAAGGCGTAAAGAATTTAACGGTTATTTCGAATAACTGTGGAGTCGACGAGTGGGGGCTTGGACTTCTATTGAAAAATAAGCAGATTAAGAAAATGATTGGCTCGTATGTGGGGGAGAATAAGGAGTTTGAGCGTCAGGTGCTATCTGGTGAAATTGAAGTAGAGCTAACGCCGCAGGGCACGCTTGCTGAAAAAATTCGTGCGGGTGGGGCGGGTATTCCTGCTTTTTACACGCCAGCAGGTGTTGGGACGGTCGTTGCAGATGGTAAGGAAATCCGTGTATTTGACGGCAAAGAGTATGTGCTTGAGGAAGCGCTACGTGCAGATTTTGCATTGATTCGCGCGGCAAAAGCGGATAAGTTCGGCAACCTTATTTACAATAAAACAGCCCAAAATTTCAATCCAATGATGGCGGCGGCTGGCAAGTTTACGATTGCTGAAGTTGAGGAGATTGTGGAAACGGGTGATTTGGATCCGGCGATAGTTCACACACCGAGTATTTACGTGCAAGGGCTGCTGCAAGCTGTGCAAGAAAAGCGCATCGAACGTCTGACAACATGCTAAGGGAAGGGGAATGTTGACTATGACACAAGTAAACGTACGAGAACGTATTGCGAGACGAGCGGAAAAAGAAATTGAGGACGGCAATTATGTCAATTTGGGGATTGGTATGCCGACGTTAGTGGCGAACTATATTTCGGATGATAAAACAGTCGTGTTGCAATCGGAAAATGGACTCCTTGGCATTGGACCTTATCCAACTGAAGATGAAGTGGACCCTGATTTGATTAACGCAGGAAAAGAAACGGTAACGACCATACCGGGATCGGCCTATTTTACAAGTGCAGAATCCTTCGCGATGATTCGTGGGGGGCATGTCGATGTGGCGATTCTTGGTGCGATGGAAGTGTCTGAAAAAGGCGACCTTGCCAACTGGATGATTCCTGGAAAGATGATTAAGGGCATGGGTGGTGCGATGGATCTTGTGCACGGTGCGAAGAAAATCATCGTTATTATGGATCATGTGGCGAAGGATGGGTCTGCCAAAATAAAAAAACAGTGCTCATTGCCTTTAACGGGTAAAGCTGTTGTCCATAAAATTATTACAGAGCGCGCATTGATAGACGTCACGCCTGATGGCTTGGAACTTAAAGAAGTATTCGAAGGTTTCACGATTCAAGAGGTCGTAGAATCGACGGAGGCACCGTTAATTGTGAAGGATGTTATTGTCGGCGTAAAATGACTGTTGTTAAAATGACAGGATTCGGGTAAACTAATAGCAATAGCTTTGGCATTGATGAGGAATAGTAATCTTTGCTGTCGATTTTAGAGAGTAGGCGGTTGGTGGAAGCCTGTACGACAGAGATGAACTCGCCTTGGAGCCTGCATCGGTGAACATTGGTTAACTAACTTAACTAGCCCGTGCCGTTTTCCGCGTTAAGGAGTCAAGTTGGGCGGTTTTAACCGTCAATTTGGGTGGCACCGCGGGAATTATAGTACTCTCGTCCCTTATATTTTTAAGGGACGAGAGTTTTTTATTTTCATTCAGCAAATGCATTTGTACTGAAAGCGAAGCGTCAGCTACAGAAAACCCTTGCCGAATAAAAATAAAGCCCCCAGCGGATGTCACAGATTTTGAATAGGAGGAATAGGTAAATGAGTTATAATCACGGTCAAATTGAGAAGAAGTGGCAGCAGTATTGGAAGGACAATCAAACATTTAAAATGACGGATGATCCGTCGAAACCGAAATTTTTTGCGCTGGATATGTTCCCTTATCCATCGGGTGCGGGACTTCACGTTGGGCATCCGCTCGGCTATATTGCAACGGACATTTTGAGTTCATTCAAACGGAAGCAGGGCTATAATGTTTTGCATCCGATGGGCTGGGATGCGTTTGGTTTACCAGCGGAGCAGTATGCGCTTGATACAGGCAATGATCCTGCTGAGTTTACTGCGCAAAATATTGCAACGTTCAAACGTCAGATGAATGACCTTGGTTTTTCGTATGACTGGGATCGCGAAATCAATACGACAGATCCTTCGTATTACAAATGGACACAGTGGATTTTCATCCAACTGTATAATAAAGGCTTAGCTTATGTAGATGAAGTGGCTGTGAACTGGTGTCCAGCACTTGGTACAGTTCTTGCCAATGAAGAAGTCATTGATGGCTTGTCAGAGCGTGGAGGGCATCCAGTTGAGCGTCGCCCAATGCGTCAGTGGGTATTGCGTATTACGAATTATGCGGATCGCTTGTTGGAAGATTTGGATGAGCTGGATTGGCCGGAAAGCTTGAAGGACATGCAACGTAACTGGATTGGCCGTTCAGAAGGCGCGCAGTTGAGGTTTGACATTGACGGCACTGAATTGTCGTTTGAAGCATTTACAACGCGTCCGGATACAATTTTCGGTGCGACTTATGCGGTGCTTGCACCGGAGCATAAATTAGTTGCTACGATTACAACGGCTGATCAACAAGCGGCAGTTGAAAAGTATCTTAATGAAGTGAAAATGAAGAGTGATCTTGAGCGTACGGATTTGGCAAAAGAAAAGACTGGTGTATTCACAGGTGCTTATGCCATTAACCCGGCAAGTGGCGAAAAAATGCCGATTTGGATTGCGGACTATGTGCTAGCTACTTATGGAACGGGTGCAATCATGGCAGTTCCAGCGCATGATGAGCGGGATTATGAATTCGCGAAAGAATTTAACCTACCGATCATTGAAGTTGTAGCAGGTGGCGATGTTGCGAATGAAGCGTATGTTGGAGACGGCAAGCATATCAATTCTGGTTTCTTGGATGGCTTAGGTAAAGAGGAAGCAATAGACAAAGCGATTGCCTGGTTTGTAGAACAAGGCAAGGGCGAGAAGAAGATTACGTTCCGTCTTCGTGACTGGCTATTTTCAAGACAACGTTATTGGGGCGAGCCAATTCCAATTATTCATTGGGAAGATGGCACAATGACACCGGTTGACGAGGCTGATTTGCCGTTGAAATTACCGGTGACAGATGATATTAAACCAAGTGGTACAGGTGAGTCACCACTGGCGAATATTACGGAGTGGGTCAACGTCGTACATCCGGTGACAGGCATGAAAGGTCGCCGTGAGACGAACACAATGCCACAATGGGCAGGTAGCTGCTGGTATTACCTTCGTTACATTGATCCTGATAATGATGATATGATTATTGATCCGGAATTAGCGAAGCGTTGGTTACCAGTTGACATTTACGTAGGTGGTGCGGAGCACGCGGTTCTTCACCTGCTATATGCACGATTCTGGCATAAGGTGTTATACGATATCGGTGTGGTTCAAACGAAAGAGCCATTCCAGAAATTATTTAACCAAGGAATGATTCTTGGTGAAGGTAATGAAAAAATGTCGAAATCAAAAGGTAATGTTGTCAATCCTGATGATATTGTTCATTCACACGGTGCGGATTCACTTCGTTTGTATGAAATGTTCATGGGACCACTGGAAGGTTCAAAAGCATGGACGACGAACGGGCTTGACGGCGCACGCCGATTCCTTGACCGTGTATGGCGTTTATTGGTTAATGAAGATGGCACATTGAGCGAGAAAATTAACGGTGAGCCAGGCGGCGAGCTTGAAAAAGTCTATCATCAAACGGTGAAAAAAGTGACTGAAGACTTTGAAGCAATGCGCAATAACACGGCTATTTCTCAGTTAATGGTGTTCATTAACGATGGTTATAAAGCCGATTCGATTCCACAAGAATACGTGGAAGGCTTCGTTAAAATGATTTCACCAGTTGTACCGCATTTAGCTGAAGAGCTGTGGGAGAAACTAGGTCATAGTGATACGATTACGTATGAAGCATGGCCAACGTATGATGAAACGAAATTAGTTGATGATACAGTGGAAATGGCTGTTCAAATTAACGGTAAAGTTCGTGCGAAAATCGTTGTATCGAAAGATGTGACGAAAGATGAGCTTGAAAAGCTAGCTGTGGAAGATGAGCATGTCAAGGAGCTTCTTGCGAGTAAAGAAGTGAAAAAGGTCATCGCAATTCCAGGTAGACTGATTAATATTGTTGTTGCATGATGGTCATAAATTACTCGATGGCGGTCATAACTAGGCTTAAGAAGGTCATAAGCTATTCCGTGGCGGTCATAACCGGGTCTATGACGGTCATAAAGGTCTGAAACTATAAAAAAGGTGTCAAATTGGTCGGAAAATAGACCGGTTTGACACCTTTTTTCGTGTATTATATTGTTTGAGAATATTCCCCAGCACTCATCCCAGCAATTCGTCCTGTCACAAGCGCAGACGTAATATTATAGCCACCAGTGTAACCATGAATATCTAATATTTCACCACAGAAATAAAGGCCATCTTTTTTGCGGGAAGCCATCGTTTTTGGTACGATTTCTTTCACAGAAACACCGCCACCCGTGACGAATGCTTTTTCAAGGGGCTGCGAACCGTTGACGTTCATCGAGAAAGCTTTTAATAATTTTGCCAATGCACGCATTTTCTCAGCAGACATTTGGGCGCCGGTTTCGACTGGATCAATGCCAGCCCGGTCGAATAAAAAGAGCAACCAACGTTCAGGAGTAAGTCCTTTTAACACATTCTTCACAGCTTTTGTTGAATCCTCTTTTAGCATCGTATGCAGTGTTTGAAATACTTTTTCTTCATTCATCGAAGGCAGTGAATCGATGCGCATTTCAACAGGCTGATTCCCATTCTTCATGCGTTCCTTAACGACAAATTGACTACAACGTAAAATAGCTGGGCCGCTCAATCCGAAGTGGGTAAACAGCATGTCCATTTGATGGGTAATCAACGTTTTCCCTTTTGCATTCAAGACAGAAACAGCAACATCGCGTAGGGCGAGGCCTTGTAACTCTTTTGACACGATGAACGGCGCATTAGAAAGCAGTGGCACTTCTGTTGGATAAAGCTCCGTCACTGTATGACCGGCCTTTTCAGCCCAAGGATAACCGTCACCCGTTGAACCCGTTTGAGGAACAGCTTTCCCACCGACGGCTAATACGACAGCGTGTGAGCGGATTTCCTCACTTGACTCTAATCGAACACCTAGTATTTGTTCGTCATTCATCAATAGTTTCTTTACTTGTGTTTCTAGTCGAACTTCAACATGTAAACGATCCATTTCCGTGAGCAACGCGTTGACAACGTCTTTTGCTTTATTCGACACGGGGAACATTCTGCCGTGATCCTCTTCTTTTAACGCAACGCCAAGACCTTCGAAAAATTGAATGATGTCCTCATTATTAAACACAGAGAATGGGCCATATAAAAATCGACCATTGCCTGGAATGTTTTTCACAATTTCTTCTTGTGGAAGGCGATTCGTGACATTACAGCGTCCTCCGCCAGAGATGGCTAGCTTGTTACCAAGCTTTTTTCCTTTTTCAAGCAGTAGTACTTTACGACCGTTTTCAGCCGCAGCGATAGAAGCCATCAATCCTGATGGACCCCCACCGACTATGATGACGTCATACATAGTGGAAACCACACTTTCAGTTTTTCTTCATTATACACAAATTACGGCTAGTCATTGTGAAATGTGTCATCTGAGGGTAAACTGTATAAAGTAGATTTATCTGTGTTCAGCAGCAACCCGTTGCTGAGTGAGGGGGAATGAAGTTCAATTCCTACCAGATAAAGCCTCCGGCAGATGTCACGGATTTTTTTAGAGGTTCTTTTCGAATGAACTCGAAAAAATTCGGACGCAATTACGCCGAGGTGGAATTGATGGAAGAATGGAAGGATCATACATGTCATCGAATCTTGTAAAAGGCAGTGCTATTTTGACGATTGGGCTCTTTTTATCTAAAGCGCTCGGTTTGTTATATCTTGTTCCTTTTTATGCAATTGTTGGGGAGGAGACGATTGCGCTCTATCAATATGCCTACGTCCCCTATAATATTGCGTTAGCGATTGCAATCTCAGGTGCCCCACTTGCGATTTCAAAATTTGTCTCTAAATATAATGCGCTTGGGGATTATGCGACGGGGCGGAAAATGCTTAAGTCGGGTATGATGATTATGGTCGTCACAGGTTTTCTCTCCTTTTTGGTGCTATACTTCTCGGCCGAACCACTCGCGAAGCTTGTGCGGAAAAGTGATGAGCAAGTGTTTACGGTGGATGAGATTGCAAGTGTTATCCGCTGGGTGAGTTATGCGCTACTCGTTGTTCCGCTGATGAGTATTGTGCGAGGGTTCTTGCAGGGCAATCAGAAAATGATGCCGACATCCGTTTCTCAGTTAGTAGAACAGATTGTACGAATTGTTGTTGTCCTTGTCGGGGCATTTATCGTCGTCAATTTCATGCATGAATCCCCGGTAATAGCAGTGAATTTCGCTGTGTTTGCGGCGTTTATCGGAGCACTTGCAGGTTTAGCGGTTCTGTATAAGTATTGGAAAAGTTATAAACCGGAATTCGATCACCTACTAGCCAATAGTCCGCCGGCAAGTGACGTATCCATTAAAGATATGTATACGGAAGTGCTTGCTTATATCGTGCCTTTTGTCCTGGTTGGTGTCATTAACCCGCTCTATCAATTTGTCGATATGATTACATTTAATGGAGCGATGAAATCGATTGGCTTGTCGTCGGTTTCGGATACGTACTTAGGTATGTTAAATATGCTGACACATAAATTCGTGATGATTCCTGTCATGGTTGCGACTGGATTTTCAATGGCCCTGATACCCGTCATTACGGGCTATTATTCTAAAAACAATCAAAAGGGAATTACTCGTTCACTCGATCAAACGTATCAAATTGTGTTATTTTTGACAATTCCGATGGTGATTGGCTTAATGGCATTATCGAATGAAATCTATTATTCCCTCTACGGGAAGAGTGAAATGGGCGCTGAGATCCTGGCAAGTTATGCACCCGTTGCAGTGTTGTTCGGATTGTACACGGTGACAGCTGCCATTTTACAAGGGATCGATCGTCATAAGTGGATTGTGTTCACATCGTTGCTTGGTCTGTTATTCAAGTTGGCACTCAATATTCCGCTAATCAAACTGTTTGAAACGAACGGCGCGATTATAGCGACTGCAATTGGTTATAGCATTGCAGTTGGTATTAATATTTTAATCATTAAAAAGACGTTGGGCTACAAATCTCAGATGGTCTATAGAAGACTAATCCTCATTGGTCTGCTAAACGTTGTCATGCTTATCTCGGTTGTAGTCACATTAAAAGGATTGACGGCAATCAGCCCGGCTGACGGAAAGCTACATGCATTGCTATATGTTATCATTTGCGCCCTCGTCGGTGCGGCTATTTACAGCTATTTGTCATTGAAAACAGGTCTGGCACAGAAGTTATTCGGTGATCGCTTGACACGCTTGACAAACAAGCTAGGGTTAGGGAGGTAAATACATGCGGTTAGATAAATTATTAGCCAATATGGGCTTTGGCTCGCGTAAAGAAGTGAAACAGTTATTGAAAAAAGGCGCAGTTCGTGTCAATGCAGAGGCGGTAAAAGATGCTGCCCTGCACATTGATACAGAGAGGGACGAAGTGACAATCCTTGGTGAACGTGTTGTTTATAAGGAATTTATTTACCTGATGATGCATAAACCGCAAGGTGTGTTGTCTGCGACAGAGGATAATCGTGATCGCACAGTCATCGATTTGTTGGATGCGGACAGTCAGCATTTCGAACCGTTTCCTGTTGGGCGGTTAGATAAAGATACGGAAGGTTTCCTATTGTTGACGAACGATGGCAAGCTTGCTCATAATTTATTGTCCCCGAAAAAGGGCGTGCCGAAAACGTATTATGCGCATGTTGAAGGTATTGTAACCGAAGAGGATGTGGAGCGATTTGCAGAAGGTGTCATACTGGATGATGCTTATTTGACGAAGCCGGGGAAGCTGCGGATTTTGAAATCAGCAGACGTATCGGAAATTGAGCTGACGATTACGGAAGGGAAGTTTCACCAGGTGAAGCGGATGTTTGTGGCAGTTGGTAAGCAGGTAGTCTATTTAAAACGATTATCTATGGGGCCCCTGTCATTGGATGAAAATCTGCCGCTTGGTTCTTACCGGGAATTGACGGAAGAGGAATTGAATCTTCTCTTGCAACTATCGAATAATTAACAAAAAACGGAGAGCATATGGCGCTCGGGAGGAAGGATAAAGTTCAAACCTTCCTTGTTGGGGAAACGAAAAAAGGCTGAGCCGCTTATTCCGGTTCAGCCCTTCTTATTGTGCGCAGGTCAAGAAGATAATTTCACTTTTATTGCTGTCGTCGTCCATTTACCGCGGATCGGGCTCGTAATGAGTCCGTTGTATTCTAGGACATTTAAGTCCCGTTGGACAGTACGGTGAGTGATGCCAAATTCATCGACCAAATTCTCTGTTGTGACAGTACCGTTATCATGGATATACATGTAGACATCCTTGATGCGGGTAAGCATACGATCAGTAGCAGGTTTCAAGTGTGGAATCACCCCTTCATCTTCATTTTCCAAAATAACAATGGACATGAGACTTATGAATGTTGCCTAGAGCACGTTGATAATATCCCTGACACTGCACATCCTTTCTGAACCAAAGCAATCCGTCAGAATCACTCCATCATTTGTGTAGAAGTGATAGACTTCTCGGTAAATGAAGTTAAATCTTCTGACAATACTAGTATAACGTATTTTTTCAAAGTTTGCATGTATTTATTGTAAAGATATCGTTTGTGTGGATTGCTCTTTATTTTATTTGCTTGACGTGTGAGAATAGAGTATGCGAAAAATGAGAGGGGAATGACAATGACTACGTATTTTATGGATGATCAGTTTACAGAACGTGAAGGTATAACAATTTCAGTTGATGATCGTGGCTATTATTTTGGAGACGGTATCTACGAAGTTATTAAAGTATATGATGGTGAATTGTATACGGCGAAAGAGCATATCGAAAGGCTGTTTCAAAGTGCTTCGAAGGTGAAAATGACAATTCCCTATACGGAAGGTCAATTGATGGAAGTAGCTCGGGAATTAATTGCTCGTAATGGCATTTCGGTCGGTCATATTTATCTTCAAGTAACTCGTGGGAGTTCCCCCCGGACACATCAATTTCCTGCACCTGCTGTAGCACCTGTCGTGATGGCCTACGCGGTGAATAACCCAAGGCCTGTTGCTGCTATAGCTGACGGTGTAGCTGTCAAATCTGTTGAAGATATTCGCTGGCTTCGTTGTGATATTAAAAGTCTCAACTTACTGGGCAATGTTCTTGCGAAGCAAGAGGCTTACGAGGCGAATTGTGTGGAGGCATTGCTTCATCGTGATGGGGCTGTGACAGAAGGATCTTCTTCCAACTTGTTTGGTATAAAGAATGGTGTGATTTATACGCATCCCGCTACAAACCTTATTTTAAATGGTATTACGCGTCGAGTCGTACTTGGACTTTGCCAAGATCTTGGTATTCAGTTAGAAGAGCAATCATTTACTTTTGAAGAAGCATTTGAAATGGATGAATTATTCCTCACATCTACAACAGCTGAAGTAACGCCAATTATATCTGTTGATGGACGAAAAGTCGGCCCGGGAACCCCAGGTGCAGTAACAAGAAAATTACAAGAGGCGTTTGCTTTACAAATACCTACTTCAATTGTGGGTGAGTGAACGTAGAAGCAATGTGAAATCGGAGTGATTGAAAATGGCGCAACTTGTCAAACTGCTCGATTATGTATCTAGATATGAAAAAGATTTATCCCGCTACCCTACGCAGTATATTCGCATGAAAAAATACCAATGGGAACGTATGAAGAACCAATGGGAAAATGGTGCGGATTTAACGGAATGGCAACAGGAGGATGTAGAAGAAGTAGTAGAAGAAGTGGAAGGTGGGAAATGGTTTTCCCCTCTATTCCGGCTCTTTGGTCAACGAAAACCGATTGTAGATGAGGAAGTTCTTGACGCAGTTGATGATGACAAAAGTGAGGAAGAAGATAATTTTGGTTTTAGCCCAAATATCATCTATAATCCTACCAATCTTGAGCAATTGAGAAGGCTCTATTCAGACCAACTTTTTCATTTTCAAATTAAATGGGCGAGTTCTACCTTAATGGATAAGTCGCGGGTCGATCCGCGTTATATGCGTGATACATTATTACGAAGTTTTGCACAGAGCTTACCGGATAATTATTTGTTGTTCTATTATCCAATTCTCATGCTTAAGAAAGCACCTGTTGAACTCGATATTATAATGGTGACACCTGTTGAATGCATGTGTATTACAGTGCTTGAGGCAGAGGATGTCTCAGCCTTTGTAGGGAGTGGCGATCGATTCTGGGTGAAAAAATCTGGAGAGAAAGAAACAAAATTGTTAAATCCGCTTATTTCATTAAACAGGATGGAAAAAATAGTTGCTGGTATTTTTAATGGGCAAGAGATTGATTTTCCTGTCAAAAAGTATTTGATTTCCCGTAACGGTTATATCGATTATCCGGGTGCGCCGTTCGATGTGACAATTATCGATAGGCGGTCCTATGAACAATGGTTTTCGGCGCTACAAAAATCACCTGTTCCATTGAAATCCACCCAATTCAAAGCAGCGCAAGCAATCTTGGATATCGGTCAGACAACGTCGATGAGCCGCTTATTTGCGGAAGATGAAGAACAGCTAGAAGAAGACGAAGAATAATAACTATGAATAGAAAAGAGTGTGTGTTGTAATGCGGCTTCGCAATAAACCATGGGCAAGGGATTTCATGGCTGAACATCCAGATGTCCTATTAGCAGAACCTAAAAAAATGAATAACGGTTGGCGTGATCTTTTTGGTAATGATCATCAGATCCATGTTGAAGTTGGAACGGGCATGGGGCAATTTATTATTGGTATGGCTATAGCTAATCCAGACATCAACTATATTGGTATTGAACACTTTGACAATGTTATCGTTTCGGCACTTGAAAAAGCGATTGAAGCGGACAAGCCATCAAATCTACGACTATTCCGTGCAAACGGTGTAGAGCTTGCCGAAATTTTCAGTAAGGGTGAAATTGACCGAGTGTATTTAAATTTCTCTGATCCTTGGCCGAAAACAAGACATGCTAAACGTCGATTGACACATGAGACATTTTTGAAGTTATACGAATCTGTCCTTATTCCGGCAGGGGAAATCCATTTTAAGACGGATAACCGGGGACTATTCGAGTATTCACTTGTGTCTATGTCTGATTATGGTATGAAGCTACGCTATGTATCGCTCGATTTGCATGCAGAAATGCCAGAAGATAATATTATGACAGAGTATGAAGAGAAGTTTTCAGCGAAAGGACAGCCGATTTATAGGCTGGAATCGCAGTTCAGTAATTGATCAAAGGGATTGGGGGACTATTGAATGGATGCATATACATTTCATGATATGGAGTTGACGTGGTTAGACGGGGGAGTCAACTATTTGGACGGCGGAACGATGTTTGGTGTCGTTCCAAAGGCACTTTGGTCGAGACGCTATGAGGTCGATGACAATAACTTAATCGAGTTACGAACAGATCCAATTCTAATTCGTTATGCGGGTAAGAATATTTTAATTGACGCAGGTATTGGAAAAGGTAAGCTTGATGATAAAATGAAGCGCAATTTAGGTGTTAGATCCGAAACGAGAGTCAAGGAGAGCCTTGGGGAGCTCGATTTGACGCCGGGGTCGATTGATATTGTTCTCATGACGCATTTACATAACGACCATGCGGCTGGTTTGACGGAATGGCAAGACGGAGAGCTCGTGTCAGTGTTTCCGAATGCTGACATCTATGTCTCTCAAGTTGAATGGGACGAGATGCGCAATCCGAATATTCGTTCAAGAAACACGTATTGGAAAGAGAATTGGGAGCCAATTCAACAGCAGGTGAAAACCTTTGAAAGTAGTCTAATGGTACTTCCTGGTATTGAAATGCTTCATACGGGCGGTCATAGTGATGGGCATAGTGTTATTAAATTGACGCAAAATGGTGAAACCGTTCTCCATATGGGCGATATTATGCCGACGCATGCGCATAGCAATCCATTATGGGTGCTTGCCTATGATGATTATCCAATGACATCCATCTTCGCAAAAGAGAAGCTGATGAAAGAGGCAATCCCAGGAGGTTATCGATTCATCTTTTATCATGACGCAGTGTATAGACTTGTGAAGTGGGACGATAGTGGTAAAGAGATTGTCGAATCTGTGGTCATAGCAAAATAATAAAACCGTCACAGGACCCAGGGAAATCTGGTTATGTGACGGTTTTTTATTGTTCAGCTCCAGGCGCCAGATGCTTTTCTCAGATTTTTGTTAGTTCAACGACAGAACCCGTTTTAGCATCTGCTGCAAATTCAAATTGTTCTAATTCGCCGTCTTTAATGCGTGAAATTCCACCGCGGTACACATCCATTGTAATGACATTGTTTGTGTACGGCTCTGTTTTCATAAGGATCCATGAACCATCTATTGGACCTTCGTTTTTAAAAGCCGTTTTTACTGTAGCCAAGACGGAGTCCGCTGCAACATTGCGGTTTGCACGGTCAATGGCTTCATTGACAACAATTCCGGCTGCAACGCCTGTTAACACACCTGCTAGAAAATCTTTTACTTTCATAATTTACGTAGCCCCCTACATCAGTCTTTCAATTAGTGTACCACAATTTTACACAGTATAGCAGAGGGAGATTTTTAGATAATTCGCTTTCCTAAATAAAAGTATGGAAAATGTTTGACTAATCGTCTACACTATTTACAGTACGTACATAAGTGGGGAGGCAATACGCAATGCAAAAAGAAACAATCGAAATGTTCAAGACGTTAACGGAACTTCCGGGGGCGCCAGGGAATGAGCATGCTGTTAGAAAGTATATGCGGAGTGAGCTTGAGAAGTATTCTGATGAATTAATTCAAGATAATCTTGGCGGTATTTTTGGTGTTAGAAAGGGACCTGAAGATGGACCGCGCATTATGGTGGCGGGTCATATGGATGAAGTTGGTTTTATGGTAAGCGCTATCACTGATAACGGGATGATTCGTTTTCAACCGCTAGGTGGCTGGTGGAGCCAAGTCTTGCTCGCTCAACGGGTAGAAATTATGACGGATAATGGGCCAGTCATTGGTGTGATTGGTTCAATTCCACCGCATTTATTAAGTGATGCAGTGCGCAACAAACCAATGGATATTAAAAATATGCTCATTGATATCGGCGCGGATGATAAAGAAGATGCTGAGAAAATTGGCATTCGACCTGGACAACAAATTATCCCGGTTTCCCCGTTTACACCGATGGCTAATGGCAAAAAAATTCTGGCGAAAGCATGGGATAACCGCTATGGTTGCGGACTTGCCATTGAACTGTTGAAAGAACTGCATGGTGAGAAACTGCCGAATAATTTGTATTCGGGCGCCAATGTTATGGAGGAAGTTGGCCTACGTGGTGCTGCCGCGGCGGCAACGATGATTAACCCGGATTTATTCTTTGCATTGGATGCCAGTCCTGCAAACGATGCTTCAGGTGATAAAAATGAGTTTGGGCAACTAGGCAAAGGGACATTGTTGCGTATTTTTGATGGCTCAATGGTTACGCATCGTGGTATGCGGGAGTTCATCCTTGATATGGCAGAAACGCATAATATTCCGTACCAGTATTTCATCTCCCCGGGGGGGACAGATGCTGGCCGTGTTCATATGTCAAATGAAGGTGTGCCAAGTGCAGTGATCGGCATTTGTTCACGCTATATCCATACATCGGGCTCTATCATTCATACGGACGATTATGCTGCGGCAAAAGAACTGCTTATCAAGCTAGTCAAGGCATGTGATAAGACGACAGTGGCAACAATTAAAGGCAACGTATAAGCAATCCGTCCTTCGACTCTTATGTGGAGTGAAGGACGGTTTTTTATTCAAACAAAGGGGGATAATAGATGGAGTTTATGATTGGAACGACAAATCCAGCAAAAGTAAAGGCGGCAAGGCGTGTTATTATGAGTCATTTTCCACAGGCGATGGTTTGCGAGGTGGATGTCAAATCGGGTGTTTCAGATCAGCCTTTTGGGGATGAAGAGACGAGACTTGGTGCCATCAATCGTGCATTGCGAGCGACAGGAACGAAAGAAAATGTAATCGGTATCGGCTTGGAAGGAGGCGTCCGGATGTTGGAGGGACAGATGTATCTCTGCAATTGGGGCGCATTGGTCCTGCCAAACGGGGCAAGGTTCACGGCAGGCGGTGCGCAGATTCCATTACCAAAGGAAATTGAGGATGAGCTTGTCGCTGGGAAAGAACTAGGCCCGGTTGTCGATGCTTATTTCAAAGCGAGTGGCATTCGCCAAAAAGAAGGAGCGATGGGTATGTTTACTGCCCATACCGTCAATCGTGATGAACTGTTTGAACATATAGTACAGCTTTTGATCGGCCAAATGAAATATTCTATGGCAGATTGATATACCTAGAGTTCCAACAAGCCGCGTGAACCTCAAAGGTTGCAACTGTCGGGTAATATCTTTAAAATGGGGAATGGTATTCAAATAAATGATTGGAGGAAATCGAATGTTCCGGAAATGGAAATTCATATTCCTGCTGGCAATGTCAGTATTCCTACTTACGGCATGTAATGAATCACTCGGTGAAAGTGCAACTGCTGGCATCAAGGCGGCGGAGGAAGTATTTCACTTAAATGATAAAGAACCTACGGAAGAAATTGATGGTGTCAAACTATACAAGCCTATTGGGTTAATAATTAGCGAACAGTCTGATGCACAAAATATCGTTTTTACAAAAAGTAAAGAAACCTTCATTTTGTTCATTAACCCCAATGAAAAAAGCGATAGCCAATTGTTTTATAATTTGCTTATAGCAGACCAAAATAAAGAAATTATCGAGCAAGCGACGTTTACTGATGAAGGCATATTCGGCTTTGCGGCAGTTGTAAAAGGTGAAGATGACCAGGTTGAACTTATAACGAGTGTAGGTGGCTCGAAAATGACTACACTGACAACAAAAAAGAATATTGAAGTAAATTTAACAGAGATGATGGAAGTTGTGCGTTCTATCAAGTAGAAAAATGGAGGGAATTAGGTAGATGAATTCTGAACAACTCATTGAACTTTTAAAAGAGCATCTTCCGTCCGAACATTTTGAGTGGCGGTTTGATCGAAAAACAGATAAGGTCCGTCTTGAGCATTTGGTGCTGAAAAAAGGGATGGATATCTCGCTGCCAGAAATTTTGGTGAAATATGAAAAGAAGAAACAGGCTGCGGTTGAAGAACTTGTCCATATCATCAAGGAAACTTTCAATGCGATGGAAAAAGAGCAAACAGAAGGTTTTGTTAGTAGCTCAGCTATTTATCCTGTCATTCGATCAACATCATTTCCAAAGGAGTCTGCGGCAGGACAACCGTTTTTGATGAAAGATCATACGGCTGAAACCCGTATTTATTATGCATTGGACTTAGGAACAACTTACCGATTAATTGATAAGGGTATGCTAGCGGCAATCAGTCTATCTGAAGTAGAAGTAATGGAGTCGGCATTATTCCGGGTAAGGTCGTTACCAACTGCTATGAAAAGGGATGAAGTCTCGGATAATATCTTTTATTTTATCAATAATAATGATGGCTACGATGCGAGTAGAATCCTAAATAGTGCATTTTTGAAAGAGATGGAAGCGAAAATTGAAGGGCATATGACCGTATCCGTCCCTCATCAGGATGTTCTCATCATAGGTGATATTCGCAATGATACGGGGTATGATGTACTGGCGCAGATGGCGATGCATTTCTTCACGACAGGCGCAGTGCCGATTACGTCTTTGTCATTTATCTATAAAGATGGTAAGCTGGAACCTATTTTCATCATGGCTAAAAATCGTTTGGCAAGAAGGGAAGGAAAGAATAAGTGAATATATTTTATAACAGGGATGGCGTAGGCGATGTGTTGTTAATTCAACATACGGTTACACATCCAGACGAAGTGACAACAGCATCTTACGGGGATGTGACAGTGATTCGCAATGCGGAAACTGGAGAGGTAGCGGCTATTAACTTATTTAAAGCATCCTCTTATTTCACAATTGACACTGTCGGAAAAGTTGACTTGACGGAAGAATTCGTTAACCAGCTGCAAGTAGCATTCCAGAAAAACGGTGCCAATGTTGAACTTGACGCCGACTTTTCACCTAAATTTGTTGTGGGTCATGTGTTGACGAAAGAAAAGCACCCGAATGCTGATAAATTGAGTGTTTGCACAGTAGATATTGGTAGTGAAACGGTTCAAATTGTTTGTGGAGCGCCGAACGTAGATGCTGGACAGAAGGTTGTAGTTGCGAAAATCGGAGCGGTGATGCCATCCGGAATGGTTATTCGTGATGCTGAGTTACGTGGCGTGGCTTCTACAGGTATGATTTGCTCGGCGAAGGAGCTTGCGTTGCCTGATGCACCTGAAGAAAAAGGGATTTTAGTGTTGGATAGTAATGCTGTTGTTGGTGAAGCATTTACAAAGTAACGGTAAGAAAAACGTACCTTCATGGTACGTTTTTCTTATTTCAAAGATTGATTTGATTTAGTAGTGTCGGTACTGTTAAAATAGATTGATTGACACGAAAAGAGTGATAGTCTTGAGTTGGTTTAATACACTAATGAGCCGGCTTTTTGGGCCGGATGATAACAGTAGAGAAGAAATTATTTATGAGGAATCAAAAAACGATTATGAAGCTGATGAAACGATAGAACACTTGGAGCAAAAGCCAGCCTCGTCATTCCGCTTTCCCATTGTCTCGGATGCAGAAATATATGGATGGGATGAGGAACCGTTAAAGGAGCGTGAAGTGTCCCAACCGACTGTAAATCGGGATGATGTGGATGATCATTATGAACCGACACCTCTTTATGAAAATGACAGATGGCCAGGGGATCCAGCCGTTTCAAATGTTTTTCGGGCTGGGTCAACTCCGAAATATGGGACAGCACCAGTACCTAAAAGAGCAGTCTTTAGGTCTTTGGAAGAGGATTATGATGGGGAACAACTTGAACAAGTGAAAACACCTGTACAAAAACGTTCTAGTAGGCCGTTTAGTCCAACGTCAGTACCTTCTCCAGTCTATGGTTATAAGAATCCCAAAAAAGAAATAGCTCCAGTCTTGAATGAAGATGAGAGGGAGTTGCCGCAAGTAGCCGAAGTTATTGTACCCCTTGAGGCAGTCAGTGATGATGACAAGCTGGCACAGCATCAGTTTGTTCATGTAGATGAAGATGCACAGGATATTTTTGTGCCACCTATAATCGAAGAGCCAGTGCTAGTCCGAAATACTATTGATGATAGAGTAGACGAGGTTGCCCCTAGTGAGAGTGTGATAGAATCGTCTGTCATAGAGTCGGACATGTTGGACACTCAGCTAGATCATGACGAACTAGAATCATCTGTAATCGAATCGATTGAACTGGAGCATACTAAGGATACGGTTTCAGAGATAAAAGCAGAGGCCTTTGTTGAACAGATAGCGTTGACGGATGAGCTTGCAACAGAACAGAAAAAAGAGCAAATTGTCCCGTTTAATGTATTAATGTTAAAGTCCGATAAGGAAAAAATAACACAGCAAAAACCTGTGCATACATCAGTAGCGATAGAAAAAACATTTGAACCAAACAATCCTGTGACTGTACTCCGTAGGACAGAAGAGATTTCGATAGAAGTACAAGAACAATCAAGCGATAGTGATGAAAATATAGAGGAACCGTATTATGCATTCCCTTCACTCGATTATTTGGTCCCGCCTGAAGCGCAAATTGAGGATACGGAGTGGTTGGATACTCAATCGGAAAAGCTTGAAGAAGCATTGTCCCACTTTGCCGTTCAAGCAACGGTTATCGAGGCGGTTCAAGGGCCGACAGTGACACGTTTTGAACTAACAGTCGGGCAAGGGACAAAAGTAAGCAAAATCCGTAATTTGACGGATGATTTGAAATTGGCTTTAGCAGCTGAAGATATTCGAATCCAAGCCCCGATTCCAGGAAGAAGTTCAATTGGTATCGAAATACCGAATCGTAAGACGCGAGCAGTACGCATATCAGAAGTGATTGCGACGGACAGTTTTAAAGCCTCCACGTCTCCATTAGAAGCCGTACTCGGTCTTAGCCTAACAGGCACACCTGTCACACTAGACCTGCGCAAAATGCCACATGGAATGATTGCAGGGGCTACGGGATCAGGGAAATCTGTATGCATTAATTCGATTTTGGTTAGCTTACTGTATAAGGCTAGACCAACGGATTTGAAGATGATGCTTATTGATCCTAAAATGGTTGAACTTGCGCCATTCAATGGGATTCCACATCTCATTAGTCCTGTCATTACAGATGTTAAAGCAGCGACTGCAGCACTGAAATGGGCAGTTGCGGAAATGGAAAGGCGCTATGAGCTTCTTGCTCACGCAGGTGTGAGAGATATTGAACGCTATAATAAAGTGGTCACGGACAGTCGACGTTTTTCATTGAAAATGCCGTATTTGTTAATTGTCATTGATGAGCTTGCTGATTTAATGATGATGGCTCCAGCAGATGTTGAGGTGTCCATTAGTCGAATTGCACAGAAGGCACGCGCTTGTGGTATCCATTTGATCATCGCGACACAGCGTCCATCAGTCGATGTCATAACGGGGACGATTAAAGCAAATATCCCAACGCGCATTGCGTTTTCAGTGTCATCCCAAATTGATTCAAGGACAATTATTGATTCTCCGGGGGCCGAACGGTTACTCGGTAAAGGCGATATGTTGTATATCGGTAATGGGCAGTCGGCTGGTGTAAGGCTTCAGGGGACATTTGTCACGGATGACGAGATAGAACGTATAATAGAACACGTTCGCAACGAGGCGGCACCGGATTATCTGTTTGGTCAGGATGACCTTCTTGCAAGTGCTGTTGAGGAAGAAGAGACGGATCCGCTGTTTGAAGAGGTATGTCATTTCATTCATGAACAAGGCAGTGCATCGACATCTTTATTACAACGTAATTTTAGTATTGGTTACAATCGGGCAGCCAAATTGATTGACCGAATGGAAAAGCATGGCTTCATCTCTGGTCAGCGTGGGAGTAAGGCACGTGATGTCTTTTTGACCGAAAGTGATCTGGATCAGCTAACGGACCGTTTGGAATAAAAGAGAGAAGCCTAAAATACACATTTAACTTGAATCAGCAGAAGTCCCCCACTTCTATAGGGGAGAAATTTAGTTCCATTTCTCCTTAGTGGTGGGATGAATGCCAGAAGAGCATTTCAATCAGAGGTAGTTCAAACTCCCTGCTGATTAAGGAGGAATGAAGTTCAATTCCTCCCTGTTAAGCCTCCGACGTACAGGACGTACTAGTGCCGACAATGCCACAGGGCGTGGCGTTTTTGTCGGCCAGCGGATGTTAGGGATTTTGAGGGGAGTGAATTGCGCTGTGCACAATTCAAAATCCCAACGCAATTACGCCGAGGCGCAATTGATAATTATAATACTACTATAATGATGAGGGTTAGTAATTGATTATAAGGGAACAGAAATGATCCCAGGAGGTTGCAATATGACATTGTTCCATTTTATAGGGATTAAAGGGTCTGGAATGAGTTCGCTCGCCCAAATTCTTCATGATTCAGCTAATGAAGTACAGGGTTCTGATGTGGAAAAATATTTCTTTACAGAAGATCCACTAAGAGAGAGAAACATACCCATTTTGGCTTTTGATGAAAATAACATTACAACAGGAATGACAATTATTGCAGGAAATGCTTTTCCTGACAGTCATCCAGAGGTTGTGAAATCGAGAGAACTGGGACTCGAAGTAATTCGATACCATGATTTTTTAGGCAACTATATGGAGAAATTTATTTCTGTTGGTGTAACGGGTTCTCATGGTAAAACATCGACGACAGGCTTGCTGGCGCATGTCTTATCGGGGCACTCACCGACATCCTATTTGATAGGGGATGGTACGGGAAGTGGGCCTGAGGATAGTGAGTATTTCGTTTTTGAAGCTTGTGAATACAAGCGGCATTTTCTTGCCTACGAACCTGATTATGCCATCATGACAAACATCGATTTCGATCATCCAGATTACTTTAAAGACTTGGCGGACGTGATGGATGCTTTTGAAGAAATGGCGTTACGTGTGAAAAAAGCGCTCATTGCTTGTGGTGATGATACCCATCTGCAGCAAATTCAAGCGAAAGTACCTGTTGTCTATTATGGATTTGATGAGTCGAATGATTTCGCAGCAAAAAATATAACGAAAACAGTGGATGGCTCAACCTTTGATGTTTTCGTGCGGCATGAACTGTACCATACATTCTCCATTCCACTCGCAGGTGACCATACAATTTTGAATGCTTTAGGTGTGATTGCACTTTGTCATTATGAAGGCGTAGAGGCATCGGTTATCCAAGAAAGGCTATCCACTTTTCAAGGTGTAAAAAGACGGTTTACGGTGAAGGAAGTAGAAGGCCGGATAATCGTGGATGACTACGCGCATCATCCGACTGAAATACAAGCAACATTGCAAACAGCAAAGCAGAAATATCCTGAACGGGAAATCGTTGCGATATTCCAGCCGCATACATTTACACGGACGGCTGCCCTAATGACGGAGTTTGCCGATAGTCTTGCGACGGCTGACCATGTTTATTTATGTGATATATTTGGATCTGCTCGCGAAAAAGCAGGGAACTTAACGATCAATGACCTGATTGATAAGATTCCTGGAGCAAAGCATTTGGAACTAAATGATATTCAATTAATAAATACGCATGGCAACGCAGTTTACCTATTCATGGGTGCTGGTGATGTCCAGAAGTATATACAGGCATTCAAATCCCATTTGGATACAGAAGCCGCAGATTGAACGTGAAGCAGCCGAATCTAGAGTCGAGGTTATTAGATTACCTTGATTCAAAGACGGCTGTTTTTGGTCTGGCTAGCAAATCAATGATGAGGAAATGAAAGAAATTTCTATTGCAGAGCAGGGAAATTGCGAAAGATGTCGAAGAGGTTATAGAGACATAACGTTTACTTTACCTTTAAATAGGGTAAACAGTACTTAATGTGTAGTAGTTGAAGGAGGCAGTACCATGGAAAATTTATTGTACATAGCAGCTATAGTCGCTGCCATCGCATTTTTGATTTTATGCGTAAGCTTAGCGATGACGTTGTTCTCGGTGAAGAAAACTTTAGAAACAGTTTCTGAAACGATGGACGGGCTAACGACCCAATTGGAAGGTATTACAAAGGAAACGGCGGATCTTCTACACAAGACGAATAGCCTTGCTGAAGATATTCAGCATAAGGCGGAGAAATTGAATTCCGTTGTCGATGCTGTTAAAGGAGTCGGTGATTCTGTGACAGGATTGACTTCGTCTGTGCGTCGGGTATCAGATACGATTACGACAGAAGCCGAGCGGAACGGTGATAAGATTGCGCAGGTTGTTCAATGGAGCAATGTGGTGATTGATATTGTCGGTAAAGTAAAAGAGCGGCAGCCAAAAAAGGCAGCTGGTTGGAAGGTATATAAACCGGCCACTAGTAAGAAAAAATAACGCTCTTTTAAAGAGTGGCTATGATCATGTCATATGGATATACCAGTTATGAAAATCGGGAGGAATCGGATATGAGTGAAAATCGCGGAGTGAAACCTAATTATAACCATGAATATGAAGCAGAAAAAAAACAATATGAGAATGCCTATGGTGAGCCGTCTTATTTGCCGGTAAACTATGAATACGATCGTCATCATACGGATTCTTTCTATGAGGAAAGGGACGGCTCTGCTGCCGGAACCTTTTTGTTTGGTGCCCTTGTTGGAGGAATCATTGGTGCGGCTACAGCCTTGTTCCTTACACCAAAATCAGGTAGTGAAATGCGTGGGGATCTAACGACACAAGCTATACAATTGAAGGATAAAAGCATTGAAATTAGTTCAGTTGCTAAGGAAAAAGCGACAGAATTCACATCTGTAGCCAAAGAAAAAACGGGTGAGTTATCTAAAACAATTCAAGAACAGTCTGAACAACTTGTGGAAAAGGTCAAGTCGATGAAGTCAAAAAATCCTGTTCCAATGGATGATGGCACTGCCTCATCTGAGGGGGAAGAGGCGATGGAATTTATCGAGAAGACTGCTGCAAAAGTGGGAGAGGCACTGGAAACTGGAGAAGATTTAGTGACATCTACTGCAGAAGCTATTCATCAAGCAGTTGTAGGAAAAGACAATACCGCTGAGGATGCAACAACTGGAAATAGTAATGTTTCCTATGATAATAGTGAAAATGTAGGAAATGAGAAAGTATCCAGTCAGAACGCCGTGTCTGATATTATTGATAACGAGAAATGAAATAGATAGATTGAACATATAAATGCCCGTCTACCTCACTTTGGTAGACGGGCATTTGTCTTCATTCAGCAGGTGCTCAAACACCTGCTGAATGAAGATAAAGCCTCTGGACGCAATTACGCCGAGGCGTAATTGATTATGTGAAGACAATTTCAAGTATATCTCCACCGAAAATCTGATCATTGAATCCAATCTGAGAGCCGTTCCGAAGAAGTTGGTAGTGGCTAGAAGTATTTTCTGGTAACTTGTAATCTGTAAATGCAAAGACATCACTAAAGGCAATCGGGCTATCATTAAGTGAAGTGAAATTAAGTTTGTCCCCGGGCTTTACAATGTCGCTTTCCGTAGCCGACTGTCCATTTAGCAAAATCGACAGTCGTGGTTTTCGAATTGTCAGCGCTGACCCATTAAATGTAACGGTCATTTCATCAAATGACTTTTTCCCGAGTTCTAATATTACTTCGGTTACACTCGGTAAAGGAGGCTTTTGTAGTGTAATTACATCTCCGTCTTTTATCACATAAGAAGGGCGGATGGGTGTTTTATCAACCCAAAACTCAGAACTACGCTTTTTTAATGTCACTGGTTTTTGATTAATTGTGACTGTGAAAGCATCTTCTTCAAGCAACTTGCCACGATTGACTTTTACTAATGCGGCAGCCAATGTCCTTGTTTGCGAAATGACGATTTTATCTCGATCCTGTACGGCTGTGTCGATAGATTGCTGGATTCCATTGACGATGATTTCAGGTTCTAATGTAACTGATAGGCCGTCAATCGAGGCATGGATGGATACTGTTTCTTCTAAAAGATCTCGTATAGTTGCAGAAGCATCTGCACCATCTTGTCCTGGTAATAATTCTAGTTGATCTGCATCTGTAATACGGTCTTTTGTACTAGCTGTTTGACCGTTTAAGAGAACTGTTGCTGGTGTGCCGTGTTCTCCGGGGATGAGTATGTCATTGCCGTTGACAGAGACTGACATTCCAAGCCCAGGCATGCCGTACAGTTGTCGACTTGTAATATTGGCCGCAAGAAGTGCGTCGCCAACGGTCATTTCCTTTAGTTCGAAAAGTCGTATCGTTTTGTTATTTACGGAAACAGACATGTAGTGAATAGGAGCCCTTCTTGCCGCAATGGCAATCCCGATTGGCGTCACAAGTTCTGGCGAGGAGATGATCCCCGGTTCTAATGTAATTTCAGTGAGTGCATCCAATCCACGAATCCCGACCCGATTCTCAGGAAGTTCAAGGCAAGCGCTAATATCTTTTGTCAGTCCTGGTGTTAGACTACCACCGCCAACAACCATGACTGCTTTAGGGGATTGCCCATTATTCAGTCGTTTGATTTCATCAGCAATGGATTTTGCTAAGCGTTCGACGGCAGGTTTAATCACGGTGGTTACTTCAGTTGCAGCAACATGTTGTTCAAATCCTAGAATATCGGTTAGTACAATATCGTCACCTAACGAAATGTTTCTCTTAGCATTTTCAGCGAGTGGAAAGTCGAGCAAATAGTGGTTGCTAAGTTCTTCTGTGATTTCATCTCCAGCGAGTGGCACCATACCGTAAGCGACAACGGTGTTGTTATCGGTAATGGCAATATCTGATGTTCCTGCCCCAATATCGACAAGCGCGACGTTGAGGCGCCTCATGGATGGAGGAATCAGGACATTAATAGCTGCGATTGGTTCCAGCGTTAAAGCCTCCATCTCCAGTCCTGCACGTTTCAATGCAGATAGGAGAGACTCTACGACAACACGCGGGAGAAATGTGGCAATCACGTCTACAGATGCAGATCGACCTGCTTGATCAATTAAGCTGCCGATTTCTTCACCCTCAAGCTTGTAGTGAAGAACGGAATAGCCAACACAATAATAATACTCATCTTTTGTAATGGAGTTGGATGATAATAATTTTTGCTGAGCCTGCTGGACTGCTGCTAGTTCCAGTCGATTGACATCCTCCATTGAAATGAGCGAGTGCTCTGAAATGTCGACAGCCATTGTTCCTTCTGCTGTTTTTAAGGCGCGACCAGCTGCGGCCACACTGACCCGTTTTAAAGTACCATGTTTTTCCTCAAGTTTTTCTTTAATGTCGGAGATGACGCTTGCTACACTTAAAATATTATGTATTTGTCCATCAATCATTGAACGCTCTTTATGCTCAATTGAAATGAGGTCAGCAACATGATAGGTACCATTGTCTTCTTTGAGTATAATGCCGACGACGGAGCGTGTTCCAATGTCGAGCGCAAATAATGTAGTAGCCAGAATAATCCACCCTTTCTGTCGATAAATGTCCAATAAAAAAATAAATTTGAATAAATAACGTGACTTTTCAAATAGTATTCTTTATACTTGGTCTATTATCTAAAAATGTAACATATATTCCCCTCTTCGGAAAGGGAATCATATGTGGGGGAGGAGACGGACAAGATGAGACAGAATGAGCTAGATGAGTTAAGAGGTCGTGTAAATGACCTAAATATCAAGGTTTTAGACTTGATTAATGAGAGAACAGAAGTTGTTCAAGAAATTGGTAAGGTAAAAGAGAAGCAGGGTGTTAACCGATACGACCCAATTCGTGAACGGGAAATGCTTAACTTCTTGAAAGAGTATAACAACGGTCCGTTACCAAATGGAGTTCTCGAGCAGATCTTTAAAGGGATTTTCATGTCTGCGCTTGAAATACAGGAAGATGACCAACGCAATGCATTACTTGTATCACGTAAACGCAAAGCGGAGGATACAATTGTTGATATTAATGGTCATAAGATTGGGGACGGGAAACCGTCATTCATCTACGGTCCATGTGCTGTTGAGTCATACGAGCAAGTACTAGCTGTTGCACAATCGATTAAAGCTAAAGGGTTGACGATGATTAGAGGTGGCGCGTACAAGCCACGTACATCGCCATACGATTTCCAAGGTCTAGGCTTGGAAGGTTTGAAAATTTTAAAGCGTGTGTCTGATGAAACAGGTCTTTCAGTTGTAACGGAAATTATCACTCCGTCACATCTAGAGGAAGCAATGGATTACATCGATGTTGTTCAAATTGGCGCACGTAATATGCAAAACTTTGAATTATTGAAGGAAGCTGGTATGATTAATAAACCAATCCTTCTGAAACGCGGTTTAGCTGCAACAATCGATGAATTCATCCATGCTGCTGAATACATTATGTCAAAAGGTAATAGCCAGATTATTCTCTGTGAACGTGGTATCCGTACATATGAACGGGCGACTCGTAACACATTAGATATTTCAGCTGTTCCAATTTTGAAACAAGAAACGCATTTGCCAGTATTCGTTGATGTAACGCACTCAACGGGTAGAAAAGATTTGTTACTGCCAACAGCGAAAGCTGCGATTGCAGTAGGTGCAGATGGTGTAATGGCCGAAGTACATCCGGATCCAGCTGTCGCATTGTCCGATTCTGCACAACAGATGGACTTGCAACAGTTTGACGAATTTTACGAAGCCATTGAACGCTTCATGAATACTCACCAAACAATCTAATGAGCAAACGCCGGACCTTTAATGGTTCCGGCGTTTTAACTTAATAGGATTGGGGGATTTTCCTAACCACATTAAGTTAAAACTTCTAGGGAATGTTACACGGAGCTGGTTTTACTGCATACATAGAAGGATGAAAGGAGTTAAACTATAATGGCCGTAACAATTTATGATGTCGCCAGAGAAGCAAGTGTTTCAATGGCGACGGTTTCTCGTGTAGTGAATGGCAATCAGAATGTCAAACCTGCAACTAGAAAAAAAGTGCTTGACTGTATTGAACGGCTCGGGTATCGACCGAATGCTGTGGCAAGAGGGCTTGCAAGTAAAAAGACAACAACTGTCGGAGTGATTGTTCCCGATATTTCAAAAAATTTCTATTCTGAACTATCTCGTGGGATCGCAGATGTAGCGACTATGTACGAATACAATATTATATTGTCGAATTCTGACGAGCGTACAGCAAGAGAAGTAGAACTAATAGAGGATCATCTTGGAAAACAAGTGGACGGGCTCATTTTCATGAGTGATTCAATTTCTGATGAAGTGCGCAAGGAGATGGCGACAGCGAGTGTCCCAATTGTTTTAGTAGGGACATTGGATGTTGAAAAACAATTAGCGACAGTGAATATTGATTTTGAAGAGGCGGCATTTGTCGCAGTCAATAAATTAATCGCAAATGGTCATAAAAGGATTGTTTTTGCCTCAGGACCACTGACAAAGGATATCAACCGTATTAGTAAAAAAGCAGGTTATATTCGTGCGCTCCAAGCTGCCGATCTTGCTGTTGATGAAGAACTGATTATTGAAATTGATAATACGTATGATGGTGCTTATGAAGATTGTAAAAAAATCTTTGAACTAGCAGGGAAACCGACAGCTGTTTTCGCAGGAAGCGATGTATTGGCAGTTGGCTTGTTGAATGGTATAAGAGATAGCGGTCTATCTGTACCAGAGGACTATGAATTGATTTGTTTTGAGCATTCCATATTAGCGAGAGTCGTACGCCCACAATTGACGTCAATTGCCGTACCGCTCTATGATTTAGGCGCAGTATCCATGCGCTTATTGACAAAACTGATGAACGGTGAAGAGGTGGATGACAAACAGGTCATTTTACCATTCAGGCTCGAAGAACGCGAATCAACAAAATAAAAAATGGGCAACGTCATTCATTGAGATGACGTTGCCCATTTTTTATTAGCTTTGGAAATTATAAAATTCTCGTACTGTGGATAAGTCGGAATACGGTTATTTCTCGTCTAGGCTCCAGCGCCTAGCCCCTCTAGTCGCTTCGGTCTTGCTAGTAAAGGCAAGGGCACCTTTACTTTCAAGCCCTCCAGTGCTTGTCGGGGCTGAACAGGCGCTTGCGCTTTTGTTATTTTGTGAAGATTTATCTACTGAATCAAGTTGATGATTGCTCATTACGGATTGTATGTAAGGCCCGACTAAGCATTTGCTCATTTTTCTCGGTTATTTCTGCTTTCCGAGGGATGGGCTCATAAAGTGGTTCAGGATCTTCCCACGTCGGAATGAGCGGCACAGGAGACTGACCTTGCCATGCGGAGAGCCAGTCCTCGGGAAGAGGGCCAGTAGGGGCTGAATCCTTTGTCATGGCTAGCCAAATATGCGCCCAGGCTCTTGGCACGACACGCCAAATATCATAGCCTCCACCACCGACAGCAATCCATCGTCCATTACAATATTGATCGGCTATTTCTCGGGCGATGCGAGGGATTTCTTTATAAATTGCCATCGTTCCATATAAATGGGTAAGGGGGTCAAAATAATGTGCGTCGGCCCCATTTTGCGTCAAAATGACATCTGGTTTGAAAAATTCAGTCACTTCTGTGATGGCTGCCCTATAAATAGATAGAAATGACTCATCTTCTGTAAAAGCATCGATTGGAAAATTGAAAGACGTTCCATAGCCAGTCCCATTCCCACGTTCCGTGATATTGCCGGTTCCAGGAAAGAGGTAGCGACCGGTTTCATGGATGGATAATGTACAAACTGTAGGGTCGTCATAGAAACTCCACTGGACACCATCTCCGTGGTGAGCATCGGTATCAATATAAAGGACACGTGCCCCGTATTTCTTTTGCAGGTATTTGATGGCGACGGAACTATCATTGTAGACACAAAAGCCAGAGGCACGGCCATGGAATCCATGATGGAGTCCACCGCCAAGATTTAAGGCATACTTTGCGCGACCTTCCATCACTTCATCTACTGCTGTTAACGTACCGCCGACTAGCATAGCGCTAGCTTCATGCATGTTTGAAAAGATAGGGGTGTCATCTGTACCAATGCCATAAATCTCCCCTACATCTTCATGTAATTCTCCTTTTCCCGCTTTTTTGACAATGTCAATAAACTTGCTGTCATGCGCAAGTAGTAATTCATCATCAGTCGCCATACGAGGAGGCACGATATCGCTCTCCTGGATGGCCCCAGACTTCTTTAGTAAATCAAGTGTTAAAAGAATTCTTTTTTGATTGAAAGGGTGTGTGTCTGAAAACGAGTATCCAAGTTGCTCTTCGGAAAAGATGAATGCGGCATCTTTTTTCATACGATTATTCCTGGCACATTTGGCCAAAGGACCTCAAATCCGCTATCCTTCAATCCTTGGATAATGGTAAGTGGATTCATAGAATTTATGCGGATTACTAGAATTTTTGTTGCATCGTTTTCCTTGTCTGGATAGACAAGCACACTTAGTACATTCGTTTTCTGTTCATGAAAAACTTTAGATACTTCAAAGAGAATACCTGGTACATTTGGTACCCGTACTTCGATTTGTGAACCGGGCTGATGTGCACCGGTCAACTCAATGTATTTATAGAGGAGGTCTGTTTCTGTAATAATACCGACCAATTTGTTATTAGAAACAATCGGAAGGGCACCGATTTTATTTTCATAAAATATAACGGCCGCTTCTTCCACAAAATCCATTGGGTGACCGATAATCAAGTTCGTCGTCATAATGTCTTCGAGTGCTGTATCATAAACGCTATGGTCTATTATTTCAGATATTGAGGATGGGACGATTTCCTTTAAATCCCGGTCTGTCACAATACCAATAACTGCGCCTTCGGTCGTGAGAATAGGTACATGACGGATCTTATTAACACGCATCGCTTGAAGTGCATCTTTCACCGTGTTGTCAGGTGAGAGTGTCATGACATCTTTAATCATAATCTCTTCAATCAGCATTTGAATATCCTCACTTTCAATACATGAATCGGTTCATGAACCGTAAGCTATCGAATTGTTGAATGGAATCTTGGTCAATTCTTTTGCCGATTCTTGCCATTAGGCAATTGGCAGGATGTGAACATATTTCTGGATCGTCTGTTGCATAATATTCCAAACCACCTGCATTCATCATCTTTTCCATGACTTTGCGGTATTCCCAAACATTTAGTTTGGTCCCTTTCAAATCCCAATGCCAATAATATTCGGTTGTCAAAATAATGTAATCTTCCATCGCATCGTCCATCATGGAAACACGTAGTAGCGATTTTCCAACACCACCACCTCGAAACTTAGGAATTACTTCGATAGCTCCAAGTTCAATGAGATTTTCCATACTACCTTGTGACCACCGCTCCAATGGATCGGGGTACAAATACGTGACGTATCCAACGACCGTGTTCATATCGCGCACGATTAGAATGCGGCCTTCGGGAAGACCTGCAATTTCGACTAGTGCCTTATGTTGCTGGGCGGGAGGCCTAAATGCGACAAGGTCTTCGTGGAATTCCAAATTTTCAAGATCACTGGCCGATATTGGCCCTTCGATAATAATATCGCCGTTCTTATGCTTAATTTCCATTGCGTTATACGTTTTTACATGTTCCAATACGATCACCACCTCATTAGATATGCACATACTCCTAGTATACAACAAAATCAAGTAAAAAAAGCCCGTTGATTCTTACAAAATTAATTATGCCTCGGCATAATTGCGTCCAGATTTTGAATCGAGCTTGCTCGATTGACTCCTTACAAAATCTGTGACATCCTCCGGAGGCTTTATTTTTGTTCAGCAGGAGTTTGTATACCCGCTAAACAGAGAAACAAAATTACTTTTATCTGCCCACCTAAAGCGGTGAGAGTCTTCTGTAGCTGACGCTGCGCTTTCAGTACAAATACATTTGCTGAACGAAAATAAATACTGTTAGAAAAATGAAATTAATTAGCTAATTCAGTATAAAGTGAGGTAGAATGGATAGTGTAAATATTTTCTGAAAGGGTGAAAGGGATGGTCATGAAAACGTTGCCAGTCGTTCAAGGGGAATATCAACTGGGGGACTATGATCGTACGGTTGCAGAATTTAGTTGGGCAGAGGTGGAAAAAGAATTTAGTTGGTCTGAAACCGGACTAATTAATATTGCGCATGAGGCAGTAGATCGCCACGCAGATTCCTACCGTAGAAATAAGGTTGCACTTTATTATAAAGATGCTGATCGTAAAGAATCATATACTTATAGAGATATGAAAAAAATGTCAAATAAAGCTGCGAATGTGTTGCGCAATCAGTCTCCACTTGAAAAAGGAGACCGTATTTTCATCTTCATGCCGCGCTCCCCGGAGTTATATTTTGCGTTACTTGGTGCATTGAAATTAGGGGCTATCGTTGGACCGCTTTTTGAGGCATTCATGGAAGGTGCGGTTTACGACCGGCTTTCAGATAGTGAAGCAACTGCAATTATTACAACACCAGCACTAGTTGACAGGATACCAGTCGACAAATTACCTCATTTGAAAACAATTTTCCTCGTTGGGGATGATATTAAAGAAGAGGGAATCTTCGTTGATTATAACAAATATATGGTAGATGCTTCCCCGCATTTCCAAGTGGAATGGATGGAGCGTGAAGACCCAACACTCCTTCATTATACATCTGGATCAACAGGTACACCTAAAGGGGTTCTACATGTTCAGGAAGCGATGGTGCAGCAACTTCAAACAACACGCTGGGTCCTGGACTTGAAGGATGAAGATACGTTCTGGTGTACGGCGGATCCAGGTTGGGTGACGGGTACAGCTTATGGTATTTTTGGACCTATGTTAGTTGGTGCAACGAGCCTGGTTGTCGGTGGAAGGTTTTCGTCAGAGGCCTGGTACGAAGCGATCGAAGAGTATGGTGTGACGGTATGGTACAGCGCTCCGACGGCATTCCGAATGCTGATGGGAGTAGGGGAAGGACCGTTACGAAAACATGACCTTTCTTCATTGCGTCATATTTTGTCCGTTGGTGAACCGCTTAATCCAGAAGTGATTCGCTGGGGATCTGAAGCATTTAAACTTCGCATTCACGATACATGGTGGATGACAGAAACAGGTGCGCAAACGATTTGTAACTTTGCTTGTCTGCCAATCAAACCAGGCTCCATGGGAAAAGCAGTTCCGGGTATTGAAGCAGCAATTGTTGATAATCAAGGAAATGTTCTACCACCAAATCATATGGGCAATTTAGCGATTAAAAGAGGTTGGCCGGCTATGATGCGTCAAATCTGGAATAATCCTGAGAAGTACGACTCTTATTTCTTGAATGATGAGTGGTATGTGTCAGGTGATTCGGCGTATATTGATGAAGATGGCTACTTTTTCTTCCAAGGTCGTGTGGATGATGTGATTATGACGAGTGGAGAGCGGGTAGGTCCATTCGAGGTAGAAAGTAAATTACTTGAACACCCTGCCATTGTTGAAGCGGGTGTCATAGGCAAACCGGATCCAGTACGTGGAGAAATTATCAAAGCATTTGTCGCGCTTCATGATGGCTACGAGCCAACGGAAGAATTAAAAGAAGATATTCGACAGTTTGTTAAAAAAGGGCTTGCAGCACATGCCGCACCGCGTGAGATTGAGTTTAAGGATAAATTACCGAAAACACGGAGCGGAAAAATTATGCGCCGTGTATTGAAAGCTTGGGAACTAAATTTACCAACAGGTGATTTGTCGACAATGGAAGATTGAAGTAACGCATAAAAGGGCTTGGTCGCTAGTAGGATAGCGAACAAGCCCTTTTTGTTATTCAGTCCCATCTTCAATCGGTGTTTCTTCAATAGGAGGAAGAAGATCCTCGTCATTCTCATCGTCATTTTCAGGTGGTAGTTCATCTGGCGGCATGGTGTCAGGTGTTTCCTCATCAGGTACAGCGACCTCCATCATGACGCTATTAGACGCCTCGGATAGTTTACCTGTAATGTCAACGGCTTTGACTGTGTATGAGCCACCGCCAATGTTGAAGGAGTGCGGTGCTCCATCTGCAATGACAAAGATTTGTACGCCATCCTCATAGACATAATAGCCAATGACATCATTCGAAGCTGAATCGCTCCATGTAGCGGTTATCCCGTCCAGTGTGAGCTGTACTGGTGCTGGAGCTATGTCATCTGCTTCAAATATTGCGCTAGAAACAATGCTGGATGAGAAAGCCGAATTCGAAGGGAATAGCTTCGAGGCGTCTCCTTTCCATGGTCCAAGCATTCGTTGGATGAATGATTCATTCACACCGGTACCACCGGATGATACGAATTCACTTGGTGTTGAAGGGTGTGCGAGATATTTTTCTCCTTTTACTAAAACATATGAAGAAGAGATGATACTATCATCTGCCTTTGTTGGTAACATTGCTTTGGCATTGAATAGATCCGATTTTACAAGTCCAGCAGCTGAGCATTCAGCTGATGATGCTAGACCGGAGATACCACAG